>NZ_JBHYJX010000059.1:0-46606 GCF_042740985.1 Streptomyces sp. NPDC058985 | reverse complement strand
GGTCTACTGACCGCGGCCGCCGCGCCCCGCCATGATCGAGCGGACGAGGCTCGGATCGACGTTTCCGCCGCTGAGCAGCACACCGACGTCCGAGACGGGGCCCGACGCGTACTCCAGGGCGGCGGCGAGCGCGGTGGCGGCGGCGGGCTCGATGAGCAGCCGGGCGTCGAGAAGAGCGGTCCGCAGTGCGTGGCCGATGGCTGACTCCGACACCGTGATGACCGTGTCGACGGCCCGATGAGCCAGCGCGAAGGGAAGGCCGCCGATGCGATCGGGGCGGAGGCCGTCGGCGATCGTGTGGTGCGCGGGCACCGTCACCGGCTCCCGGGCACGAAGCGCGGCCGTGAACGCGGGCACGGCCTCCGGCTCGGCTCCGACCACGGCCAGTCCGTGACCGTCCGCGGCCAGGCTGGCGCCCGCGATCGCGCTGCCGCCGCCGATGGGTACGACCACGGCGTCCAGCCGGCCTCCGTCGGCGGCCACTTGGCTGATCAGCTCGGCCGTGGCAGTTCCCTGTCCGGCGACCACGTGGGGGTTCTGGTACGGATCGACCACGTCGTAACCGTACAGTTGGCGCAGTTCCTCCACCTTGGCCACCCGATCGGCGAGAAGCGTGCCGGCGAGCACCACTTCGGCGCCGGCGTCCCGGACGCGCCGGATCTTGCCCGGGGCGGCGTCGGACGGCAGCACCGCCACGGAAGGCAGCTTGTACTCACGGGCGGCCAGGGCGACGGCGATGGCGTGGTTGCCGGTGCTCTGCGCGATCACTCCATGACTGCCCGAGGCGGTCAGCTGCTCGACGGCCAGCAGCGCGCCGCGGACCTTGAAGGACCCGCTCCGCTGCAGGTTCTCCGCCTTCAGCCACAGTCTCGCGCCCACCAGCGCGTCCAGTTGGTCGCTGCGGATCACGGGCGTTCGCCAGAGCCGCCCGGTCAGCCGCCGCTCGGCGCGGTGCACGTCGGCGCTGGTGAGCCGGGGCGTCCCGGTGGCGTCGGCGGCGGATTGGTCCACGGCGGGAGGCGGTGTCGATGCGTTCTCCATGGGGGCTCCCCTTTGGGGCAAGGACGCGAGGGTCTGCTGGGCGTGCGCGGAAGACGAGGGCGCTGGAGGGGCCGGAGGTCCGGACGAGGCTCGACGGCGTTCTGGCCGCGTCATCCTCGCACGGTGACTTCTCCTGGTGGAACGTTTGTTGAGCCCCAC
The DNA here is from genome assembly GCF_042740985.1 of Streptomyces sp. NPDC058985. Classification (NCBI taxonomy): domain Bacteria; kingdom Bacillati; phylum Actinomycetota; class Actinomycetes; order Kitasatosporales; family Streptomycetaceae; genus Streptomyces; species Streptomyces sp. NPDC058985. The sequence goes on along the minus strand of NZ_JBHYJX010000059.1, from coordinate 45,406 downwards.
CGTGCACACGCCGGAAACGCGGAAGCCGACAACGCGGACGTCGTCGGCTTCCAGGGGGCCGTGCTTCGGAGGGGCCGCGGAGCGCGGCCGTCGCCCGCCGGCGGTCACTCGCTGCGCAGCACCTCCGCGATCGTGAGCCGCCCCGCCGACCTCGCCGGGATCAGAGCGCCCAGCATGGCGATCACCACGCCGGTCAGGGCCAGCAGCACCAGTCCTGGTGCGTGCCAGACGTCGAGCAGGGCATCGGGGATGTCGACCCGTGCCGCATCGGTCACCATCGGAAGAATCTGGCTGTGCGCGATCACTCCCAGGGGGAGACCGATCAGCCCGCCGATCACGCCGAGAGCGGCCATGGACGTCAGCATCATGACGGTGACCTGACGTGGTGTCATGCCGATCGACTTCAGCATGCCCAGGTCGCGACGGCGCTCGCGGGTGTTGAGGACGACGGTGTTGAAGACTCCGAGTGCCGCGACCGTCGCGAGCATCAGGGCCAGCACGGTGGAGAAGCTGACCATGGTCACCTGGAACGAGCCGCCGTCGGTGGACGGATCCCTCGGGTAGAGCCCTGGATCGGCTGCCTTGACCGCGGAGCTGTAGGCGGCGGCATCGGTGCCGGGCGCGAGCTGGATCTGGTACTCGATCTCGTGCGGGTCGTATGTCGCCCCCAGCTGGTTCAGCGTCTGCCAGTTCGCGTAGAACACCGAGTCGTTGGCGGCCATGGTCGTGCCGACGATTTCGGCGCGGGCCTTGCCGCCGCTCGTCTCCAGGGTGATGCTGTCACCCACCTCCAGCTTCCGCTTGTTCAGGAACTCCGAGGTGGTGACGATCTCGCCGGCCTTCTCCAGCCAGCGTCCCTCCACGAGGGTGTTCTGATAACCGAGCGTCACGTGGTCGCCGCGGAAGAAATAGCCGTTGACGCCCTGTGTGTATCCGGTGAGGGAGACCGGCAGGACCAGCTGGGCGGTCACGTGTGCCGCGCCGGGAAGCGACCGCAGCTTCGCCTCCGTCTGGGCGGTGTTCAGCTTCGACTCCGTCATGCCGAACTTCGCGGTGCCCGGCTGCACCGTCACCTGGACGGCTCCGGCCCTGGAGGTGGCATCGGCGTACTTCGTCACCGTGGTCGACAGACCCGTCGCGAAGGTGGTGGTGGTCACTCCGAGGAGGACGGCCGCCACCGTCAGCCCTGTTCGCCCGGGGCGAGCGAAGGGCAGCCCCAGGCCCAGGCTGGCGGAGCGCGGCAACCGGCTGACGCTGAGCCGACGCTGGATGCGCAGGCCACGGCCGGTGTGCGGAGCGCTGCCCGCGAGGAGTGCCTCGGACGGGGAAAGACGGTGCGCGCGCAATGCGGGTACGAGCGCGGCGAGAGCGACGACGGCGGGCATGCCCAGCAGAGCGGTGATGACCACCCACGGGCTGATGCCGATGTCACCGAGACCCATTCCCCGGAACGCCGTGCTGAGCAGCGGCTGTGCGGCGAGGTAGCCGATGACGGTGCCCGACACGGTGGCGACGACCGCCGGGGTGAGGACCATCACGAGATAGACCGCGACCACTTGGTGCGGGGTGAAACCGAGGGATTTGAGTACCCCGATGTGCCGGACGCCGGAGATGACCGCTCCGCTCACCACATTGGCGACGATCAGCACCGCCACGAGCAGCCCGAGGCCGCCGAAGGCGACCAGGAACGGTGTGTACACGCCCGGACCCGCGGCGATGTCGTCCTTGATGACGAGGTACGACTGGGCGGCGACGAGTGAGTCCTTCGACAGGCCCTTCGTCACAGAGGCCATGGCGGCCCTCAGGTCGGCCTCCGTCGCGGAGTCGGCGAAGCGGTACATCATCTGCGTGGACGTCGGGTGGAGGGCGTCGATCTGTTCGGGGGTGACCCACGCGCCGGCCGTATTGCTCAGACTGTGCGCGAAACCCACCACCGTGAGCGTCGGCAGCCCGGGGATCTCGATCTTCCCGCCGAGAGGCGCGGACAGCTTTCCGCCGGAACCGAAGGGGAGCAGACTCTGGCTGGGCGCGGACAGGTTCAGCACGATCTCGCCGGGAGCGGTGGCCCAACGGCCCTTCCACAGGTCCACCCGGTCCAGGGGTCCGCCCGGCTCCGCCCGGCCCACCACGGACTGAGGGCCATCCGTGCCGGGAGCGATGCCCTCGGGGATGTCCAGGACCGCCTGGCCGAAGGGGCCGGCGACCTCTTCGACCCCCGGTTGGCGAGCCGCATCCGTGAGCTGTTCGTCGGAGACCTTGGCCGCGTTGTACGTGGCCACGGCGTGAGGGCCGCGCTGTTCGGCGAACGCCTTGTCGAAGGGGGCGGAGGCGGAGTCCAGCAGCGCCAGAGCTACGACGATCGACGTGGTGGACATGAGGACGACGACACCGACGACGACGGTCTGGAGCCGCCGCCGTGCCACGGCCGCGCGTGCGGCCCGCCATACGGCTGTCATACGTGCCGCTCCAGGGTGCGCTCACTGTCCATCCTGCCGTCCGCGAACTCGATCACCCGGCTGGCACAGCGCATCGCCAGGCGTTCGTCGTGCGTCACCATGAGCAAGGTCTGACCGATGGTGTTGAGATCGATCAGCAGATCCATCACCTGGTCGCCGGAGCGGCTGTCCAGGGCTCCCGTCGGCTCGTCGGCGAGCAGCAACGCGGGACGGTTCATCAGGGCTCGGGCGACGGCGACCCGCTGGCGCTCGCCGCCGCTGAGCGCCGCCGGATAGATGTCCTTGCGGTCGGCGATACCGAGCTCACCCAGGAGCTCCAGCGCACGCTTGCGTGCCGCCTTGGCCGGTGTGCCTGTCAGCTGCGCGGCGAGTGCGACGTTGTCCAGCGCGGGGAGGTCGTCGAGGAGGTTGAAGAACTGGAAGATCATGCCGATGCGGCGGCGCCGGAAGAGCGCCAGCTCCTTCTCTCCGAGGCCCTCGAGATCCTCGCCGTGGACCACCACCCTTCCGGACGTCGGGCGGTCCAGTCCGGCAACCATGTTGAGCAGTGTGGATTTGCCGCTGCCCGACGGTCCCATCACCGCGACCGCCTCACCCGCGCGGATCTCCAGCGACACCCCGTCGAGTGCGATCGATTCCCCGAATTCCTTGCGGACGCCGTCGAGCCGCACGACAACCTGATCGGCGTTGTCTGTAGTGGTCATGGACAGAATCTAAAGGCGCGGGGAGAGGGGCGGCATCAGACCGGGGAGGTAACCTGCGGGCCAGGTCATCCTGGCGATGTAGGGCCGTGACGATCAAGGATGACGCCGTTCGAGTGCGATGGTTCGAAAGTGGGTTCGGATGTCATCGCGCACCCTGATCACCTACCATCCGGCAAGCTGTTCGGGCAAAGGGCCCGAGGTTGTTAGGGGTTGGCATGATTTCTGGGCGTGTGGTTCGTTTCGACGGTACCCGGGGGTATGGCTTCATCGCTCCTGAATCGGGCGGCGAGGATGTGTTCTTGCATGTGAACGACCTGCTGATACCGGAGACCGAGGTGCGTCCCGGTCTCAGGGTGGAGTTCGAGGTCGAGGACGGCGGCCGGGGTCTGAAGGCGTCCTCCGTCCGGCACTCGACGCAAACGGGACACGAGGCGGCGGTCCCTGCCGCGCCGACGCCGGCGTCGGTGGTTCCGGCTCCCGTGGTACCGGCGGACGGGGCGCCGGTCTCGTCGGGTGCGGAACGGGTGGACCCCGGCAAGACTGCGGGCGGGGAGGAACCGATGTGTGACGTGCTCACCTCGGAGGAGTTCACCTCCGAGGTGACCGAGGTTCTGCTGAAGGCGGGCCCGTGGCTGACAGCGGCGCAGCTCCTCGAGATCCGCCACGAGTTGCTGAAGTTCGGTGAGAAGCACGGCTGGAGCGAGGCCTGACAGAACCCCTATTTCCCCCGGTGGCGATGAAATGGGGGAATGGCGTGTGGCGGCCTCGGCGCCGTTCAACTGCGGTGATGCGGCAGTTGAACGGCGCCGTTGTCGTACGGGGAAGATGCGGCACTCGCCGGGTTGTCAAGATCGCTCATGGCCGCTGTTCAAGGTCGGCAAGTCTTGTTCTACGAGGCCGCGGCGCGTCATAGTGCTGGTGAAGAGCGCAACCTGTACTGCGGCGCGTGTATGTCCATCGGCGCCTTGAGCATCATGTCTTGCATGTTTATCCGGGGAGGTAGGACGTCGATGTCCGAAGTGCCGATGTTTCTGCGGTCGAGGGCAATAGTCGAACCGTTGGTGGACCGGTTCTACGCCTGGTTCCACACCGTCGCACCGGTGCAGGCGGCGATGAATTTGACGTTCCTGCAGGTGCCCATGCTGGAGTCGTATCTGCAGTCGCCGCAGGTGCATATCGAAGCCAGTAACAATCCGGAGTTGCGTGGCGGATTCTTCGTCAACATACCCGCTGAGCAGAGCGACCGAGTGCGGGAACTGCTCGACCAGATCAAGCAGGAGCGGGCCGATATGCTGCGGTTCGCCGAAGCGATCGCACAGGGCCAGGAGATCCTGCGGAGCAACGCGACCGGCTTCGATCTCACCCCGCTGTATCCCAAGCTGCCCGCCGAGCTGGGCGGTGTGGTGGAGCTGGCCTACGACACCGACAACCAGGCAGCCGTACGGTTCATCGAGCCGCTCGTCTACCAGAGCCCTGCGTACACCGAGGACAGGCAGTCGGTGCAGCTGTCGTTGGAGCCCGGCACAGAGCGTCCGTTCATCCTGAGCACCCCGCGGCTGTCGTCGCCAGACGTACTGGAACTGCCCATACCCTTCCGCCACCCGGGCCTGGAGGCGCTCTTCAAGAGCCGGGTACGGCCGACGACCCTGAACCGGCTGCGGGAAGAGCTGGAGCTGAACGACGCCCAGGCCGTGCAGTTGAGCGGGTTGCTGAGCGAGACCCCCAGCCTGGCCGAGGACCGGCACATCGAGAACGGCGGGAGAATCCGCTACTTCGGGCACGCGTGCCTTGTGCTCCAGACGCCCCAAGGCGCCGTGGTCACGGATCCGTTCATCAGCGCGGACAACTCGATGGGGGACCGGTACACGCTCGACGACCTCCCCGACTTCATCGACCTGGTGCTGATCACTCATGGTCACCAGGACCACATCGTGCTGGAGACGTTGCTGCAGCTGCGCGGCCGCATCGGGACGATCGTGGTCCCCCGCTCGTCCCGGGGCAACCTGGAGGACCCATCGATCGGCCTCTATCTGAGGAAACTCGGATTCCCGGTCATCGAAGCCGACGACTACGACGAGATCCCCTTCCCCGGCGGCAAGGTGGTGGCCACTCCCTTCCTGGGCGAGCACTGCGACCTCGACATCCGCAGCAAGTCCACGTACTGGGTGGAACTGGCCGGCCGTTCGGCCTTCGTCGGGGCGGACTCCTCGGGTATCGATCCGATGCTCTACCGCTACATCCGCCAGCACCTGGGCACGGCCGACATCGCCTTCCTCGGCATGGAGTGTGATGGCGCACCGCTGACCTGGCTCTACCAGGCGCTTCTGACCAAGCCGGTCACGAAGAAGATGAGCAGGTCGCGAAAGCTCTCGGGCTCGAACGCCGAGCAGGCGGCCGCGATCATGACCGAACTCGGAGCCGGCGAGGCTTATGTGTACGCCATGGGCGAGGAGCCCTGGCTGGGCCACGTCATGGCCACCACGTACAACGAGGACACGTACCAGATCAAGCAGATCCAAGAGTTCATGACCTGGTGTGCGGATCGCGGCATCAAAGCGGGTCATCTGTACGGCCAGCAGGAATGGCGCTGGTAACCGAACCGTAGGGACTGTCCGCCGTACAGAAGGGGAATTCCATGGCTGTGCGAGACGTTGCGTATGTCGAGCTGTACACGAACGACAAGAGGACCGCAGCAGACTACTTCGTCTCCTCGATGGGCTTTACGCGCACTGCGGAATCCGTGGGGGTCGACAGAAGTTCCGTGATGCTCCAGCAGGGCGACGTACGCCTGCTCATCACCATGGGAACGGCGACCTGGAAATTCCTGGAATGCCACGGGGAAGGTATTGCGAACATCGCCATGACGTGTGAGGACGTCGGTGAAACGTTCGCCGCGGCCGTGGCGGCTGGTGCCCGGACGGTCAGTGTCCAGCAGGGAATCCCCACGGTTTCCGGATTCGGCGGCGTCTCGCACACCCTTCTCCCTCTGGCGGACGACTCGGCGAACGGCCTGCCCCCGGGGCACAACTGGGTCGAGGTCCCGGAGGAGACCGGCCGGCGGGCCGGCCCCGTCCGGCTGCTGGACCACGTGGCGATCTGCCTCGAAGGGGGCACCCTCCAGCAGTACGCCGACTTCTACCACGACGCCTTCGGCCTGGCCCGGTACTCCTCCGAGTACGTGGACGTCGGCGAGCACGCGATGGACTCGATCGTCGTGCGCAGTCCTTCCGGCGGAGTCACCTTCACTCTGGTCGCGCCGGACCTGTCGAAGGGGCCCGGCCAGCTCAACGGCTTCCTCGAGCGCAACGGCGCTCCAGGGGTTCAGCACCTCGCGTTCCTCGTCGACGCCATCCTCCCGGCGGTCCATGAATTCCGGGAGAGGGGAGTGCAGTTCCTCAGCACTCCTGACGCCTACTACGACAAGCTGCAACAGCGCATGTCGGGCCTGCGTGAGGAGATCGCGGAGCTCCGTTCCGCACAAGTGCTGGCCGACCGCGACGAATGGGGTTACCTCCTGCAGCTCTTCAGCCGCTCCCCGCACGAGCGCAACACGCTCTTCTACGAGCTGATACAGCGGCAGGGGTCCCGGGGATTCGGCAGCGCCAACATCCGGGCCCTCTACGACGCGGTGGAACGAGAGCGGCTGGCCATCGAATGAGACACGAAGGCCCCGCGGCCGACCCGCTCACGCTGGCCGACTACGCCCGCTTGGCGCAGACGGCCATGGATCCCGCGGTCTGGGACTTCCTGGAGGGAGGGGCCGGGGAGGAACGAGCCCTGGCCCGGAACCTGGAAGCGTTTGATCAGGCCCGGCTGCGCCCGCGGGTCCTCGCGGGTGTCGCCCAGCCGGACACCCGGACCCGTGTCCTCGGCCGCGGCTGGGCGGCGCCGGTCGCGGTCGCGCCCATGGGCTACCACACCCTGGCCCACCCGGAGGGCGAGGTCGCCACGGCCTCGGCCGCCGGGGCGGCCGGGGTCCCGCTCGTGGTGAGCACCTTCGCGGGGCGGACCTTCGAAGACATCGCCGCCGTGACCACCGCGCCGCTCTGGCTCCAGGTCTACTGCTTCCGCGACCGTGCCACCACCCGGGAACTGATCGGCCGCGCACAGCGGGCCGGTTTCGAGGCGCTGGTCGTCACCGTGGACGCCCCCCGCCTCGGTCGTCGGCTGCGCGACGTGCGCAACGGCTTCCGACTGCCGACGGGGATCGCGCCGGCCAATCTCTCCGGTGCCGACTTCTCCTCGCCCAGCGGCCACGCTCGCGCGGAGTTCGATGCAGCACTTGACTGGTCCGTGGTCGAATGGCTGCGTTCCGTCAGCCCCCTGCCGATCCTCCTCAAGGGCATCCTCTCGGCGGCCGACGCACGCAGGGCGATCGAGGCGGGGGTGGACGGCGTCATCGTCTCCAATCACGGAGGGCGGCAACTGGATCAGGCCCCAGCCACCCTGGAGGCCCTGCCCGAAGTCGCCTCCGAAGTGGCCGGAGCCTGCCCCGTCATCCTCGACGGAGGCATTCGCCGCGGCAGCGACGTCCTGACCTCGCTCGCTCTGGGGGCCGACGCGGTGTTCCTGGGGCGTCCCGTCCTCCATGGTCTGGCCGTGGCGCAGCGGGACGGAGTGGCCGGGGTCCTGGACATCGTCATCGACGAACTGGCCGACGTGATGGCGCTCACGGGAACGCGGTTCGTCGCCGACGCCGGACCCGAGCTGGCCTACGGAAGCGAACGGCGTACCCCGCTCGCGGCACCCCGGGCGGTGAACTCCTCCGGACTGCTGAAGGAGGAGTTGCACGCCAGCGTCTCGGATCCGGTCCTGGACACCATGAACTTCCTCAACGAAATCACCCAGCGCTATCCGGACGCCATCTCCTTCGCGCCGGGCCGCCCCTACGCCGGATTCTTCGACATCGAGCAGATGTTCGAGCACATCCGTCGCTACTTGAAGCACTTGGAGGAGAACGGGAAGTCGCCCGCCCAGGTCCGCGAAACGCTGTTCCAGTACGGACCGACCAGTGGGCAGATCCGCGAGCTGATCGCCGACTCCCTGCGTCAGGACGAGCACATCGACGTGCCACCCGAGTCCATCGTGGTCACGGTGGGCTGTCAGGAGGCGATGCTCCTGGTGGTGCGTGCCCTCATGTCCGGCCCCGATGACGTGCTGATGGCCGCCAGTCCGTGCTACGTGGGCATCACCGGCGTAGCCCGGCTGCTCGACGTCGAGATGACCGCGGTCGCAGAGGCGGAGGACGGCTTCCGCTGTGCCGATCTCGAAGCGGCGATCCGGGACGAGCGGGCGCAGGGACGCCGGCCCCGTGCCTTCTACGTCGTTCCCGACCACTCGAACCCTTCAGGCACGACCATGCCCCTGGAAGAACGTCGTGCACTCCTCGAACTCGCGGCCCGCGAGGACATCCTCCTCCTGGAGGACAGCCCTTACCGGATGGTCAGCCCCGGACGACAGTTGCCGAGCCTCAAGTCCCTCGACCGAGGACGGCACGTCGTCCAGTTGGGCTCCTTCTCCAAGTCCCTCTTCCCCGGGGCACGCGTCGGTTACGCCGTCGCGGACCAGGCCGTCGTCGACCGTGCGGGAAACACCGGTCTGCTGGCCGACGAGCTCACCCGCATCAAAAGCATGGTCACCGTGAACACCTCTCCACTGAGCCAGGCCGCGGTGGGAGGGATGCTGCTCGCTGCCGGCGGCAGGACCTCAGAACTCAACGTTGAGACGGCCGCCTACTACGGGGAGGCGATGCAGGCCACGCTCCGGCAGCTCGACGCGTGTTTCCCGAGCGATGACCGGGCCGCGCTGGGCATCAGCTGGAACAGACCCGACGGAGGCTTCTTCCTGGCCGTCGACGTCCCGTTCCGCGCGGACGATGCCGCGCTGACCCGCTCGGCTGAGGAATTCGGCGTCATCTGGACACCGATGTCCTACTTCTATCCCGGAGGCGGCGGGGAACACACGCTCCGGCTGTCCGTCAGCTACCTCTCACAGGCCGACATCCACGAGGGAATCGCCCGGTTGGCACGCTACGTCAAGGCCGAGGCCCGGCGCTGACGGCGAGCCGGGGAAGCCGTCGGCGCCCGGTAGTACTGTTGGGCACGGCATGTCAGACACCGTTCCTCCCGCCTCGGCCTCCCAGGTCGCGGATGACCCTTCAGACCACGAGGGTCGTCCGCTGTACTGGCTGAAGACCGACGATCCGGAAGCATCCGTGGCCGACGTCGCCGCGGGCACCGATGTACGCGTCCTGCTGCCGGACGACAGGCGTTTCACGTCGCTGCGTGAGCGACTGACGCAGGAGGGCGCGGAGGTTCGCGCGGTCAAGTACTGGATGGAACAGGAACTGGTCCGCAGTGCCGCGGCTGACGCGGGTGCGGGCGGGCTGACCGTGCGGACCGGGGTGGCCTACTCGGGGCGGACCGGTCCGACGCACCGGGAGGGGCCTGATGCCGCGGTGGCTCAGGACGCCTTCGATGTGATGTGGCGGGCACACGCCCCGCAGACCGAGGCGGCAGCGCAGGTGACGAAGACCCAGGAGGCGGTGCCTGCCTCCTGGGTCCCCTTTCTGCCGCACGACACGCTCAATCCGGCTCAAGCCCAGGCCGCACCCGAAGTGTTGGAAAGCAAGGAGCATCTCCTGGTCGTGGCGCCGACCGGCGCGGGCAAGACCACCATCGGGATGTTCGGAGCGCTGCGGGCCGTCGTCGACGAAGGACGCAAGGCCGTGTGGCTGGTGCCGCAGAGGTCGCTCACGGACGAGTTGGAGCGAGAGCTGGCGGCCTGGCGCAGGCGGGGGCTCCGGATCGAACGCCTCTCGGGTGAGTTCAGCATCGACGTGGACCAGGTACGCCGGGCGGACCTGTGGGTCACCACGACCGAGAAGTTCGAAGTCCTGTGCCGTACCTCCTCGCTGCGTGACGCGCTGGCCGAGGTGGGGTGCCTCATCGTGGACGAGGTGCACCTGCTCGGCGACCCCGAGCGTGGCCCCGTGCTGGAGGCCGTACTGGCCAGGGTCCGCGACGAGGACTCACAGGTACGCGTGATCGGCCTGTCCGCCACGGTGTCCAATGCCGAGCAGGTCGCCGGCTGGCTCAACGCCCGTCTGATCCACATCGCTTGGCGCCCGAACCGCCTGACCTGGCAGCTGCCGGCCATACCGGCGTCCTCGGACTGGAGCTTCGGGCAGGCGGCACGCACCCGCATGACCAACAGCATCGTGGCCACGGTCACTTCGGACGGTGGGAGCGTGCTGGTGTTCTGCGGAAGCAAGTACAGCGTCCGCAGTACGGCGCTGGCGATCGCGGCGAGCAGGGGAGTGTCCACCGCAGGTGTCCGTCCCGACGATCTGGAGGGCGTGCGCAGAGTCTGCGAAGCGGCGCGTGTAGGACTGCACTACAAGGACTGGGAGTACAAGAGGGAAGCCGAGTCGTCCTTCCGGGAGCGTCGCACGGATGTGCTCGTCGCCACCTCGACGGTGGCTGCCGGGGTGAATCTTCCTGCCCGGGCCGTGGTCGTGCGGGACACGAGAATCGGCATGCGGGACGTCGACATCGCGACCGTCCAGCAGATGTTCGGCAGGGCGGGCCGTCTCGGGGAGGGGGAGAACGCGGGGTGGGCGTTCATGATCGTCGACGAGGCGGAGAAGCGCCACTGGCAGAAGCAGTTGGCCGGCGGATACACGGTGGACTCGCAGATCGACTCGAGCCTCGCGGACCATGTACTGGCCGAGATGGTCCGGGGACGCGTCCGTACGGTGGGCGACGCCACGGACTGGTGGTCGGGTACCTTCGCCCAGCATCAGGGAAACCACACCACCGAGCCGTTGGCGCGGGCACTGAAATTCCTGGTCGGAGCGGACTACTGCCGTCACACCGACGAGGACGGCGCTCGTGACGGCATTGCTCCGACAGAACTCGGCGTGCTGACCACCCGCGTGATGGTGCCCACCGCCATCGGACACCAGCTGCGGTCCACGCTCGCCCGGACCGCGGTTCCCCGTGATGCGGACACCGCCGAGGAAACCCTGATCGCCATGCTGTCGACGCTCGTGCCGAAGCTGGCCAGGGCGCCGATCGGGGAGAATCTCAAGCCCGCGGTGGCTCTCCTGCTCCACAACAGGGGGAAGTCGTCCGGCGGGGCTCGAACCTCGGCTGTCGCAGCCGAGGAGTTCCAGCTGCCCTACGCTCCTGGGGACCTCGCACGCGCCGCGTTGCTGACGGCGGCGAACAGTCCGCATGCGTTCGTCACCCCCGGGTCTGATGTGTCCGGTGTTCCGCATTCCGTCCTGCGCCCGGTTCTTGAGGACGCTCCTCGCTATCTGCACTGGTTGGGTTCCCAGGGATATCCGGGAACAGTTCACCCCTGGGTGGCCATAGTGGCTGCTGATCTGAGTCGCCGGGTTCGTTGGCGACGTTGTGGCCCCCCTCGCGGCAGCGGACGGCTGTTGTGGATGTGCGAGAACATGGCTACCCCCGTGCACGCGAACGCAGAGGTGCCCTCGATGTGGGCTGCCGCCCGTGACCGGGGCCTGAGGCACCCGGATTGGGACACCAGGACACCGCCGAGCGGAAATCGGTTGGACCCGTCGTCGTACGCGGCGCTGTTGCGCGAGCGTGTCGGTAGGAACGAATGGGAGGTGCGCGCAGGCCGGGCGGTCGTGCGTGCCCCGATCCGCCGAACCTTCACGACGTGGGTCGGCCACGAGTACCAGGTGCATGTGGTGCGACGCGGTGAGACGACGTACTCGACCACGGACAGTGGGGAAGGCCGGGTCGGGAGGCATCCGGCGGACGGGGCGGCGCTGTTCTCGTGGCGCGGCGACTACCGGGCGACCGGATGGCTGGCCGACTACACCAGCGCATGACGTTGCGCCCGCCGTTCCTGACGAATCCGGCTCAGGGTGCCGATCCCTTCCTCGCGCCCTCGCTTCCGCTCGCCCACAGGCCCGCGGGCACGCCCGTCTACGCGAAGACCGTCAGGCCCGCACCGCCTTGGAAGAGGCACAGGCACTGGGCGCCCCGAGTCGGGCCTGCGTCCGGGTGTGCAGGAACCGGGACGGGGTGACATCAGGGCGGCATAGTACTGGGGCGGCTCGGCGCAGGCCGACGAAGGCGTCGCTGGCCTGGCCCAGGGAGGGATCGGGGGTCTGCGCCCGTGCCCCCTGAGAGGCCTGGATTCGATCGATGAGGCCGTCGGCAGTGCTTGACGGGCCGAGCCGCGGATGCATCGGGCCGGCCGGCTTCCCCCGGCTGTGTGAGTTTTTGTGAGACGTGAGAGGGTGCGGGGCGTGAGTGAGACACCGCCGAACACCCTGCAATACCGCTTTGACGGGCCGGAAGACGCTCCGGTCCTGATCCTGGGTCCCTCACTGGGTACCACCTGGCACATGTGGGACCGCCAGGTGCCCGAGCTGTCGCAGCACTGGCGGGTCTTCCGGTTCGACCTGCCGGGGCACGGGGGCGCCCCCGCCCGCCCGGCGGGGTCCGTCACCGAGCTGACCCAGCGGCTGCTCGCCACCCTCGACGGACTCGGCGTGCAGCGCTTCGGCTACGCCGGCTGCGCGTTCGGCGGTGCGGTCGGCATGGAGCTGGCCCTGCGCCATCCCGAGCGCCTCGCCTCCCTCGCGCTGATCGCCGCCTCGCCCCGTTTCGGCACCGCCGACGAGTTCCGTCAGCGCGGCGTGATCGTCCGTACCAACGGGCTCGACCCCATCGCCCGCAGCTCGCCGGAGCGCTGGTTCACCGGCGGGTACGCCGCCGCCCAGCCCGCGATCACCGAGTGGGCCGTTCAGATGGTGCGGACCACCGACCCCGGCTGCTACATCGCCGCGTGCGAGGCGCTCGCCGCCTTCGACGTGCGCGGCGAGCTGGGCCGGGTCGGCGTCCCCACCCTGGTCCTCGTCGGCTCCGACGACCAGGTCACCGGCCCCGCCGAGGCCCGCACCCTGGTCGCCGGCATCCCCGACGCCCGCCTCGCCGTCGTGCCCGGCGCCTCCCACCTGGTCCCGGTCGAGCAGCCCGCGGCCGTCACGGACCTGCTGGTACGGCACTTCACCACCGCCTGGCAGACCCCGCACGACACCGCCTCCACCGGCCAGATCCCCGTCCCGGCCCCCGTCGCCCCGGTGGCCTCACCGGCACCCGCGCAGCCGGCCCTGGCGCCGCCGGCGCAGACCGCGCCCGTCGCCGAGATCGCCCCGGCCGCCGTACCGCGCCAGGGGCAGGGGCGGCCCGACCCGTACGACGCGGGGCTCAAGGTCCGCCGCGAAGTGCTCGGCGACGCGCACGTCGACCAGGCCCTCGCGCAGGCCGACGCGTTCTCGGGGGACTTCCAGGAATTCCTCACCCGGTACGCGTGGGGCGAGATCTGGGACCGGCCGGGCCTGGACCGGCGCTCCCGCAGCTGCGTCACGCTCACCGCCCTCGTCGCCGGCGGGCACACGGACGAACTCGCCCCCCACCTCAGGGCCGCCCTGCGCAACGGCCTCACCCCGGCCGAGATCAAGGAAGTACTGCTCCAGGCGGCCGTCTACTGCGGTGTACCGGCCGCGAGCAGCGCCTTCCGGGTCGCGCAGCAGGTCATCCGCGAGGAGACGACACCCCCGGAGTGAGGGCGCAGGATGGAGTCATGAAGCTCACCAAGAAGTCGCACGCCTGCGTCCGCCTCGAAAAGGACGGGCGGACGCTCGTCCTGGACCCCGGCGGATTCAGCGAGGAGGACGCCGCCCTCGGCGCGGACGCCGTTCTCGTCACCCACGAGCACCCCGACCACTTCGACGAGCGGCGGCTGCGGGCCGCGATGGAGGACAACCCGGCCGCCGAGATCTGGACGCTGAAGTCCGTCGCGGAGAAGATCTCGGCGGCGTTCCCGGGCCGCGTGCACACCGTCGGCCACGGCGACACGTTCACCGCCGCCGGATTCGACGTCCAGGTCCACGGCGAGCTGCACGCCGTGATCCACCCGGACATCCCGCGCATCACCAACGTCGGCTTCCTCCTGGACGGCGGCAGGGTCTTCCACCCCGGCGACGCGCTCACCGTCCCCGACCAGGCGGTCGAGACGCTGATGCTCCCCGTCATGGCCCCCTGGAACAAGATCGCCGAGGTCATCGACTACGTCCGTGAGGTGAAGCCGCAGCGCGCCTACGACATCCACGACGCGCTCCTCACCGACCTCGCCCGCCCGATCTACGACCGGCAGATCGGCGAGCTGGGCGGCGCCGAGCACCTGCGGCTGGCCCCGGGCGGCTCCGCGCGGCTCTGACGGCCCCCACGGCCCCGCCCCCACGGCCCGGGGCCGGGTTGTCAGTGCCGCCCGGTAGGTTGTGGGACATGCGCATCGCGACCTGGAACGTGAACTCGATCACCGCCCGCCTGCCGAGGCTCCTCGCCTGGCTGGAGAGCAGCGGCACCGACGTGCTGTGCCTCCAGGAGGCCAAGGTCGCCGAGGCGCAGTTCCCCTTCGACGAGCTGCGTGAGGCGGGCTACGAGGCCGCCGTACACGCCACCGGCCGGTGGAACGGGGTGGCGGTGCTCTCCCGCGTCGGCCTCACCGACGTGGTCAAGGGCCTGCCCGGCGACCCGGGCTACGAGGGCGTCCAGGAGCCCCGCGCGATCTCCGCCACCTGCGGCCCGGTCCGCGTCTGGTCGGTCTACGTGCCCAACGGCCGCGAGGTGGACCACCCGCACTACGCCTACAAGCTCCAGTGGTTCGAGGCGCTGCGCGCGGCCGTCGAGGGCGACGCCGCCGGCGACCGGCCGTTCGCGGTGATGGGCGACTACAACGTCGCGCCGTCCGACGACGACGTCTACGACCGCGCCGCCTTCGAGGGCGCCACCCACGTCACCCCCGCCGAGCGCGCCGCCCTCGCCTCCCTGCGCGGGGCCGGCCTGTCCGACGTGGTCCCGCGCCCGCTGAAGTACGACGTCCCGTTCACGTACTGGGACTACCGCCAGCTCTGCTTCCCCAAGAACCGCGGCATGCGCATCGACCTGGTCTACGGGAACGAGCCCTTCGCCAAGGCCGTCACCGACTCCTACGTCGACCGCGAGGAGCGCAAGGGCAAGGGCGCCTCGGACCACGCGCCGGTCGTGGTCGACCTCGGCGTGTGAGCGCGCCGGGCTGCGCGCCCTGTGGTGCGCGGGGCGGTACGAATGACAGTGTGGAGGTATGAACTTCCCCTTCCTGGGCAAGCGGCGCGAAGATCCCCGGGCGCATGACGCCGAGGGAATCGGCGAGCTGCTCGCCGACTGTGATCTGCTGCGCTCGCAGGCCTTGCGGGAGGGGGTCCGACTCGACGACTCCGCAGTCTCGTTGGAGCAGTTGGACCAGATCCTGCCCCGCTGGCGCAGCGACGAGGAGATCCAGACCTGGCTGGGCAACGACGCCGGTCTGTACCTCGGCACGGTGATCGTGCGGACCGTCCCGGGAGCCCTCTGGGCCATCCGGTCCGACGGCCAGCCCGTCGTCCGGCTCGCCTCGGGCCGGGAGTTCGACGTGGTGGCGTCCGGGCACGCGTGGGCGGCGGACGGGGTGCCCGAACTCTCGCAGCTGTACGGCGAGGTCGCCGAGGCGTGAACCCTCAGCCCGATAATCGCCTTAAAAGGGGCTAATGCCCGAATAGTGCGTGTCGTTGGCATGCATGCCGTTTGTCTCGGTACGTTGCTGTGGTCAGGGCACACGAACGGCCAGGGGGAATCGCAGAGTGCAGCCGGAGATCACTGCTCGCGCTCCACGGCGGACACCACGCAAGGGTGTCCGCGGGCGAGGAGAAGGTCAGCTGCACCCACCCCTTACGCCCGGTGGGAGTTGCGGGACGTCGGTGCCGGTGTCGGCAGGGGGCTGGTCGCCGCCCGGGTGACGTCCCCCACGAGTTCGACGACGTCCGGTCCGTACGCCTGGGAGTTGACCACCTTCAGCAGCAGCACGAAGGAGCTGGTGCCGTGTTTGCGGGCCAGCTTCTCGTGGTGCCGGGCGAGGTAGCGGGTGGCGGCCTGGTTGGTGATCGCCCGCTGTCCGCAGAACAGGAAGGCGGGCCGGGCCTCGCGCCTGTCCCCGGCGGTGAGGCGGGCCAGCAGGACGTACTCCGTGATGCCCGCGTCCAGTCGGTAGCGCTCGCTGCCGATCTGGAAGGCGCCGCGGTCCGGACCGGGCTCGGGGTCGACGTTGACCCGCACCCCGGGCAGCATGGCCGCCATGTGGGCGACCATGCGCCGGTTCGAGCCGGGGCCGCCCACGCAGAACTCCGTGCGCTCGCCGAAGCCCTGCCCGACCATGTCCTGCGTGACCACCTGCATGTGCGCGCCGCAGTCCTTGATCAGTGCCGCCAGCTCCAGCAGCGCGAAGACGTCGAAGCGGTGGACCGCCGGTTCGGTGGCGGCCGGGTCCCGGTTGACGACCAGCAGCGACTCGGAGCTGTCCGGCAGCCCGAAGAACGCCTGCTTGCGGCGGAGTCTGCGCTTGGACAGGTACGTGCGGGTGAACCAGCCCAGCGCGGCGCTGATGCCGGCCGCGACCACGCCCAGGACGATGTTGCGTACGTCGTCAGTCATGGGCGCGCATGCTAGCGGGCGTCGGCGTACCCATGTTCGACGGGCCACCGGGCCACCCGCTCGGGTGGCGGCGCCGCCGACGACGGCCTCTGTGCTCCTGACGCGACCATGACGATCAACTAAGCTGCCCGAACGGCCTTTCCCTGGAGGTGCGGATGCGTCGCCCTGTCGCACGGAATCTGACGGTCCTGGCGGTCTCGGCCGCCGTGGTGTCGGTGGGGGCCGCGGCGCCGCCCACGCCCCAGGCCGGCCCCGGCTCCCCGAAGACCCCGGTCGCCGTCGGGTACGGGGGCGCGGTCGCCAGTGTCGACCCGGACGCCTCCGCCGCCGGCATCGAGGTGCTGCGCAAGGGCGGCAACGCCGTCGACGCCGCCGTGGCCACCGCGGCCGCGCTCGGAGTCACCGAGCCTTACTCCGCCGGGGTCGGCGGCGGCGGGTACTTCGTCTACTACGACGCCAAGTCCCGCACGGTGCGCACCATCGACGGCCGCGAGACCGCGCCGCTGACCGCCGACGAGAAGCTCTTCACGGAGAACGGCAAGCCGATCGCCTTCGCCGACGCCGTCAGCAGCGGCCTCGCCGTCGGCACCCCCGGCACGCCCGCCACCTGGCAGGCGGCGCTCGACCGGTGGGGCAGCCGGGGGCTCGGCTCCGTGCTCAGGCCCGCCGAGCGCCTGGCCCGGCAGGGCTTCACCGTCGACGACACCTTCCGCTCCCAGACCGCCGCCAACGAGCAGCGGTTCCGCTACTTCCCGGACACCGCGGAGCTGTTCCTGCCCGGCGGACAACTCCCCGTCGTCGGCTCCACGTTCAAGAACCCGGACCTGGCCCGCACCTACCGGGAGCTGGGCCGTGAGGGCGTCGACGCGCTCTACCGCGGCGACCTGGCCGACGACATCGTCGACACCGTCAACGAGCCGCCCGTCGACCCGGACTCCGGCTGGAACGCCCGCCCCGGCGACCTGTCCGCCAAGGACCTCGCCGCCTACGAGGCCAAGTTCCAGGCGCCCACCAGGACCTCGTACCGCGGTCTGAACGTGTACTCCATCGCGCCCTCCTCCTCCGGCGGCACCACGGTCGGCGAGGCGCTGAACATCCTGGAGCGCACCGACCTCTCCGAGGCGAGCAAGGCGCAGTACCTGCACCGCTTCATCGAGGCCAGCCGCATCTCCTTCGCCGACCGGGGCCGCTGGGTCGGCGACCCCGCCTTCGAGGACGTACCGACGAGGGAACTGCTCTCGCAGCGGTACGCCGACTCGCGCGCATGCCTGATCAAGGACGACGCGGCGCTCACCAGCCCCCTCGCGCCCGGCGACCCCCGGCACCCCGCCGCCTGCGCGGCCGGCGGCAGGGCGGCGCCGACGACGTACGAGGGCGAGAACACCACGCACCTGACCGTGGCCGACAAGTGGGGGAACGTCGTCGCCTACACGCTCACCATCGAGCAGACCGGCGGCAGCGGCATCACCGTGCCCGGCCGCGGCTTCCTGCTCAACAACGAGCTGACGGACTTCTCCTTCGCCCCGGCGAACCCGGCCGTCCACGACCCGAACCTGCCCGGGCCCGGCAAGCGCCCGCGGTCCTCGATCGCCCCGACCATCGTCCTGGACCGGCACCACGAGCCGGTCGTGGCGGTCGGGTCACCCGGCGGGGCCACCATCATCACCACCGTGCTCCAGACGCTCACCGGCGTCATCGACCGTGGGCTGCCCCTGGTGGACGCGATCGCCGCCCCGCGCGCCAGCCAGCGCAACGCGGCCCAGACCGAACTCGAACCCCGCCTCTACGACAGCGGGTTGCGGGGGCGTCTCGAGGCGCTCGGGCACTCCTTCAAGGAGAACCCGGAGATCGGCGCCGCGACCGGCGTGCAGCGGCTGCCGGGCGGCAAGTGGCTGGCCGCCGCCGAGAAGGAGCGGCGCGGCGGCGGCTCGGCGATGGTGGTGTGGCCCACGCGGCAGCGGTAGCGCGGATCACAGGTCGGGGACGGGCCGCTGCGGCGTCCGGAACGCCAGCCGCCCGTCCTCGACGTCGACCGTCACCCGGCCGCCCTCCGCGACCCGGCCGTCGAGCAGCAGCCGGGACAGCTCGTTGTCGACCTCGCGCTGGATGGTGCGGCGCAGCGGACGGGCGCCGTACTCCGGCTGGTAGCCGCGCTCGGCGAGCCAGTCCACCGCCGCGTCGGTGAAGTCGACGGTGATGCCCTGCGCGCGGACCATGCGGCGGGTCTGTTCCAGGAGCAGGCTGGTGATCTGCCGCAGCTGCTCGCCGTTGAGCTGCCGGAACACCACGATCTCGTCGACGCGGTTCAGGAACTCGGGCCGGAAGTGCTCACGCAGCGGGCGCATGACCTGCTCGCGCCGCGCCTCCTCGTCCGCCTCCGCGCCGGCGGCGCCGAAGCCGATACCGGCGCCGCGCCGGGTGATCACGTCGGAGCCCAGGTTGCTGGTCATCACGACGACCGCGTTGGTGAAGTCCACGGTCCTGCCCTGCGAGTCGGTCAGCCGGCCGTCGTCCAGGACCTGGAGCAGGATGTTGAAGACGTCGGGGTGCGCCTTCTCCACCTCGTCCAGCAGGAGCAGCGAGTACGGGTGCCGGCGCACCACCTCGGTGAGCTGACCGGCCTCCTCGTGCCCCACGTAGCCGGGCGGGGCGCCCACCAGGCGGCTGACCGTGTGGCGCTCCTGGTACTCGCTCATGTCGAGGCGGACCATCCGGTCCTCGCTGCCGAACAGCGCCTCGGCCAGCGCCCGGGCCAGCTCCGTCTTGCCGACACCGGTCGGGCCGAGGAAGAGGAAGCTGCCGATCGGCCGGTCGGGGCTGGAGAGCCCGGCGCGCGAGCGCAGCACGGCGTCGGAGACCACCCGCACCGCCTCCTCCTGGCCGACCACGCGCTCGTGCAGGTGGGACTCCAGGCCCAGCAGGCGGTCCTTCTCCTCCTGGGTGAGACTGCTGACCGGGATGCCGGTCTGCCGGGACACCACCTCGGCGATGGACTCGGTGCCGACGACCAGGTTCAGCCCCTCGTCGGCCTCACCGGCGCCGTCGGCCTCGGTGATCCGCTGCTTCAGCTCGCCGATCCGGTCGCGCAGCTGGGTGGCCTGCTCGTACTGCTCGTCCGCGACCGCCTGGTCCTTGTCCCGGAGCAGCTGGTCGACCTCGCGCTCCATGGCCCGCACGTCCGTGCCCTTGGTGCGCGCCCGGAGCCGGACGCGGGCGCCCGCCTGGTCGATCAGGTCGATCGCCTTGTCCGGCAGCCGCCGGTCGGTGAGGTAGCGGTCGGACATCTGCACGGCCGCCACCAGCGCCTCGTCGGTGTAGCGGACCTGGTGGTGGGCCTCGTAGCGGTCCCGCAGACCGCGCAGGATCTCGATGGCGTCCGCGGGGGTGGGCTCGGGCACCAGGATCGGCTGGAAGCGGCGGGCCAGCGCCGCGTCCTTCTCGATCCTGCGGTACTCCTCCAGCGTGGTGGCGCCCACGACGTGCAGCTCGCCCCGGGCCAGCGCCGGCTTGAGGATGTTCCCGGCGTCCATCGAACCGCCCTCGCCGCCCCCGCCGGCGCCGACCACGGTGTGCAGCTCGTCGATGAAGACGATCAGCTCGTCGGAGTGGGCGCGGATCTCGCCGACGATGTTGTTCATCCGCTCCTCGAAGTCGCCCCGGTAGCGGGTGCCCGCGACCACGCCGGTCAGGTCCAGGGCGACCACGCGGCGGCCGAGCAGTACGTCGGGGACGTCGGCGTCGGTGATGCGCTGCGCCAGCCCCTCCACGACGGCGGTCTTGCCGACGCCCGCGTCACCGATCAGCACCGGGTTGTTCTTGCCGCGGCGGGAGAGCACCTCGACGGTCTGCTCGATCTCGTCCTCGCGCCCGATCACCGGGTCGATCCGGCCCTGCTGGGCAAGGTCGGTGAGGTCGCGGCCGTACTTGTCCAGCGTCGGCGTGTTCGTGGCCCGTGCGCCCTCGGGGCGGGCCTTGCCGGCGTCCGGCGACTCCGTGGGCAGGCCGGAGGGCGCGAACCGGGCCGCGTTCAGGATGTGCCCGGCGGCCGAGTCCGGGTTGGCGGCCAGGGCGCTGAGCACGTGCTCCGGGCCGATGTACCCGGTGCCGGTCGTCCGCGCCAGTTCGTGCGCGTCCAGCAGCGCCCGCTTGACGGCCGGGGTCAGCGAGAGCGACGTCGGCGGCGGGGCCTCGCCCGGCGCGTGCTGCGCCGGGCCGGTCCGCTCGTCGATCTGCGACGCCAGCGAGTCGGGGTCGGCGCCGGCGCGGCTCAGCAGGCCCCGGGTCGGTTCGGTGGCGAGCGCGGCCCGCAGCAGGTGCTCCGTGTCCAGGTCCCGGCTGCCGTGCTCGGCCGCGTACTGGGCGGCGCCGCGCACCAGCTCCCGGGCCGGCTGGCTGAGCAGCCTGCCGATGTCGATCTGCCTGGGCTTCGGCCCGCCGAAGAAGCGTGCCAGGAATTCCGCGAACGGGTCGCCCTCCGGGCCCATGAAGCCGCTGGTCATCGTTTCCGGTCCTCCGCTGCTTCGCTGATCGGCGTACCGGGGCCGGGTAACCCGGTCGGCGTGCGCTCATGCCCCAACATGACACGTTCTGTGCCGGTGGGCATGTCCGCGGAGGCGGGCGGACCCGGGGCCGGGGCTACCGGACCTGAAGGGCGTCCCGTGCGGTCAGGACGCGCGGGCCGCTGTCCGTGATCGCCACGGTGTGCTCCACGTGCGCCGCGCGTGAGCCGTCGTTGGTGCGCAGGGTCCAGCCGTCGGGGGCCGCGTGGTAGTCGTCCCGGCCGCCGGCGATCAGCATCGGCTCGATGGCGAGGACCATGCCGTGGCGCAGCGGGAGTCCGCGTCCCGGCCGGCCCTCGTTGGGTACCCCCGGGTCCTCGTGCATCTGCCGGCCGATGCCGTGGCCGCCGAAGTCGTCCATGATGCCGTAGCCGCCCGCCCGGCAGACCGTGCCGATCGCGTGCGAGATGTCGCCGATGCGATGGCCCACGACGGCCGCCGCGATGCCCGCAGCGAGGGCCCGTTCCGCGGTCTCGACCAGGGCCACGTCCGCCGGGCGCGGGGTGCCGACGACGAAGCTGATGGCCGAGTCGCCGGCCCAGCCGCCGAGCGTGGCCCCGCAGTCGAGTGAGACGAGGTCGCCGTCGCGCAGCCGGTAGCCGTCCGGGATGCCGTGCACGATCGCGTCGTTGACCGACGCGCAGAGGACGGCCGGGAAGGGGGTCGGCGCGAAGGAGGGCCGGTAGCCGAGGAACGGCGAGCCCGCCCCCGCCTCCTTCAGTACGCCGTGCGCCACCGCGTCCAGTTCCAGCAGGGAGACGCCCACGGCGGCCGCGTTCCGGGCGGCGGTCAGGGCGCGGGCGACGACCTGGCCGGCCGTGTGCATCGCGTCGATCGATGTGTCTGTCTTGAGCTCCACCATGCCAATTACTATACCGGTATTTGAATTGGGTCCGGTACGGGAAGCCGGTATTACAATGACGGTATGGTGCGCACCCCTCTGACCCCCGAAGAGCACGAGCGCGGCGAGCGGCTCGGCCGGCTGCTGCGTGAGGCCCGCGGCGAGCGGAGCATGACGGAGGTCGCCGCCGAGGCCGGCATCTCCGCCGAGACGCTGCGCAAGATCGAGACCGGCCGCGCGCCGACCCCGGCGTTCTTCACGGTGGCCGCGCTGGCCCGCGCGCTCGGGCTGTCCATGGACGAGCTGGCCGGGCTGTGCGTCCTCGCCGGGGTGTGAGGGTGCGGTGACGCCCCTTCCCGAAAACTCCCTGTAGCGGCGCCGTAACACGGCTGGTGTTCCCTACGTGACCGGACGGACCGGAGTCCTCCGGTCGGGCGGGAGTCGAACCATGGCCGTGGAACAACTGCCGGGTCGGGTCGGGAACTTCACCCGGTACCTGACCGGACTGCTGACACGTCTGGACCAGGGCGCCGGCTGGTGCGGGGTGTTCTGGCAGCGCGACCCCGAGGGCATGCGGGCCTGTCTCGACGGACGTGAGATCCCACCCTGGGACGTGGTGGAGGCCCTGCTCCAGGACCTCGCCGGCCGGTACGGTGCCGCCACCGCGGAAGCTGAGACGGAACCGGCCCGCGCCCTGCACGCCGCCGCGCTCACTGCGTACGACTCCCTGCCGGGCGCCCGCGACGCCCTGCGGGACCGGCTCGACGTCATGCTCCGCGAGCAGCGGTACGCCGCGGAACGCGAGACCCGGCTGACCCGGACGCTGTCCCACCCCGACACGACCCCGGAGACGGCCGCCTCCCTCCGGCTCGACCTCGCCTGGGCCCACGACGACCACACCCGGGCAACGGCCCGCTGCACCGAACTCCGATCCCGGCTGACGGCACTGGACGCCGTCCGGCGGGGGAGCGGGGGCATCCGGGTGGACGGCGACACGCCCACCCCGGCGACCGGCCCCACGCGGCCCGGCCCACCGGGAGCCGACGTCTCCGCCCCCACAGCAGGGCCCGAGGCCCCGGCCCCCGCCGTGGACGCGTCCGGGAGGGCGGCGGGCGTCGGCCCCGCGCACCGCGTCGCGCCCGCCGCGGAGCCCGAGGACTCCGCCTCCGCCTTCGGCACGTCCGTGCCCGGGGGTGTGTCCGGGAGGCCGGGGGAAGGCGCTCCCGGGCACCGCCCTGCGGCGATCGACGACTCGGCTCACGGCGCGCCCGCGCCCGGGGGTGTGCCCAGAAGGCCGGGGGGCGTCGGCCCCGCTCCCGCCGCGCCGCCGTCGGTCCCGGCCTCCCTCTTCGGCGGGCCCGCGCCCGGGGGAGTGTCCCGGATGCCGGTGGACGGTGATCCCCTGTACCGCTCCCCGGGGGCCGAGGACTCCGCCTCCGCCTTCGGCGCCCCCGCGCAGCGCTCCGCGCCCACCGAGCCGCGCGAGGGTCCCGCCCTCGCCTCCGACGCGTCCGCGCCCGATCGCGTGCCCCGGGTGCCCGGGGGCGCGGCTCGGACGGCGACGGACGGCGCTCCCGCGTATGGCTCCGCCCTACCGGAGGACTTCGGACGCCATCCCGCCGAGCCCGCGCCCACCACGCCGCCACCGGAGGACTTCGGACGCCGTCCCGCCGCGCCCGCGCCCACCACGCCGCCACCGGAGGACTTCGGACGCCGTCCCGCCGCGCCCGCACCCAGCACCCCGCCCCCGAACCCGGCCCCCACCCCCGCCGCATCCCCGCCCCCCACCCCCAAACAGCGCAAACGCCGCCGCGGAGGTGCCCGTTTCGCCGGGGGCGTCGAAGCGGACGTGAGCCCCGTGGTCCCCGTCGTGCCCGAGCAGGTGCCGGTTCCGGCCGCGCCGGGCGGGCGTACGCCACGCGGAGCGCGGTTCGCGGGGGCCGATGAAACGGTGGAGCAGCCGGTGCCGAGGGCCCCCGAGGTGCCGGGGGAGGGAGACCGGGTCGCCGTCGACGCGGTCGTCGAGGGGGTGGCGCGGCTGCGGGCCGCAGGGATGAGCGGGGAGGCGCACGCGCTGCTGGCCGAGGCGGCCCTCGGGCCCGCCACCCGTTTCCCTCTGCTTGCCGCCCGGCTCGAACGGGCCGGGCTCGGCGCCGACTGGACCACCCTGCTGTGGGAGACCGCCTCGCTGCCCGCCGGCCCCCTGGTCGCCGCGGCCGACGCGCTGGCCCTCGCCGGGCGCGCGGCCGACGCCGAGCAGGTGCTGCGGCAGGGCGTCGTACGGCCCGCCCCCGAGATCGGCGCGGCGGTCGTCGGCCTGGTCGCCGAAGGCCGGCACCGGGAGGCCCGCGCGCTCCTCGACGCCTGCGTCCGCTCCCGCACCCCCGAGGACGCCGCCCGCAGCGCCGCACCGGACCCGGAGAGACTCGTGCCGCTGCTGCTGGAGGCGGCGCACGACGTATCCCAGGAACGCCACTGGGACCTCGTGCACGCCCTGCGCGTCGCCGGGTTCACCGCGTGAAATCCGCCCCCGTGACCCCACCGTCCCCACCACTCACCCACAGGAGTGCGAAAAGCGATCGACACCGCGCCGTGGCGACGATGGTCTTGGCAAGCCCGTCCGGCCAGGCTTACGTTCGTCCCTCTACGGCCCGCTCTACGGGCGTAGAGGCTCTGACGTCGCGTCGAAGGAGCAGCTCATGGCCAACGTCGTACGTGCCGCTCTCGTCCAGGCCACCTGGACCGGCGACACCGAGTCCATGGTGGCGAAACACGAGGAGCACGCCCGCGAGGCGGCCCGGCAGGGAGCCAAGGTCATCGGCTTCCAGGAAGTCTTCAACGCCCCCTACTTCTGCCAGGTCCAGGACCCCGAGCACTACCGCTGGGCCGAGCCGGTGCCCGACGGCCCGACCACCCGCCGCATGCAGGAGCTCGCCCGCGAGACCGGCATGGTGATCGTCGTCCCCGTCTTCGAGGTCGAGCAGTCCGGCTTCTACTACAACACCGCCGCCGTGATCGACGCCGACGGCACCGTCCTCGGGACGTACCGCAAGCACCACATCCCGCAGGTCAAGGGATTCTGGGAGAAGTTCTACTTCCGCCCCGGCAACCTCGGCTGGCCGGTCTTCGACACCGCCGTCGGCAGGATCGGCGTCTACATCTGCTACGACCGGCACTTCCCGGAGGGCTGGCGCCAACTCGGCCTCGGCGGCGCCCAGCTCGTCTACAACCCCTCCGCCACCCACCGCGGACTCTCCGCCCACCTGTGGCAGCTCGAACAGCCCGCGGCGGCCGTCGCCAACGAGTACTTCGTCGCCGCGATCAACCGGGTCGGACAGGAGGAGTACGGCGACAACGACTTCTACGGGACGTCGTACTTCGTCGACCCGCGCGGGCAGTTCGTCGGCGAGCGGGCCAGCGACACCAAGGAGGAACTCGTCGTCCGCGACCTGGACTTCGGCCTCATCGACGAGGTGCGGCAGCAGTGGGCCTTCTACCGCGACCGCCGCCCCGACGCCTACGAAGGGCTGGTGCGGCCGTGACCAAGGACCTGTTCGGCCGCCACCGCGCCGTCCTGCCCGACTGGCTCGCCCTGTACTACGGGGACCCGCTGGAGATCACGCACGGCGAGGGCCGGCACGTCTGGGACGCCGCCGGCAACAAGTACCTCGACTTCTTCGGCGGCATCCTCACCACGATGACCGCGCACGCCCTGCCCGAGGTGACCAAGGCGGTGAGCGAGCAGGCCGGACGGATCATCCATTCCTCGACCCTCTACCTCAACCGGCCCATGGTCGAACTCGCCGAGCGGATCGCCCACGTGTCCGGCATCCCCGACGCCCGCGTCTTCTTCACCACCTCCGGCACCGAGGCCAACGACACCGCCCTGCTGCTCGCCACCACCTACCGGCGCAGCAACACCATCCTGGCCATGCGCAACAGCTACCACGGCCGCTCCTTCAGCTCCGTCGGCATCACCGGCAACCGCAGCTGGTCCCCGACCTCGCTCTCCCCGCTCCAGACGCTCTACGTCCACGGCGGCGTCCGCACCCGCGGCCCCTACGCGCACCTGGACGACCGCGACTTCATCGCCGCCTGCGTCGACGACCTCACGGACCTTCTCGGACACACCCGCGCCCCCGCCGCGCTGATCGCCGAGCCGATCCAGGGCGTCGGCGGCTTCACCTCCCCGCCGGACGGCCTGTACGCGGCCTTCCGCGAGGTGCTGCACGAGCGGGACGTCCTCTGGATCGCCGACGAGGTGCAGACCGGCTGGGGCCGCACCGGCGACCACTTCTGGGGCTGGCAGGCGCATGCGCGGAGCGGCCCGCCGGACATCGTCACCTTCGCCAAGGGCATCGGCAACGGCATGTCCGTCGGCGGTGTCGTCGCCCGCGCCGAGATCATGAACTGCCTGGACGCCAACAGCATCTCCACCTTCGGCGGCACCCAGGTCACCATGGCGGCCGGCCTCGCCAACCTCACGTACCTGCTGGAGCACGACCTCCAGGGCAACGCCCGGCGCGTCGGCGGACTCCTCCTCGAACGGCTGCGGGCGGTCGCCGCCCAGGTGCCGCACGTCCGGGAGGTCCGCGGGCGCGGGCTGATGCTGGGCATCGAGCTGACCCGGCCCGGCACCGACGAGGCGGCGCCCGAGGCAGCGGCCACCGTGCTGGAGGAGGCCCGCGCGGGCGGGCTGCTCATCGGCAAGGGCGGCGGCCACAGCACCAGCGCCCTGCGGGTCGCGCCGCCGATGACCCTCACCGTCGCGGAGGCCGAGGAGGGCGCGGCGATCCTCGAACGCGCCCTGCGGAGCATCTGACAGCAGCGTCCCGAGCAGAGGAACCGCCGCCATGACCTCCACCCCGGACACCCCCGTCACCCTGCGGCAGCAGCCCTGGGAACCCGCCCTGTCGGTCCGTCAGGTCCTCGGCCTGGAGCGGGTGCTGGCCGGACAGCCCGAGGTGGTGGCCGGTGCGCACCGGCTCGACCGGCCGGTGCGCTGGGTGCACGTGGCCGAGGCCGCCGACGTCGGCGTGATGCTCAGCGGGGGCGAGATGGTCCTCACCACCGGTGTGCTGCTCGCCGGTGACGAGGGCAAGCAGGGCGAGTACATCCGCTCCCTGGACCGGGCGGAGGCGGCGGCCGTCGTGCTCGGCCTCGGCCGCGCCTTCCCCGCCCCGCCGGACGTGATGCGCCGGGCGGCCGAGCGGTGCGGGCTGCCCATGGTCGTTCTGCACCGGCCGTTCCCCTTCGCCGAGCTGACCGAGGAGGTGCAGTCCCGGCTGCTGCGGCGCAAGTTCGCCGCCGTCAGCCTCTCCGAAGCCGTACGCACCGAACTGACCGGCCTGATCACCGCGGGCGCCCCGGTGCAGCGCCTGCTCGACGAGGTCGCCCGGCACGGGGGCTGTCCGGTCGTCGTCACCAACCTCGCCCACCGCGTCCTCGCCACGGCGGGGGAGCGGCCCGCGGTCGACGACGTGCTCCGGGACTGGGAGCGCATCGCCCGCCAGGCCGGGGCCGGCACCGCCGACGGCTGGATCCGCGCCGAACTGACCTGCCGGGGGGAGCGGTGGGGCCGGCTGGTGCTGTGCGGCTACCACGGCGACCGGGCCGCGGGGCGGCTGCTGGCCGAGCGCGCCGCCGAGGCGCTCGTACTGCACCGCATGCTCGGCGGCGACGGCACGCACACCGGCGGCCCCGGCGGCTCCTGGGACTCCTGGGAGGAGCAGTCCGCCCGGAGTCTGCTCACCGACCTGGTCAGCGGCGCCGTCCCGGCGCGGCACATGCTTCCCCGGGCGCGCGCCGCCGGGCTGCCGGTCAACCGCCGGGTCTTCGTCCCGCTCGTCGTCCGCGGGCGCGACACCGCACGTCTCGACCGGGTGCTGCGGCTGCTGGGCCTGTCCGGGATCGCCGCCGGGCTCGCCGACGACCGGGTCGCCGTCCTGCTCAGCCTCGCCCCCGACCAGGACGCCACAGCGCTGACCGCCCACTTCGCCGCCCGGCTGCGGTCGGAACCGGGCGCCGCGCGCACCGTCGTCGCGGCGGCCGACGCCCGCACCGACTGGGCCGGTGTACCGGCCGGCCTGCGCGAGGCCCAGCACGTCGCCGACGCCGTGGCCGACTCCCCGGCCGCCCTCGACCTGCCGCCCGTGGTGCGCCTGCGCGACGTCCACCTGCGCGGACTGGTCCGGCTGCTGCGCGACGACCCGCACGTCCAGTCCTTCGCCGAGCGGGAGCTGAACGGCCTGCTGCAAGGCCCCGACGAGGACCTGCTGGGCGTGCTGCGCACCTACCTCGCCACCGGCCGCAACAAGTCCCGCACCGCCCAGCTCCACCACGTCTCCCGGCCCGCCCTCTACCGCAGGCTGGAGGCGATACAGGGCCGCCTCGGCGTCGACCTCGACGACTTCGAACAGGCCGCCTCCGTCCACATCGCGCTCCTCGCCCACGACGCACAGCAGGGGTGACACCGTGCAATGCCCGACCCCGGCAGACGTGACACCGTGCCAGTCGAACCCGCCGTCCGCGCTCCCTAGGCTCGCCCCACACGCAGCGCCACACCGAGCGAGTGGAGGCCGAAGATGAGCCGAGTGATCCGTGCCGCGCTCTTCCAGACCGCCTGGACGGGCGACAAGGAATCGATGATCCAGGTCCACGAGCAGGCGGTCCGCGACGCCGCCGCGCAAGGGGCCCAAGTGCTGTGCTTCCAGGAGCTGTTCTACGGCCCGTACTTCTGCCAGGTCCAGGACCCCGAGTTCTACGCCTACGCCGAGCGCATCCCCGACGGCCCGGTCGTCGAGCGCTTCCAGCGGCTCGCCCGCGAACACGGCATCGTCCTGGTGCTGCCGATGTACGAGGAGGAGCAGCCCGGCGTCCTCTACAACACCGCCGCCGTGCTCGACGCCGACGGCTCCTACCTCGGCAAGTACCGCAAGACCCACATCCCGCAGGTGCGGGGCTTCTGGGAGAAGTTCTACTTCCGCCCCGGCAACTCCGGCTGGCCGGTCTTCGACACCGCCGTCGGCAGGGTCGGCGTGTACATCTGCTACGACCGGCACTTCCCGGAGGGCTGGCGGGCGCTGGGCCTGGCGGGCGCCGAGGTCGTTTTCAACCCGTCGGCCACCTCCCGCGGCCTCTCCGGCTACCTGTGGCAGCTGGAGCAGCCGGCGGCGGCCGTCGCCAACGAGTACTTCGTGGGCGCCATCAACCGCGTCGGCGTAGAGGAGTACGGCGACAACGACTTCTACGGCACCTCCTACTTCGTCGACCCCGAGGCCCAGTTCGTCGGCGAGGTCGCGAGCGACAAGGAGACCGAACTCGTCGTGCGCGACCTCGACCTGGCCAAGCTGCGCGAGGTCCGCGACCGCTGGCAGTTCTACCGGGACCGCGCGCCGGGCGCGTACTCCCCGCTGACCGCGCCCTGACCGACCGGGCCCGGACCGCCCCTGACAGGAGGGAACAGCATGAGCAGCCGTACCGTCATCCGCGGCGGCCTCGTCATCACCGCGTCCGACGAGATCCACGCCGACGTCCTGATCGAGGACGGCCGGGTCGCCGCCCTCGCCGCGACCGGCACACCGGCCGCCGCGTCCTTCACGGCCGAGCGCACCATCGACGCCACCGGCAAGTACGTCATCCCGGGCGGCGTCGACGGGCACACCCACATGGAGATGCCCTTCGGCGGCACCTACGCGGCCGACACCTTCGAGACCGGCACCAGGGCCGCCGCCTGGGGCGGTACGACCACCATCGTCGACTTCGCCATCCAGGGCGTCGGCCACACCCTGCGCGAGGGCCTCGACGCCTGGCACGCGAAGGCCGAGGGCAACTGCGCGATCGACTACGGCTTCCACATGATCGTCTCCGACGTGAACCAGGAGACGCTCAAGGAGATGGACCTGCTGGTCGAGGAGGGGGTCACCTCTTTCAAGCAGTTCATGGCCTACCCCGGCGTCTTCTACTCCGACGACGGCCAGATCCTGCGGGCCATGCAGCGCGCCGCCGAGAACGGCGGGCTGATCATGATGCACGCCGAGAACGGCATCGCGATCGACGTCCTGGTCGAGCAGGCCCTCGCCCGCGGCGAGACCGACCCGCGCTTCCACGGCGAGGTCCGCAAGGCCCTCCTGGAGGCCGAGGCCACCCACCGCGCGATCAGACTCGCCCAGGTCGCCGGCGCGCCCCTCTACGTCGTGCACGTCTCCGCGACCGAGGCGGTCGCCGAGCTGACCCGTGCCCGCGACGAGGGCCTCAACGTCTTCGGCGAAACCTGCCCGCAGTACCTGTTCCTGTCCACCGACAACCTCGCCGAGCCCGGCTTCGAGGGCGCCAAGTACGTGTGCAGCACCCCGCTGCGCCCGCGCGAGCACCAGGCGGCGCTGTGGCGGGGCCTGCGGACCAACGACCTCCAGGTGGTGTCGACCGACCACTGCCCCTTCTGCTTCAGCGGCCAGAAGGAGCTGGGCCGCGGCGACTTCTCCAAGATCCCCAACGGGATGCCGGGCGTCGAGAACCGCATGGACCTGCTCCACCAGGCCGTCGTCGACGGGCACATCGGCCGCCGCCGCTGGATCGAGATCGCCTGCGCCACCCCGGCCCGCATGTTCGGCCTGTACCCGAAGAAGGGCACCATCGCGCCCGGCGCCGACGCCGACATCGTCGTCTACGACCCGCACGCCGAACAGGTCATCTCCGCCGAGACCCACCACATGAACGTCGACTACTCGGCCTACGAGGGCAGGCGCGTCACCGGCCGCGTGGAGACGGTGCTCTCGCGCGGCGAACTCGTCGTCACCGAGCGGGAGTACACCGGACACAAGGGCCACGGCGCGTACGTCCCGCGCTCCACCTGTCAGTACCTCAGCTAGGAGCCCCGCCCATGGACTTCGGACTCGTCCTGCAGACCGACCCGCCGGCCTCCCGCGTCGTCAGCCTGATGCAGCGGGCCGAGCGCAACGGCTTCAGCCACGGCTGGACCTTCGACTCCGCCGTGCTCTGGCAGGAGCCGTTCGTCATCTACAGCCAGATCCTGGCCAACACCACGCGCCTCAAGGTCGGCCCGATGGTCACCAACCCCGGCACCCGCACCTGGGAGGTGACCGCCTCCACCTTCGCCACCCTCAACGACATGTTCGGCAACCGCACCGTCTGCGGCATCGGCCGCGGCGACTCCGCGATGCGCGTGGCCGGCCGCAAGCCCAACACCCTCGCCCGGATCAGCGAGGCCATGAAGGTCATCCGGGCCCTGGGCCGCGGCGAGGAGGCCGACCTCGGCGGCACCGCGGTCAGGTTCCCGTGGATCAGGCCGGGCGCCGAGGTGCCGGTGTGGATGGCGGCGTACGGGCCGAAGGCCCTGAAGATGACGGGGGAGGAGGCCGACGGCTTCATCCTCCAGCTCGCCGACCTCTACCTCACCGAGTACATGGTCAAGGCCGTCAAGGACGCCGCCGCGGCCGCCGGCCGGGACCCGGACGAGGTGACGATCTGCGTCGCCGCCCCCGCCTACGTCACCGCCGACGACTCGCCCGAGGCGCTCGCCCACGCACGCGAGCAGTGCCGCTGGTTCGGCGGCATGGTCGGCAACCACGTCGCCGACCTCGTCAGCAAGTACGGCGAACACTCCGCCGCCGTCCCTGACGAACTCACCGACTACATCAAGTCCCGCGAGGGCTACGACTACGCCCACCACGGACGCAGCGGCAACCCGGACACGCAGTTCGTGCCGGACGAGATCGTCGACCGGTTCTGCCTGATCGGGCCGGTCGCGCAGCACATCGACAAGCTCCAGGCCCTGCGCGCCCTCGGCGTCGACCAGTTCGCCGTGTACGACATGCACGACGCGCAGGAAGCGACGATCGACGCGTACGGCGCGGAGATCATCCCGGCACTTCACCGCTGACCGGTACCCGTTCCGGAACCCGCCGCCGAAGGGTCACGCCCATGACCGCGACCGTCCCGCCCACGCCGTCCGACGGCCCGATACCCGAGCAGGCGGGACGCGTCGAACTCCCGCCCGGCACCGTCCTCACCGACAACCGCTTCGTCAACGACGACCTGCTGCCCGTGCCGCTGGCCCGCCGCCGCTGGACGACGTACAACTTCGCGGCCCTGTGGGTGGGGATGGCGCACAACATCCCCTCCTGGCTGC
This sequence comes from Streptomyces sp. NPDC058985, assembly GCF_042740985.1. Classification (NCBI taxonomy): domain Bacteria; kingdom Bacillati; phylum Actinomycetota; class Actinomycetes; order Kitasatosporales; family Streptomycetaceae; genus Streptomyces; species Streptomyces sp. NPDC058985. Next base: position 13,143 of record NZ_JBHYJX010000059.1, on the reverse strand, counting down.
TCGCCTCCGGCCTCGTCGCGCTCGGCATGGACTGGAAGCAGGCCGTGTTCACCATCGCGCTCGCCAACGTCATCGTGCTCGCGCCGATGCTGCTGACCGGGCACGCCGGGCCCAAGTACGGCATCCCGTTCCCGGTGCTGGCCCGTGCCTCGTTCGGGCTGCGCGGCGCCAACCTGCCGGCGCTGATCCGGGCCGGGGTGGCGTGCGCCTGGTTCGGCATCCAGACCTGGATCGGCGGCCAGGGAATCTTCGTCCTGCTCGGCAAGGTGTTCGGCGGCTGGGCCGAGGCGTCGGAGGTCGGGGGCCAGCCCTGGACGCTCTGGGTCTGCTTCGTCCTGTTCTGGGCCCTCGAACTGGCCATCATCTACCGGGGGATGGAGGCACTGCGCCGGTTCGAGAACTGGGCCGCGCCGTTCGTCATCGTCGGCGCGCTGGTGCTGCTGGTCTGGATCGCGAACAAGGCCGGGGGCCTCGGGCCGCTCCTCGACCAGCCGTCGCGCCTGGGCTGGGGCACGGACTTCTGGCCGGTGTTCTTCCCGTCCCTCATGGGCATGATCGCCTTCTGGTCCACCCTGAGTCTGAACATTCCCGACTTCACCCGCTTCGGCGCGGGGCAGCGCGCCCAGGTCTGGGGCCAGACGCTCGGACTGCCCACGACCATGACGCTGTTCGCGCTGCTGTCCGTGTTCGTCACCTCCGGGTCGGAGGCGGTGTACGGGGTCGCGGTGTGGGACCCGGTCGCGCTCGCCGCCCGGACCGACAACGTCTTCGGACTGCTCTTCGCCCTGGTGACGGTGCTCGTCGCCACCATCTCGGTGAACATCGCGGCGAACGTCGTCTCACCGGCGTACGACCTGGCGAACCTGGCGCCACGGCTGATCAGCTTCCGCACCGGTGCCCTGATCACGGGCGTCGTCGGCGTGCTGATCATGCCGTGGAAGCTCACCGAGACACCCGAGCTGTACATCTTCACCTGGCTCGGCCTGGTCGGCGGGCTGCTCGGCACCGTCGCCGGCATCCTCATCGCCGACTACTGGCTGATCCGTCGTACCGCTCTGGACCTGCCCGCCCTGTACACGCCCGGTGGGCGCTACTGGTACACCTCCGGATGGAACCTGCGCGCCGTCGCCGCCTTCGTGGCCGGCGGGGTGCTCGCGGTGGGCGGCTCCCATTCGGCCCCGGGCAAGGGGCCCTTCCCCGAGGACGGGCTGATCCCCTTCCTGAAGCCCCTCGCGGACTACGGCTGGGCGGTGGGGCTGGGCGCGTCGCTCGTCGTGTACGTCGGGCTGACGGCGGGCCGCAGGCGTACGTGAGCGCCTGCGGCCGCGTTCGCCCGTCCCCGCCCGCCTAGCGAGCCGTGCCGAAGTCCTGGGTCCAGTAGGAACCGGGCTGCGCGAGGCCGACGCCGATCTCCTTGAAGCCGCAGTTGAGGATGTTCTCCTTGTGGCCGGGGCTGGACATCCAGCCCGCCATCACCTTTTCGGGCGTTTCGTAGCCGTACGCGACGTTCTCGCCGTAGCTGCTCCAGTTGTACCCGGCGTTGGTGATGCGGTCCTCCGGGGACGACCCGTTCGAGCCGGAGTGCGACATGGTGCCGGTGGCCGCCATGTCCTCGCTGTGTGCCTGCGCGGCCTTGGTCAGGGCGGAGTTCACCGTCACCGGGGAGCAGCCGGCCTTGCCGCGCTCGGCGTTGACGAGTTCCACGACCTTGGCGACGTCACCGGAGGCCGGGGTGGTGGTGGCCGGCGGGGTGCTCGGGGTCGCGGGGGCCGAGGGGGTGGGCTTCGTGGTGGCGGGCTCGGAGGCGTCGGCCGTGGGCCTGGAGGAGCCGGTGGACGGCTTGGAGCCGGCCTCGGACGGCTTGGCGGCGGGGGCCTTGGGGGTTGCTGTCGCCTGCGGTTTGTGCGGTTTGTGCGGCTTGCGTGACGGTTCGGCGTCCCGGTGCTCGGGCGTGGCCGGCTTGGAGGCGCGCTCGGTGGCGGTCGGCTTCGTCGACGGTGCCGCCGAGGGCTCACCGCTCTGCTGGCTGCTCCACTCCCGGTACCAGTTCGCGTCGCCCCACCCGTCCTCGGCCGTGGTCGAGGCGGCGGTGCTCCGCAGCTCCCGCTCCTCGTTGCCGGGCCAGTCGGAACAGGCCAGGGCGACGGAGGGTATGCCTATGGCTCCCGCGGCCAGTGCCGCGACGACCGGCCGCCGGTAGCGCTGCTGGTGGCGATGCTTTCCCATGTGTGACCTCACTCGGTGGCGACAACCTGAGGTTGGTCATTCTTGGGACGGGCCGACACGGGGGCAAAGGGTCTTTCTACTACTGCGCCTAGTAGGCAGGCCAGGTGCTTGCGGCGGACGGGCGGGCGTGCAGACCCTGTTCCCGCCCGCGACTGGTGGCATCTGCCGCCTCGTCAGAAGGCCCTCGCGCGCGATGAACCGGGGACTCTCCCCCATGGTCTGGACCACCACTCCCACTGGCCTGCAGCGCACCCGTGGCAAGCCGGACAAAGTCCTATTTGTCGCGGAGGCGGTGTCTACTAAGGTGCCCGCGGAGATCGGTGAGCGGCGTGACGGATGTCACGGAACCTTGCATTCCGTTTCAGTCCTGTCCGTTGGACAGAGCCGCCACGGCCTCCTTGGCCGCCTTGATGGCGCCCTTGTTGATCGTGTCCGAGGACGGCGCCTTCCTGGACTCGAAGTCACTGCCGTTGTACGTGATCATCACCAGGGCGTTGGACGCGCGGACCAGCACGGTGCCCTCACGCGTCTGCTGCTTGTCCTCGGTGGTCAGGTTCACCACCGAGTAGGCGCCGTCACCGAGTCCGGGCACGTCGCCGCCCCCGCTGCGGTCGGCGACCCGTTCCTTGTACGACTTCTGTGCCGCCTCGTCGGACGCCATCACCTCGAAGGAGACGTCGAGCCAGCGGTAGTCGTATCCCTTCAGCGCGTGCCACGAACAGGTGCGGCGCACGTCCGTGTCGGTCGAGGGGATCTCCTTGCCGGCCGCCTTGGCACCCGGCACCAGCGAGGCGATCGTCTTCGAGGCCAGGCTCCCGCACGGCGCGGGGGCGGCGGCGTACGTCTTGGTCGCGGCCTCCGTGGCCGGCGCGGAGGCGGACCGCTCGGCGGTGTCGGGCGGTGTCTTGTCCGTCGCGGCCGGTGAGGTGTCCGGCCCGGACGACAGCGCCCAGCCCGCCGTGGCGAGCACGGCGACGGGCGCCAGACGCGCGGTCAGAGCGAGCGGCAGGGGAAGAGAACGCACGGCGCACTTCTCGTGGGGGATGGTGCGGAGGGGGGTCCGCACTGCGGACGGGACGTCAGTCTCACACGACTCCCTGTGGGGCGGAAGCCCGAACTCGCTGCGTGGCCGGGCGGTGACGCAGATGGAGCGTGTCCGGGGTGCAGGGGCGGAGATCGGTGCGGGGGTCGCGGGGCGGGCACGTGCGGAGGGGGCGGGCGACGCATCCGCGCGGGTGGGCTTCGGGGCACGGATGCCCCCGGCGGTGAACGGTCGCCGGGGGTGCTCGCGTCAGGGGCGGACCGCGGTCACCAACCACACCGCGGCCCGCATGCGGACGCCGCTGTCGGTGGCGTACGGGCGCAGGGCCGCCTCCAGTTCGGGCAGGCGGCTCGCGGGGAGCGCGCCGCCCGGGTAGGGCGACAGCAGGAACTCGACGGCGTCCGGGACGTCGCGGCCCCAGACGGCCTCGACGGTGACCGGCTCCACCGTCACCTCCTCGTACCCTGCGAGGACCTCCCGGACGCGGTCCGGGTCGGACAGTGAGGCCATCGCGGCACGCGCGGCGACCGCCTCGGCGCCGGGCTCCGCGTCGACGAGCCGGGCGAACAGCGCGAGCGTCCTGGCCTCCGGCGAGTGCGGTCCCGGCGGTTGCGGGCAGACGAACGCGAGCCGGCCGCCGGGACGCAGCGCCCGCGCGAGATTGCGGAAGGCGGCGGCGTGGTCCTCGAAGAACATCACCCCGCCCCTGCTGACGACCACGTCGTAGGTGTCCGCCGGGAAGGGGTGCACCTGCGCGTCGGCGCACTCGTACGCCGCGTTCGCGACCCCCTCGGCCGCCGTGCTCGCGCGGGCCCGCTCCAGCAGGGGCGCCGAGATGTCGACGCCGACGGCGTGCCCGGGGGCGGCGAGCCGCGCCGCGATCCGGGTCGTCGCCCCCGCCCCGCAGCCGACGTCGAGGACGCGGTCGCCGGGCGCGACGGCCGCCGCGGCGAACAGGACGTCGTTCACCCCGGCCAGCATGGCGTCGTAGCGGGCCTGGTGGGTGGCCCAGTGGGCGCCGACGGGGCCGTTCCAGGCCTCGGCCTGGCGGGAGTTGGCGACGAGGGTCATGAGGTCTCCTTGGCGGCGGAACGAGTGATGGAAGGGGCGGTCGGGCGGTGGGCCGGACGGGCGGCGGGCGCGGACAGCCCGCGTTCCACGCGGTCCACTGCGGCGAACGCGCCGTACGCGACGAGGTGCACCAGGCAGTGGTCGGTGTGCTCGGGCCCGCGCCACGCCGCCACGTCCGCGTCCGTGATCCGGTACGGCGCGCACGCGGCCAGCAGCGCCAGCCGCGCCCCGGGCCGGGTCCGCCGGTCCGGGAACGGGTCGGGCACGAGGGGCGGATGGGCCCCGCCCCAGGCGTCCACGGTCCGGCGTACGAGGGCCTGGTCGTCGGTGTCCAGAAGCCCCGCGCCGGACAGCGCGGCGGTGCGCAGCGCCGCGTACGCCGGGCCGACCGGTGTGCCCGCCGCCCACTGTGGCCCCGGCCCGGGGTCGTCCAGCAGGTTCAGGGCGGCTCCGGGCGCGGCGTCCCGGCGCACGGTGCGCGACAGCGACCGTCCGGCCAGGCTCCGCACCGGACGCAGCCGTTGCACGTCGGCCGGGAGCAGGTTCTCGGTCACCAGGGAGGACACCACGCGATTGATGAATTGGAAGGCGAGTACCGTGCCCAGGTATCCGGGTGCCTCCTCGCGCGGGAACGGGTACGGCTCCCGCACGGCCTCCGGCTCGCGGCTGCGACGCGCCCAGTCCAGTACGCGCGCGTGCCGTTCGTCCTCCGGCTCGGCGCCCCGGGCCAGCCGCTCGGCCAGCGCGTGGTCGCCGGTGGCGTGCAGCAGGACGGTGTGCGCGTCCACGCAGTACGGGCACTTGTTGGCCGCCGACACCCCGAGGGCGGCGATCTCCTTGCCGGTCCGGTCGCCGGGACCGGCGATCAGGGACTCGCGCATCAGCGCCCACGCGGCGGCCAGCAGGGCGGGGGCGGAGGAGAGGGCCACGAAGGTGGGGGGTTCGGCGATGCCGAAGTCCCGTGCCAACTGGGCGTAGACCTCGGCGACGCGGCCGGTGGCCGCTTTCGGCGGCGGCGGTGCGGTGTGACGGAAGCGTGTGGTCATGCACAGCAGCGTGCGTCGCGGGACGGCCCGCGGTCGTCGTACGGCCGGATACGGTCCGCACTGCGCCGACGGTCGCGGCCGCCGGGCGCACTACTTCCCCGGGAGTAGTCCGGGGGCCGTCCACAGGGCTGACGCGGCTGTCGGCGGGCCGGTCTAGTCTGCGGGCATGAGTGGGCGTCGGATCGACCGCAGGGTGCTCGCCGACGTGGTCCTCGCGGCCGTGGTCGGCGCCCTCGGCATGGGCGTCGCCGTGTTCGACGACGGCACGGACGGGCTCGACCTCACGCTCATCGCCCTCGCCTCGGCATCCCTGGCCCTCCACCGCGCCGCCCCGCGCGCGGTGCTGGCCGCGGCGACACTCTTCGGCACGGTGTACGTCGTCCACGCGCACCCCGGGCCGCTCTCCGCGCTGCCCGTCCTCGGCGCCGTGCACACCGCCGCCCGGGTCGGCCACCGGGGCCTCGCGGCGGCCGCCAGTACGGTGTTCCTCGCCGGGTACGTGGCGACCGGACCCGGCACGCAGGAGGTGGCCGAGCGGGCCGGACTGCTCGCCGGCTGGTTCCTGTGCGCGGTGGTGACGGGCCTGGCCGACCGCAACTGGCAGGCGTATCTGCGCCAGACCGAACAGCGCGCCCAGGAGGCCGAGCGCACCCGCGAGGAGGCGGCCCTGCGCCGGGCCGGTGAGGAACGCCTCCGTATCGCCCGGGAGTTGCACGACTCGCTGACCCACAGCATCTCCATCGTGAAGCTCCAGGCGGGCGTCGCCGTCCATCTGGCCCGCAAGCGCGGCGAGGAGGTGCCGCCCGCGCTGCTCGCCATCCAGGAGGCAAGCGGCGAGGCGATGCGCGAACTGCGCTCGGCCCTCCAGGTGCTGCGCGCCGACGAGCCTTCCGGTACCCCGGCGCTGCTCGTGGAGCGGGCCCGCGCGGCCGGACTGGCCGTCGACCTGACGGTCACCGGCGACGAGCGCCCGCTGCCGCGGGCGGTGGACCGGGCCGCCTACCGCATCGTCCAGGAGGCCCTCACCAACGCCGCCCGGCACGCGGGCCCGGCGAAGATCACGGTACGCATCGACTACGGCGGGGGCGGGGACAGGGACGGGGACGGGGAGTTGACGATAGACGTGGACGACGACGGAGCCGCCGACCCGGCCCGCCCGCCGGTGCCGGGCACCGGGCTGACCGGCATGCGCGAGCGGGTCACGGCGCTGGGCGGCACCCTGTGCGCCGCCCCGCGCGCGGAGGGCGGCTTCGCGGTGCGCGCCAGGCTGCCGATGGGGGAGACGGTATGAGTGACGTCCTGCGCGTGGCGCTCGTCGACGACCAGGCGCTGATGCGGGCCGGGTTCCGCGCGCTCCTCGACGCGGAGGACGGCGTCGAGGTGGTCGGTGAGGCCGCCGACGGCGAACAGGGGGTGGCGCTGGTGCGCGAGCAGGTGCCCGACGTCGCCCTGGTCGACGTGCAGATGCCGGTGATGACGGGCATCGAGGCGACCCGCCGCATCGCCGCCGACCCGGCCCTCACCACCGTCCGCGTGGTCATCCTCACCAACTACGGCCTGGACGAGTACGTCTTCGAGGCCCTGCGCGCGGGCGCGAGCGGCTTCCTGCTGAAGGACACCGAGCCGGCCGACCTGCTCCAGGCCATCCAGGTGGTCGCGCGCGGCGAGGCACTGCTCTCCCCGTCGGTCACCCGCACCCTCATCGGCGAGTTCGTCGCGCGTCCCCCGGACCGCTCCACCGCCCCCGGCCTGGACTGCCTCACCCGTCGCGAACGCGAGGTCACCGCGCTCGCCGCCCGCGGCCTGAGCAACGAGGAGATCGCCGCGCACATGGTGATCAGCCCGCTCACCGCCAAGACCCACATCAGCCGGGCGATGACGAAGCTGGGGGCCCGGGACCGGGCCCAACTCGTCGTCTTCGCATACGAGTCGGGCATGGTCACGGCCCGGGGCGGCACCCGTTAGCCCTGGGACCCCGCCCGTCAGGGGCGCCCGCGCGCTCCACTGGGGGAGGAGAACTTCGTCTCCGCCCAGCTCCCGGGCGGCCGCGGCTAAAACAAGCCGTTCGACCGACTTTGCTTGACATACCATTCGACCGGTTTTTAGAGTGGCCCAATGTCGGATGGGGCGAGAGGGTGGACGGCAGTCATTCGCCAGGTGGTCGCTGGAGGGGGAGACGGTCATGGAGCTCGAACACGGTCCTGGTGCGCGAACGGTCGTCGTCGGCGCGATCGGTGAGTTGGTGTCCCCGGCCGACAGCTTCCTGGTGTCCATGCGTCTGAGCTGCCGCGGCGTCCGCGCGGCGAATCTCGGCACCGGCGTCACCCTGGACCAGGCGGCAGCGGAGCTGTCGTGCCATCAGGAGGCGGAAGCCCTGCTGCTGATCTGTGACGACAGTGCCGGAGTCGTCGTACGACAGCTGGCGGGCCTGCGGGAGCTGGTGGCCGCGGGCGCGGTCACCAGGCCGGTCTTCGTGGGCGGAGTGAGGGGAGGGGCGTGGCGAGAGCTTCAAGGGGTCGCCGCGAGTCTGCGGCGAGGCGGCGTCACGCAGGTGCTCGCGGACCTGGCCGACGCCGCCTATCTGCTTCCCGTGCGGCGTCTGGCGGTCCGCGGCTTGTCGCTTGCCGATCGTTCGGCCGGGACCGTCTCCAGTGTCGCCTGAGGCTCACCCGGAACGCCCAAAAACCAACCGACCGTATTTCTATAGCGAGGCTGACGACGATGGCGAGACAGGAGCGGTCCGAGCGCACGATGGAGCGACTCGTGATGGCGGCCGCCGACCAGTTCGCATCTCAGGGGTTCGTCAAGGCGTCACTGGCGGACGTGAGTCGATCGGCCGGCGTGACCAAGGGCGCCCTCTTCTTCCACTTCTCGACGAAGGACGAACTCGCGGACGCCGTCCTGGCCCGGGCTCAGGACGTACTCGAGACGATGGTGGAGGAGCTGTGCGAGGCGGAGTCGATCTTCCTTCAGGTCGTGGTGGACATGACGCACGCCCTCAACCGGCTCCTTCGTGACGACGCGTTCGTCATGGCGAGCGTGCGCATCACCCGGGAGCGGGTGAACGGCCGCCCCGCACCGCTCGACTTCTACCCCCTCTGGCTCAGCCGGCTGTGGAAGCTGCTGGACGAGTCGCGCCGCAACGGAGAGCTCGGCCGGTCCGTGGCCGACTCGTCGGCGCGCACCATGGTGACGGCGGCCGTGTCCGGGGTGGAGACGCTGACCTGGACGCGGGTGTCGCGCACGGAGACCGAGAAGTGGTTGAGCAATCTGTGGGAACTGGTGCTCCCTGTACTTAGGGTTGAGGGCACGGGGTGGACGGTGAGAACCGCGGCTCCGCTCGCACAGGTTCAACGGCCGTAGCCGATCGCTGTAAGGGGGAGTTCGGACATGGGCACACTCGCAGGCAGGACCGCTCTGGTCACGGGGGCCAGCCGGGGTATCGGACGGCAGGTCGCACGGAAGCTTGCCGGGGAGGGCGCGTTGGTGGCCGTCCACTACGGCAGCAACGAGGAGGCCGCCAGAGAGACGCTCGACCTGGTGCGCCGTGACGGGGGGCGAGCCTTCCCGGTGCGGGCGGAGCTGGGGGTCCCCGGGGACGTCGAGACTCTCTATGCCGGGTTCGAAGCGGGACTGGCACGAGAGGGACATGGACCGGATTTCGACATCCTGGTCAACAACGCGGGGGTCAGCGGGTCCGCGAGGATCGAGGAAGTGACGCCGGAACTCTTCGACCGGCTCGTCGCCGTCAACTCCAGAGCGCTGGTGTTCCTCGTCCAGAAGGGACTCAAGTACCTCCGTGACGGCGGTCGCATCATCAACATCTCGTCCGCCGCCACGCGGATCGCCTATCCCGAGTCCATCGTGTACTCGATGACCAAGGGAGCCGTGGACACCTTCACCCTCGCCCTGGCCAAAGGGCTCGGCGACCGGGACATCACGGTGAACGCGGTGAACCCGGGCTTCGTCGAGACGGACATGAACGCGGGCAAGCGATCGTCCGCGGAGGCGTGTGCCGAGCTGGCCAGTTGGTCCGCGTTCGGGCGCATCGGTCGGCCCTCCGACGTTGCCGACATCGTCGCCTTTCTGGCGTCCGACGCTTCTCGGTGGGTCACTGGGCAGTGCATCGACGCCAGCGGCGGCTCGCGCCTGTGACGCGGCACACGGGCGGGGTCGAGCACCGTGATGTGATCGACCCGCCCATGCCGCCGGTGCTCAGCCCACCGCGACAGCGGCCTGCGCCATGGGGGGCAGGCCGAGTGAGGCGCGCAGGTCCAGCGAACCCGCGGGCTCGAACCTCGCGATCCTGCGGGGCGGGACGATCCCCGGCAGGAGCAGCGACCACATGTCGGCGACGCGCTCGTGCAGGTCCTCACGTCCACTGCGGACCTGGGACATGATCTGTACTCCGGCGAAGGCGCCGACGACGAAGACGGACACGTCGGTGATGTTGGCCTCCGGCCTGACGTCTCCCCGGCCCTGCGCCGGCGCCAGGCAGTCCCGGAGCGTTTCGATCCAGTTGTTGTAGACCGTCGGGTTCGGATCAGTGAACGAGCCCAGCTCTATCACCAGCCGTATCCCCGCGCGCACGCGCACGCTGGACCGCAGTTCGTAGGCCATCCGGTGCGTGATGTCGATGGCGGTCTGCACGCCCGGCCGCTCGGCGTTCTCCAGTACGGTCGCGACGTGGAACTGATCGGTCATCAGCTCGTGGGCCAGTGCTTCCTTGGACTGGAAGTGGAAGTAGAGGGCGCCCTTGGTCACGCCGGCTTCCCGGGAGATGTCCGTCAGGCTTGTGTTGCCGAAGCCCGTCGCGTCGAAGGCCTTCGCCGCCCCGTCGAGGATCGCCTCCCGCGTGACTTCCGCCCGCTCTTGCCGTGCTCTCGCCACAACCGCCTCCTGACTGCCGCGGTGCGGATGGTGGTCTTCCATCCTTCCGGTGATCACCGCGGCTTCCACTGCGGTCAATCTTCTACCCTCTTGCCAAAAAATACCAGTCGCCTAGTATTCTTGTCGTCATCGATCAGGTCTCAAGCGCCTGCGTCTCTGCCGTTTTTCCTGCTCAACCCCTTGTTGCTGCGCCAAAAGCACATCTCAGGAGGTCAGGATGACCGCGCTTCTTCAAGCCGACCGAACGGATTTTACTCAGACTGTCGTGACGGCCGGGCCCGAGCTCTTCGAGCGGACCGTGCCCCGCGCGCTCGTCCACCGGGCCGCGATCTCGGAAGTGCTGCTGACCGGAGTCAGTCGTTGCCGGGAGGACGTCTACCGCATCGGTGCCCAGTGGTCACGCGGCCACAGCTACTACGGAGCGGTGGCCGGCTGCTGGCACGACCCCATGCTCTTCGCCGAGACGATTCGACAGGCGGGACTGCTCCTTGCCCACGAAGCCCTGACGATTCCCCTGGGCTTCAGCTTCCTCACCGAGACGATGTCGTTCGAGATAACCGAGGAGGGTGCCCGACTGGGCCGACAGCCCGCCGACGTGGTCCTCGAGGTGACCCTCCGTGACGTGATCCGCCGCAGGAACGTCGTCTCGTCGTACGCGTACGACGTCGTTGCCCACCGGGGCGGCAGACGGATCGGATCCGGGCGGCTGACCGCGAACTGCGTCAGCCCGGCCGTGTACCGCAAGCTGCGGGGCGATCGTGCGGAGGCGACCGCGCCGCGTGAGGTGCCGGGCGGAGTCAGCCCCGACCTGGTCGGCCGTACCTGTGAGTTCGACGTCGTGCTGGGAGCCGAGTGCGTGGACGGCGCGCGTCCGCTGCGCGCGGAGGCCGACCACCCTGTGCTCTTCGACCACGCCGTCGACCACCAGCCCGGCATGGTGATCATGGAGGCGGCGCGGCAGGCGGCGCTCGCCGCGCTGCGGCTTCCCGACGGGCTGCTCATCGGCTGCGATGCCGTGTTCCACAAGTACGTGGAGTTCGATTCGCCGTGCATCGTGTCGCCCTCGGGCGATGCCGTGCGCTCGTCCCATGGCGCCCGGGAACTCGTCGTCGACTTCCACCAGGGCGGCTCCGTCGCGGCGACCTGCCGGGTGGCTGTCCATGACGGCACAGGGCTGTGACGGGGGCGTCCGCTGGATCGGTCCTCGTCGTGGGCGGCACCGGTTTCATCGGCAGGGCTGTGCTCGGTGCCCTGACCCGGCAGGACGACGGCCGTAACCGCGCACCACGGCTGCACGTCCTGTCCCGCCGCGTGCCCACGGCAGCAGGGAGCACCGCGATACGTCAGGTGAGGGGGGATCTGGCCGACCCGCGATCGTTGCGCGGCGTGTGCTCCGGAATCGGCACCGTCGTCCATGCGGCCAGCTATGTGGGCCGCGACCCCCGGCAGTGCCATGACGTCAACCACCTGGGAACCCGGGCGTTGCTCGAAGAAGCCCGCCGTGCGGGAGTGCGGCGCTTCATCTACCTCAGCACGGCCTCCGTCTACGGGGAGGGCCCCCACCGGGGTCCGGCCGAAGGAGAGGTGGAGCCGGCCCCGGCCTCACCCGCAAGTTCCTCGCGGCTGCGCGCCGAGCAGGAGGTACGGGCCGCGGGGGGTACGGTTCTGCGGCCGCACCTGATCTACGGAGAAGGCGACCGCTGGTTCGTTCCCGCGGTGTCGCGGCTGCTCCGCCTGGTGCCGGCCTGGCCGGCCGGAGCGACCTCGTTGAGCTCGGTCATCGAGGTGGGAGACCTCGCACGGGTCGTCGCCGCACTGGTCGACGGAGCCGGGGTGCCCGCCGAAGGCGCGACGTACCACGTCGCCCACCCTCAGCCGCTGTCCATGGCGCGGCTGCTCGCCGAGCTACGGTCCGCCCTCCGGATGCCGGCGCCGCGCCGAGTGCCCGCAGCCGACCACCGCGCTCTCGTGCGGCAGTCGCTACCGGAACTTACCGATCACCAGTACGCCCTGCTCACTCAGGACCACTGGTACGACACATCCCTGATATGGAGACAGATCGGACTCCACCCAGGACCTGGCTTCGAGGCACGCTTCGCTGCCTGCTCGGCTTGGTACCGGGAGCAGTCGGCCCACGTCCTCGGCGACTGAGCGCATGGGGCGGCACGGCGCGGCGTTGCCCCGCCGCGGTCAGTCGATGCCCCTGACGATGTGAGACTCCGCGGGATCGTCGTCCACGCCGGCGAGCAGGAGGACGGGTGCCTGCGGAGGGCCGCCGTAATGCCGCTCGTACTCCTTGTCCTCTTCGTGGTGCACACGTCCTCCCGGTTGGTTCAGTAGCGGTAGTGGTCCGGCTTGTACGGGCCCTCGACCTCGACGCCGATGTACTCGGCCTGCTCCGGGCGGAGCGTGGTCAGCTTGACGCCCAGGGAGTCGAGGTGGAGGCGGGCGACCTTCTCGTCCAGGTGCTTGGGCAGCACGTACACGTCGGTCGGGTACGCGTCGGGCTTGGTGAACAGCTCGATCTGGGCCAGCGTCTGGTCCGCGAACGAGTTGGACATCACGAACGACGGGTGGCCGGTCGCGTTGCCAAGGTTCAGCAGGCGGCCCTCGGACAGGACGATGAGGACCTTGCCGTCGGGGTGGGTCCAGGTGTGGACCTGCGGCTTGACCTCGTCCTTGACGATGCCCGGGGTCCGGGCGAGGCCGGCCATGTCGATCTCGTTGTCGAAGTGGCCGATGTTGCCGATGATCGCCTGGTGCTTCATCTTGCCCATGTCCGCGGCCATGATGATGTCCTTGTTGCCGGTCGTGGTGACGAAGATGTCGGCCTGCTCCACCACGTCGTCGAGCGTCGAGACCTGGTAG
>NZ_JBHYJX010000058.1:0-48300 GCF_042740985.1 Streptomyces sp. NPDC058985 | reverse complement strand
CCACCGAGGGGTGCCGCTCGGTGAGGGCCCGCACGACGTCCTTGCGCACGTCGGTGACGACCACGTGCGCGCCCTCGGCGAGCAGGTGCTCGACCAGGTGGTGACCGACCTTGCCGACGCCCGCGATGCCGACGGTGCGGTCGCGCAGTGTCGGGTCGCCCCACAGGTGCTGGGCGGAGGCCCGCATGCCCTGGTACACGCCGAAGGCGGTGAGCACGGAGGAGTCGCCGGCGCCGCCGTTCTCGGGGGAGCGCCCGGTGGTCCACTGGCACTCGCGGGCCACGACGTCCATGTCGGCCACATAGGTGCCGACGTCGCACGCGGTGACGTACCGGCCGCCGAGCGAGGCGACGAACCGGCCGTAGGCGAGGAGCAGTTCCTCGCTCTTGATCTGCTCCGGGTCGCCGATGATCACGGCCTTGCCGCCGCCGTGGTCGAGACCGGCCATGGCGTTCTTGTACGACATCCCGCGCGCGAGGTTCAGCGCGTCGGCGACGGCGTCGGCCTCGTTCGCGTAGGGGTAGAAGCGGGTACCGCCGAGCGCGGGGCCCAGGGCGGTGCTGTGGAGGGCGATGACGGCCTTGAGGCCGCTGGCCCGGTCCTGGCAGAGCACGACTTGCTCATGACCCCCCTGGTCCGAGTGGAACAGGGTGTGCAGTACATCAGCAGGTGCGCCGGTTACGTCGGTCACGGTGGTGACTCCTGTGTAGGTTCGGCGGGTGGAGACCTGTCCCCGTGAGGGTGGCGGGGACTGTGGCACGAGATTAGAGCCTGACGGGGTCCCCTCGCCGCACCGTGCTCAGGATCACCTCCGCACGGAGTACGGGCGTGCGACGATTTGCAGAGATTCCCGCGCGTTTGTGATCGGCTCCGGCAGGTTTTCGGTGCGGAGCGCGGGGGAGGGAGCAGGCGTGCCCAAGGTGTCCTCGGTGATCGTCCCCTATGCGGCGTACCTGCGTGTGTACGAACCGCTGGCCGCCTTCCGCGAGCCGGAGCGCGAGCACTGGGCCCGCTACGCCCGCCGCCCCGACCTCCCCTCCTACCAGGTGGAGCTGCGCCGCTCCCTGGCCGCCCTGCTGCCCACCCCGCCGGTGTCGGTGCCGGTGCACGAGAGCGCCGACGCCTTCGTGGCGGAGGTCGACGGAGTGGTCTGCGTCTGCCCCTGGCGGACCCGGCTGCGTGGGTGGCAGGCCCTGGGGGAACTGGCCGGGGACTTCCCGGAGCCCGTCCTGGACGCCCTGATCCCCCCGGTCGTACGCCGTGAGACCACGCAGGACTACGAGCGCTGGCTGGAGCGCAACCCCGACGCCCGCCCCTGGATCCGTACCGCCACCTGGCAGGTCCCGATCAACTGGTTCGTACTGGTCTCCGACGCGGAGCGGGAGTACGACAAGGGTGGCGGCGACCAGGGGCCGACCGCGCCGGTGCTGCGCTACCGGACGCCGATGGTGCAGGCCCGGCGACGGGTGGCCCGGGGGCTGCGGGCCCTGAAGGAGGCGGTGGACGAGGGTCCGCTGATCGACGGGCTGACGGACGTCGGGCGCTGGCTGGAGGAGTTCCACCCGCGCTCCCTCGTGGAGCTGGACTACGGCGGGCTCGTGCACGCCGTGCCGGCGGGAGAGCTGGAGGACGACCACTCCGCGGCGGACGTGGCCGAGGGGATCGAGGCGCTGCGCGACGGCGACCCGGCCACCGCGGGGGAGGCGTACGGGCGGCTGGTGGAGCGCTGGCGGGCGGTCCGGGACCGGCGCTCGGCGAACTGACGTTTGACGTACCGCCCGTTTTGAGGTTTCGTCTTCCGATCCGACACCCGTCACGGATGTGCTGATGCCTTGTCAACAAGGGACGTAGGTCCCGATCCGGGCGTATGCGTCAAGCGTGACGGACCGCACGTACATCACTCTTGCGCCGCTTCCCCCTCCTCATGCCAAAATAGGACAAGGAGCCCGGGGAGGGCTCCTTCCGTCCTGCTGTGATGCACTGTGGGCGGAATCTCAGCATTGCACGCTTTGGGGGGTCTCGTGACTCCTGATCGCCCTGTGACTGATCGTCACAGCGGCGTGACTGTCCGCTATGGCATGGTCCATCGGCTTCCGTCGCTGATGAACACCTGGGAGGGCAATTCCATCGGTTTGGCCGACGCGGCTGGACGGATGGTGTAGTTGTAGTGCCGAGGACAAGCCGTTCGTCCTATAACCGACTCGACTCGCGTCCGCCATTTCGGGCAACGCGGGTCAAGGTGCAGAATTTAGAGGAATGAACCGAGAAGGTTCGGTTCTCCCGAGGAGGCCGCTCATGACCGCTCGCACCCCTGATGCCGAGCCGCTGCTGACCCCGGCTGAGGTAGCCACCATGTTCCGCGTCGACCCGAAGACGGTCACGCGCTGGGCGAAGGCCGGCAAGCTCACGTCGATCCGCACGCTCGGCGGGCATCGCCGCTACCGCGAGGCCGAGGTCCGCGCTCTGCTCGCGGGCATTCCGCAGCAGCGCAGCGAGGCCTGAAACAACTGAATAACCGGGCAGAACGCCAGGTCCCCCAACCTGTCGAGGCGCTCGGAACCACAGCTCCAAGCGACGCCGTTCCTGCCCCAACAGGGGTGCGTCGTTGATCGCGCTGGACTCCGCCGGGTCCAGCGCGATCTTTTTGTGTCCGGGCCTGTGTCCGGGCCTGTGTGCCGGGGCGGGGCGGCGGCCGGTTCTGTGAGCGGCCTTGTCGGAGTCTGGGGAGGGGTGTCGGATCGGCTGTGCGGGCACTGCGAGACCCAGTGCAATTGCACATATTAAATTGACCAGTTGTAGGAGAGCCGTAAGTGCCACGGTTTCAAAAACTCATGCGGTGACACCCGTCACACGACGCGGTGGTTGTTGGCCGCCCTGCCCGTGCGCTAGTGGAGGCATTGCTTCCAGGAGGTCTGCGTGGCAAGGGTGTTGGGATCCTCCGGGGATCACGCCACGGGCACGCTCTCGTCCTCGAGGCCCTCTTGACGTCCGGTCGGTGACTGTGGCCCCGGAGCGTCCAGCGCCAGGCGCAACAGCCGGTGGCAGATCGCGCAGTGGCGCGTCGCGTGCCGGTACGACGACGCGGCCGACAGATGCGCGCGGAGCAGGGCCCGCGTCTCGTGCCTGACCGATGCCGCCATACGCCACCTCCGGGGCCCTGCGCGGGACGTTCCCTGTCCTTTTGGAGTACCGACCGAATGTGACCCCGTCAAGGCCGGGAGAGGGGCGCTGAGGGCTTCGGGGGGCCGGTGGGGTGCGGTACACCTGGAGGCAACAGAAGAGGCCCGCACCAGATGGTGCGGGCCTCATACTTGCGGTCCTGACGGGATTTGAACCCGCGGCCTCCACCTTGACAGGGTGGCGAGCACTCCAAACTGCTCCACAGGACCAGGTTTCGCGGCACCCACGCGACGGAGTCGCTCATCGATTCTGTCTGCGTTGCGCTGCGAGAAGAGACTGTACAGGAGGGTTGCGTCCAGAGCGAACTCACCCTCCGCACAGGCTCCGTTACGGGGCCGCGGCTACGGTGCGAGCGCGTCGATCGCCTTCACGATCCGCTTGTCGGAGACCGGGTACGCCGTGCCCAGCGCGTGCGCGAAATAGCTGACCCGCAGCTCCTCGATCATCCAGCGGATCTCCCGCACCTGCTGCGGCACCGGCCGGCCCTGCGGCAGCTGCTCCAGCAGCCACGCGTACTCGTCCCGCATCTCGTGGACCTTCTCCATGCGCGACGTGTCCCGCTGCACACCGGTCGGCATCTGCTGCAGGCGCCGGTCGGCGGCGACCAGGTAGCGCATCAGGTCCGGCAGCCGCCTGACCCCCGCCTCCGTGACGAAGCCGGGCTTCACCAGCGCGTCCAGCTGCCCCCGTACGTCCTGGAGGTTCGCCAGCAGCGCGGGGCTCCGTACGGACTTCAGGCGGCGCTCGCAGGCCTGCCAGGCCGCCAGCACCTGCTGTACCTGGCCCACCGTGCGGACGGTGGTGTCGACGATCTCCGCGCGGACCCGCTCGTAGAGCTTCCGGTAGGACTCCTCGTCCCACGCCGGGCCCCCGAAGTCCGCGATCAGCTTGTCCGCCGCGGCCGTCGCGCAGTCGTCGAACAGGGCCTGGATCGAACCGTGCGGGTTCGCGGAGAGGTTCAGCTTCTGCTGGTTGGTCAGCTTCTCCGACGCGAACTTCGCCGGGCTGACCGGGATGTTGCGCAGGATCAGCCGGCGCGTGCCCTTCCACATCGCCTGCGTCTGCTCGGCCTCGGTGTCGAAGAGCCGCACGGAGACGGTGTCGCCGTCGTCGACCAGCGCCGGGTACGCCTTCACCGGCTGACCGGCCCGCCGCGTCTCGAAGACCCGCGACAACGTCCCGATCGTCCAGTCCGCCAGCCCCGAACGCTCCACCGACTCACCGCCGCTGCGCTCCGCGGTGGCCGCCGCGGCCTGCGACAGCGCCTTGCGCGCCTTCGGCCGCAGCCGGAGCTTCAGCGCCTCCAGGTCCTTGTCCTCGGCCAGCTTGCGGCGCCGCTCGTCGACGATCCGGAAGGTGATCCGCAGATGGTCGGGGACCTTCGCCCAGTCGAAGTCCTCCGCGTCGAACGGCACCCCCACCATGCGCTTCAACTCCCGCGCCATGGTCACCGTCAGCGGCTCCTGCAACGGCACCGACCGGTCCAGGAACGCCTGCGCGTAGTTCGGGGCCGGCACGTAGTGGCGCCGGATGGGCTTCGGCAGGGACCGGATCAGCTCCACGACCACCTGCTCCCGCAGCCCCGGGATCTGCCAGTCGAAGCCCTCGTCCGTGACCTGGTTGAGCACTTGGAGCGGCACGTGGACCGTGACGCCGTCGGCGTCCGCCCCCGGCTCGAACTGGTACGTCACCCGGAACTTCAGCGGTCCCTGCCGCCAGGAGTCCGGATAGTCGTCCTTGGTGACCGCCCCCGCCTTCTCGTTGATGAGCATCTCGCGCTCGAAGTCGAGGAAGTCGGGCTGCTCGTGCCGCTTGTGCTTCCACCACGAGTCGAAGTGCGCACCCGAGACGACGTGTTCGGGCACCCGCTGGTCGTAGAAGTCGTACAGCGTCTCGTCGTCGACCAGGATGTCCCGGCGCCGCGCCCGGTGCTCCAGCTCCTCGACCTCGGTGAGCAGCCGGCGGTTGTCCGCGAAGAACTTGTGGTGCGTGCGCCAGTCGCCCTCGACCAGGGCGTTGCGGATGAACAGCTCGCGGCTGACCTCGGGGTCGATTCGTCCGTAGTTCACCTTGCGCTGCGCCACGATCGGCACGCCGTACAGCGTGACCTTCTCGTATGCCATCACCGCCGCCTGGTCCTTCTCCCAGTGCGGCTCGCTGTAGGTGCGCTTGAGGAGGTGGCCGGCGAGCGGCTCCACCCACTCCGGCTCGATCTTCGCGTTGACCCGCGCCCAGAGCCGGGAGGTCTCCACCAGCTCGGCGGACATCACGAACCGCGGGGGCTTCTTGAAGAGCGCCGACCCGGGGAAGATCGCGAACTTGGCGTTCCGGGCGCCCAGGTACTCGTTCTTCGCGCCCTCCTTGACGTCCTTCATGCCGACGTGGGAGAGCAGCCCGGCGAGCAGGGAGACGTGCACGCGGTCCTCGGGGGCGTCCTGCTCGTCGAGATGGATGCCCATCTGCTTGGCGACCGTGCGCAGCTGCGTGTAGATGTCCTGCCACTCGCGGATCCGCAGGAAGTTGAGGTACTCCTGCTTGCACATGCGGCGGAAGGACGACGAACCCCGCTCCTTCTGCTGCTCGCGGACGTACCGCCACAGGTTGAGGAAGGCGAGGAAGTCGCTGCTCTCGTCCTTGAAGCGGGCGTGCTGCTGGTCGGCCTGGGCCTGCTTCTCCGACGGCCGCTCGCGCGGGTCCTGGATGGACAGCGCGGCCGCTATGACCATGACCTCGCGGACGCAGCCGTTCTTGTCGGCCTCCAGCACCATCCGGGCCAGCCGCGGGTCCACGGGCAGCTGGGCCAGCTTGCGGCCGGTGTCGGTCAGCCGCTTGCGTACGTCCTTCTGCGCCGGGTCCAGCGCGCCCAGCTCCTGGAGGAGCTGCACGCCGTCGCGGATGTTGCGGTGGTCCGGCGGGTCGATGAAGGGGAACTTCTCGATGTCGCCGAGGCCCGCCGCGGTCATCTGCAGGATGACGGAGGCCAGGTTGGTCCGCAGGATCTCGGCGTCCGTGAACTCCGGGCGCGCCTCGAAGTCGTCCTCGGCGTAGAGCCGGATGCAGATGCCGTCGCTGGTCCGCCCGCAGCGGCCCTTGCGCTGGTTGGCGCTGGCCTGCGAGATCGGCTCGATCGGCAGCCGCTGCACCTTGGTGCGGTGGCTGTAGCGCGAGATCCGGGCGAAGCCGGGGTCGATCACGTACTTGATGCCGGGCACGGTCAGCGAGGTCTCGGCGACGTTGGTGGCCAGAACGATCCTGCGCCCCGTGTGCTGCTGGAAGACCCGGTGCTGCTCGGCGTGCGACAGCCGCGCGTACAGCGGCAGTACTTCCGTGCCGTGCCAATCAGCGCCTCCGGCGCGGGGGTACTTCTTCTTCTCCAGCGCGTCCGCCGTGTCCCGGATCTCCCGCTCACCGGAGAGGAAGACGAGGATGTCGCCCTTGCCCTCGCCCATCAGCTCCTCGACGGCGTCGGTGATGGCCGTGATCTGGTCGCGGTCGGCGTCGTCGCCGTCCTCCTCGAGGAGCGGCCGGTAGCGCACCTCCACCGGGTAGGTCCGGCCGCTGACCTCGACGATCGGCGCGTCGCCGAAGTGCCGGGAGAAGCGCTCGGGGTCGATGGTCGCCGACGTGATGACGACCTTCAGGTCCGGCCGCTTGGGCAGCAGCTGGGCGAGGTAGCCCAGCAGGAAGTCGATGTTGAGGGACCGCTCGTGGGCCTCGTCGATGATGATCGTGTCGTAGGCGCGCAGCTCGCGGTCGGTCTGGATCTCGGCGAGCAGGATGCCGTCCGTCATCAGCTTGATGAAGGTGGACTCCGGATTCACCTGGTCGGTGAACCGGACCTTCCAGCCGACCGTCTCCCCGAGCGGCGTGTCCAGCTCGTCCGCCACCCGCTCGGCGACGGTGCGTGCGGCGATCCGCCGGGGCTGGGTGTGCCCGATCATGCCGCGGACGCCACGGCCCAGCTCGACGCAGATCTTCGGGATCTGGGTGGTCTTGCCGGAGCCCGTCTCGCCCGCCACGATCACCACCTGGTGATCACGGATGGCGGCCGCGATCTCGTCCTTCTTCTGGCTGACCGGGAGCTGCTCGGGGTAGCTGACCACGGGCACCCGCGCCCGGCGCTCCCCGACGCGCTGCTCGGCCTTGGCCACCTCCGTCTCGATCTCGGCGAGAACGGCGGCGCGCGCCTCGGGCTTACGGATCTTCCGCGCACCTTCGAGCCGCCGGCCGAGCCGGTGCGCGTCGCGCAGTGACAGCTCGGCCAGCCGGGGCGCGAGGGTACCGAGGGCGGGGGCGGGATGCGTAGACATACGGGTTCCAGGATCTCATCCCCGGGAAAAACCTGGCGAACGATTTCCGTCCGGGCACGGCCCGGGCAACGTCCGAGCAGCGTTCGGACAACACAGAACCCCCGTCGATGATCTCGACGGGGGTTCAGATGTGGCTGGGGCCGGGGTCGAACCGGCGACCTATCGCTTTTCAGGCGATCGCTCGTACCAACTGAGCTACCCAGCCGCGAGGTTTCACGTGAAACGAAACCTCAGCGGTCCTGACGGGATTTGAACCCGCGGCCTCCACCTTGACAGGGTGGCGAGCACTCCAAACTGCTCCACAGGACCAAGCTTCGTACGACAGTGTCGCACATGTACTGCGTGCCCCCAACGGGATTCGAACCCGTGCTACCGCCTTGAAAGGGCGGCGTCCTAGGCCGCTAGACGATGAGGGCTATCGGCCCGCCTGGGCGCTTCGCAGCGCGTCGGGGACGTGAGAAGCATATGGGATGGCGGGAGGTATCGCCAAAACGCTTTACGAAGGGCTGGGGGAGGGGCGGGGGGGACGGGGTGGCACCCGGCTGGTTCTCCTTGGGGAGGTGGCGGCTGACCTCGGCCGTCGTCAGGCCCAGACCGCCCAGCTTGATCTCGTCCCAGGCCTGGAGGCGCCGGGTGTCCCGGTCGAAGTAGAGGATGGACGCCTGGATCGGGTCGGGGTACTTGCCCTCGACCGCGCGCAGTCCGCTGCCGCCGGTGGAGCCCTCCACGCGCAGACGGGTGCCGTACTTCATGACCTCCATGTCCTCGCGGTGGAGATGGCCGGCGAGGACCAGCGGCACCGCGCCGTCGACCTCACGGGCGGCCGACGGCTCGTGGGCGATGGCGACGTCCACGGGGGTGCCGGCGGTGGTCTGGTCGCGCAGGGCGGAGGCGAGGCGGGCGCCGGCCAGCTCCTGGGAGGCCTCGGCGCCGTCCTGCTTGGAGCGGTCGGGGGTGAACTGGGGGTCGCCGATGCCGGCGAAGCGCAGGCCCGCGACGTTCCGGGCTCGGCCGTCGTCGAGGACGTGGACGTTCTTCAGGCTGCGCAGATACTTCTGGGTCTCCCGGGAGTCGTGGTTGCCGCGGACCCACACGTAGGGCGCGCCGAGGTCCTCGATCGGGTCGAGGAAGCCGTTCTCCGCGGCGGTGCCGTGGTCCATCGTGTCGCCGGAGTCGACGATCACGTTCACCTTGTACTGCTGCACCAGCGAGGCGATGATCTTCCAGCTCGCCGGGTTGAGGTGGATGTCGGACACGTGCAGGACACGGATCGTGGTCGGGTCGGGCTGGTAGGCGGGGAGCGTGGAGGTGACGTCGTAGAGCTTGGTCACGTTGGTGACCAGGCGGGCCAGTTCCCTCTGGTAGACGTCGAACTCGGTCACGATGCTGCGCGCGTTGCCGACCAGGGAGGGCGCGGAGGAGAGCAGGCCGGAGAACCTGGGTTCCAGGACGGAGTCGGGGTTCCAGGTCGCGTAGGCGGTGCCGCCGGAGGCGACCAGGAGGGTGAGGGCGAGTCCGCCCGCGGTCAGGGCGCGCCGGGGGCGGCGGTAGACGGCGAGGCCGAGGGCGGTGGCGCCGGTGACGACGGCGACGCAGGAGCGGACGGCGAGGTCGAGGGTGCCGTGTTCGACGTCGCGGGCGACCTCGTCCTGGAGGCCGGAGAGGCGTTCGGGGTGGTCGACGAGGGCCTGGGCGCGGTCGGGGTCGAGCTGGTCGACGTTGACGTCGAGGCGGACCGGGGCGATGTGGCTGTCGAGCTGGAGGGCGCCCAGCGGGGACACGTTGATCTTCGTGCCGCCGTTGACGGACGGGCGCAGCGTCATCGTCGTGTTCATGGGGCCGACGGGGACGCGGACGTTGCCGACGACCAGCAGGCCGAGCCAGGCGCCGAGCAGCACGACGGCGACGAGGCCGACGGCGCGGGTCCAGGGCCGGGGGTGGGCGGCCAGCTCGGGGGTGGTGGTGGGCGTCCGGCGGGCGCGGAGCCGGTGGGTGAGGGCGTGCGGGGCGTTGCGGAGGGAGGTCATCACCTGGGCCAGGGCGTGCGGGGCTGCGGCTGGGACGCGGGCCATTGGTCCCGTATGCCCATGGCCCGGGGCGGATATGCGGGTCGTACCGCAAGGTCGTACCCGACAATGGGTCTGTGCTGGAGATGACGCGCGAGGAGTTCGAGGAACTGGTCGCCGAGGCCCTGGACCGGATTCCGCCGGAGTTGACGCGGCTGATGGACAACGTCGCGGTGTTCGTCGAGGACGAGCCGCCGGCGGAGGATCCCGAGCTGCTCGGGCTGTACGAGGGGACGCCGCTGACGGAGCGCGGGGAGTGGTACGCGGGGGTGCTGCCGGACCGGATCACGATCTACCGGGGGCCGACGCTGCGGTTCTGCGAGACGCGCGAGGACGTGGTGGCGGAGACCGAGGTGACGGTGGTCCACGAGATCGCGCACCACTTCGGGATCGACGACGAGCGGCTGCACGCGCTCGGCTACGGGTGACGCGCTCGGGTCAAGTCCGCCTCGCCGGGCGCGTGTCCTCTTGTGGGTGAAGGGAGTTGGGCACGGCGACTCCTTGAACCCCGGAGGTGGCCGCCCGTGCGCCCCTTGTACGTACCCGTCCGTCTGGCCGCCACGGCCATGGCCGTCGTCGCCGCCACCGGCTGCATGAGCGTCGGCGACGACGAGTCCGGAGGGGGCGTCAGGCCGTCGCACTCCGCCGGTGAGCGGGGCGGCGAGGCGCCCGAGGGCGGCCCCGCGGGCCCGGGCGGGAGCGCCGGACACGACGCGGCGGCCGGCGGCAAGAGGGACGGCAAGGGCAAGCGGGCCAAGGACGGGGCGAAGGGCGACGGCAAGGGGAAGGCCGGGGACGCGAAGGGGAAGGCCGGGTCCGCGTCCGAGCGGCCGGAGGAAGGCGCACCCGGGACCCCGCCGCCGAAGGGCGGGGGCGCCGGGCCGGGGCCCACCTGGACGCCGCCCGCGGAGCCCTCCCGGACCGTGGAACCGGAGCCGACGCCGACCGAGCAGCCGCCGACGACCCCGGCCCCGGAGCCGACGGTGGCGGAGCCCTCCTCGTCGGCGCACGAACCGCCGGGGACCCAGCTCGCGCAGCGGGAACCGGCACCCGCCGCCGGTGCGCCGGCCTAGCCTCATCCCCCGGCTGACCTGGGCATCGCGGGCCGGTTTGCCTTCGGGGGTGTGAGGTGCGTATGGTGGTAGATCGTTTGATCCCATTTGCCCGGCGCCACCGCAGAGCGCGCCGTGTGGCGCGTTCTCTCCCCCTGCCGTGGTGGACCGCATTGAGGCGGTCGTATTGCGAATCGCGATTCACGGAGTTGACGGGCGCGTGCCGACGAGAGACTCCGGAAGGTTTCGCATTCGCATGTCCATGACCAGTACCGATCACGCCGTCATGCCCGAGAACGCCGAAGGCGTCGAGGGCGCGACGGAGGCCGTAGAGGCCGCCGAGACCCCCGCGGCCCCCGAGGTGACCTTCGCCGAGCTGGGCCTGCCCGAGGGCGTCGTGCGCAAGCTCGCGCAGAACGGCGTGACCACCCCCTTCCCCATCCAGGCCGCGACCATTCCGGACGCGCTGGCGGGCAAGGACATCCTCGGCCGGGGCCGCACCGGCTCCGGCAAGACCCTCTCCTTCGGTCTGCCGACCCTGGCCACGCTGGCCGGCGGCCGCACCGAGAAGCACAAGCCGCGCGCCGTCATCCTCACCCCGACCCGTGAGCTGGCCATGCAGGTCGCCGACGCGCTCCAGCCGTACGGCGACGTCCTCGGCCTGAAGATGAAGGTCGTCTGCGGCGGCACCTCGATGGGCAACCAGATCTACGCCCTCGAGCGCGGCGTCGACATCCTGGTCGCCACCCCGGGTCGCCTGCGCGACATCATCAACCGCGGCGCCTGCTCCCTGGAGAACGTGCAGATCGCCGTTCTCGACGAGGCCGACCAGATGTCCGACCTGGGCTTCATGCCCGAGGTCACCGAGCTGCTCGACCAGGTCCCGGCGGGCGGCCAGCGGATGCTGTTCTCCGCGACCATGGAGAACGAGATCAAGACCCTGGTCGACCGGTACCTCAACAACCCGGTCAGCCACGAGGTCGACGCCGCCCAGGGCGCCGTGACGACCATGTCGCACCACATCCTGGTCGTGAAGCCCAAGGACAAGGCGCCGGTCACCGCGGCCATCGCCTCCCGCAAGGGCCGCACCATCATCTTCGTCCGCACCCAGCTGGGCGCCGACCGCGTCGCCGAGCAGCTGCGCGACGCGGGCGCCAAGGCGGACGCGCTGCACGGCGGCATGACCCAGGGCGCGCGCACCCGCACGCTGGCCGACTTCAAGGACGGCTACGTCAACGTCCTGGTCGCCACCGACGTCGCCGCCCGCGGCATCCACGTCGACGGCATCGACCTGGTCCTGAACGTGGACCCGGCCGGCGACCACAAGGACTACCTGCACCGCGCCGGCCGTACGGCCCGCGCCGGCCGCACCGGCACCGTGGTCTCGCTCTCCCTGCCGCACCAGCGCCGCCAGATCTTCCGGCTGATGGAGGACGCGGGCGTCGACGCCACGCGCCACATCATCCAGGGCGGCGCGGCCTTCGAGCCGGAGGTCGCCGAGATCACCGGGGCCCGGTCGATGACCGAGGTCCAGGCCGAGTCGGCGGGCAACGCCGCGCAGCAGGCCGAGCGCGAGGTCGCCCAGCTCACCAAGGAGCTGGAGCGGGCCCAGCGCCGCGCCACCGAGCTGCGCGAGGACGCGGACCGACTGGTCGCCAGGGTCGCGCGGGAGCGGGGCGAGGACCCGGAGACGGTGCTGGCCGAGGTGGCCGCGGCCGCGACCGAGGTCTCGCTGCCCGAGCAGCCCGGCGCACGTGACGTGGAGAAGGTGGAGAAGCCGGAGCGCGGCGCCCCGGCAGGCCGCGACCGCTTCGCCGACCGCGGCGACCGCCGTGACGACCGCCGCGACGACCGGGGTGGCCGTTCCTTCGAGCGCCGTGACGACCGCGGTGACCGTGGCGGTTTCCGCCGGGACGACCGTCGTGACGACCGGGGTGGCCGTTCCTTCGACCGTCGTGACGACCGTGGCGGCTTCCGCCGCGACGACCGTCGTGACGACCGGGGTGGCCGTTCCTTCGACCGTCGTGACGACCGCGGTGGCTTCCGCCGCGACGACCGCCGCGACGACCGGGGTGGCCGCTCCTTCGACCGCCGCGACGACCGCGGTGACCGCAACGACCGCGGTGGCTTCCGCCGTGACGACCGGGGTGGCCGTTCCTTCGACCGTCGTGACGACCGCGGCGGCTTCCGCCGCGACGACCGCGGTGAGCGCGGCGGGCACCGCGGCAGCGACCGCCCGTTCAACCGCGACCGCCAGGGCGACCGTCCCGGCTTCCGCTCCGGCGGCCACGACCGTCCGTACGGCCGCCGTGACGACCACCGCGGTTCGTCCGGTTCGTCCTTCGGCCGCCGTGACGACAAGCCCCGCTGGAAGCGCAACGGCTGACGCCTGAACGTCCGTACGCGCCGTGGCCCCTGCCCTGACGGGTGGGGGCCACGGCGCTCTCGTTTCGGCCACAGGGTGACGCATGTCACGCCCGCCCCGAGGGAATTGCTGGGGGCATGACAGATGACGCCAAAGTGAGTGGGCTGTCGGACGAGGAACGGCTGGCCCAGCTCGGCTACACCCAGGTTCTGGCCCGTCGCATGTCGGCGTTCTCCAACTACGCGGTCTCCTTCACCATCATCTCGGTCCTCTCCGGCTGCCTGACCCTGTACCTCTTCGGCATGAACACGGGCGGCCCCGCCGTCATCACGTGGGGCTGGGTCGCCGTCGGCCTGATGACCCTCTTCGTCGGCCTGGCGATGGCCGAGATCTGCTCGGCGTACCCGACCTCGGCGGGCCTGTACTTCTGGGCGCACCGCCTGGCGCCGCCCCGTACGGCGGCGGCCTGGGCGTGGTTCACGGGCTGGTTCAACGTGCTGGGCCAGGTCGCGGTGACCGCCGGCATCGATTTCGGAGCCGCGTCCTTCCTGGGCGCGTACCTGAACCTGCAGTTCGACTTCGAGGTCACACCGGCCCGCACGATCCTCCTCTTCGCGGCCATCCTCGTCCTCCACGGCCTGCTGAACACCTTCGGCGTCCGCATCGTCGGCCTGCTGAACAGCGTCAGCGTCTGGTGGCACGTCCTCGGCGTCGCGGTCATCGTCGGCGCGCTGACCTTCGCCCCCGACCGGCACCAGTCGGCGTCGTTCGTCTTCGGCGAGTTCGTCAACAACACCGGCTGGGGCAGCGGCGTCTACGTCGTCCTGATCGGCCTGCTGATGGCCCAGTACACCTTCACCGGCTACGACGCCTCCGCCCACATGACGGAGGAGACGCACGACGCGTCCACGGCCGGACCGAAGGGCATCGTCCGCTCCATCTGGACGTCGTGGATCGCCGGTTTCGTCCTCCTCCTCGGCTTCACCTTCGCCATCCAGTCCTACGAGGGCGCCCTCAACTCCCCGACCGGCGCGCCGCCCGCCCAGATCCTCCTGGACGCGCTCGGCGCCACCGCGGGCAAGCTGCTGCTGCTGGTCGTCATCGGGGCGCAGCTGTTCTGCGGGATGGCGTCGGTGACGGCGAACAGCCGCATGATCTACGCCTTCTCCCGCGACGGCGCGCTGCCCTTCTCCCACGTCTGGCACACCGTGAACCCGCGCACCCGCACGCCGGTCGCGGCGGTCTGGCTGGCGGCCCTGGCCGCGCTGGCCCTCGGCCTGCCGTACCTGATCAACGTCACGGCGTACGCGGCGGTGACGTCGATCGCCGTCATCGGCCTCTACATCGCGTACGTCATCCCGACCCTGCTGCGGGTCCGCAAGGGCGACGCCTTCGAGCGCGGGCCGTGGCACCTGGGCCGCTGGTCCCGGGTGATCGGCGTGGTCGCGGTGGGGTGGGTCGGCGTCATCACGGTCCTGTTCATGCTGCCCCAGGTCTCCCCGGTCACCTGGGAGACCTTCAACTACGCGCCGATCGCCGTCCTGGTCGTCCTCGGCTTCGCGGCGACCTGGTGGCTGGCCTCGGCCCGCCACTGGTTCCTCAACCCCGACCACGCCCGCACCCGAGCCCGCGCGGCCGCCCGCGCGAACGCCCCCGAGCCGGTGGACCCGTAGCCCGGCGCTCCCACCGCCCTCCGACGCGGCCGGGACCCCGATACCCGATCGGCGTCCCGGCCGCGGCGGGCTATGCTCGGTGTGGCAACATCACGCAGCACCGCGTGGTACCCCCTGGGCCCTTAGCTCAATTGGCAGAGCAGTGGACTTTTAATCCATTGGTTGTGGGTTCGAGTCCCACAGGGCCTACCGCCCGGACCCCGGCTCGGCGCAGCAACGAGCCGGGGTCCCGTTCGTCTAGTTCGTCCCGCTCGTCAGGCCGGCGGAACGTCTCGGCGGCCTACTGCAGTACGGCCTCCGACACTCTGTCGACCACCGAGAGCACCGACCCTCGTTCCACGCGCAGCCGCCGGAACTCCGGCGCGTCGGAGAGCAGCACCACATGGCGGGCCGGGGGCTGGGCCCGGACGAGATCGGAGAGCATCCGCAGCTGACCGGGCCGGTCCACCGGCACGTCGCGGACCGCCCAGCCCGACCTCTTCGCCACGCCCCGCAGCGCGGACAGCTTGTCCAGGTCGGGGCAGGTGAAGAGGCGCACGCAGGGCTCACCCGCGCTCAGCCACAGACTCAGGGCGTCGAAGTCGACCACGCGGCTGCGGTGCATCTTGAGCATCTCGCGAAGCCCCCACTGGTCCACGATCAGCAGGGTGCGGTCCGATTCGAGAACGTCCGGAGCCGTGCTGGGGCGGGGCGGTGGTACGACGTCGACGAGGGTGAGCCCGGCCCGCCGGTCGCTGATCAGCAGTCCGCCGTCGACGGCCGCCGCCCGCCACGGCTGCTCCCCGGGAAACAGGACGGCGGGGACGCTGTCCGGCGAGTCGGGCCACGCCCAGGCGCAGACGTCGCCGCTGTCCGTGAAGCACGCGAGCCACGTCCCGTCGCGTGCCACCGTCACGCCGCGCACGCCACGGCCCTCCGGCCGGACCGGGAGCAACTCCGTGAACAGGACGCCGCTCTCGGCGTCCCAGACCGCCAGCCTGCCTGACTTGTCCCCCGTCGCCACATGGCCGCCGTCCGCGGTGACGGCCAGGGCCATGACCTTGCTGTCGTGGACCCCGATGAAGCGGGCGCCCCCGTCGCGTGCCAGGTTCCAGCGCATCACGCTCACCGTGTCGTTGGCGGTCACCGCCCAGTTGCCGCGTGGCGAGACGGCCACCGCGCCGATGCGTCCCCCCATGTGGTACCCGACCGTCCGCACATCGGCGGAGACGGCGCCCGGCTGACCGTAGAACTCCCAGTGCTCCACGGCCTCGTCGTCGCGGGTGACCACTGCGGCCCGGGCTCCCGGCACCGGGGCCATCGCCGTCACGTCGCGCTTGCCCCGCACCACGCCGTCCTTCAGCACGGTGCGCCGCGGTGGGTCGGCCAGCTGCCAGTGCACGATCTGTTCGCCGGAGACGACGAGGGCCTCCTCGCCACCGTCCAGGAGGACGGCGTGGCGAAGATTGGCCGGGTCGAGGGCGTCGAGTCGGACGGCCCCCTCCTCGGTCAGTGAGCCGCGGTAGAGACCCCCGGTGCCGCCGAGCAGCACCGTGGAGCAGTCCGGGGTGGCCGCCAACTGCCAGATTCCGCCCGGAGCGGTCCCGGGTTCCGGGACCGTCAGGGGGCGGCTGCCGTCGCTGACGGACACGCCCCCGTCCCGTGAGGCGCAGTACAGCGAGGCGGCGGCGGGATGGACCAGAGCGCTGACCGCCCTGGGGCGGACTTCGGCCAACTCGGGTGCGCTGCCCGGCTCGTGGGTGTTCCAGCCCAGGACGAGGCCCGACGCGTCGCCGGCGAAGACGCGGGCGCCGTCCGGGCTGAGGGCGAGGCTCCACAGCTTGCCGGGGACCGAGCCGACCTGTTCGCGGACCGGGAGGTCGACGCCGAGGCGCCACCGGTCGACCGTCCCCGAGAAGCCGGTGAGGTAGAGGTAGGTGCCGTCCCGGGCCACGGCCATGCTGGTGAAGTGCGTGACCCGGCCGTACGAGGCGAGCAGCCGGCCGCCACCCGTGCTGGGCGACCACTCGCGTATCTCGCCCCGGTCGTCGCCGGTCCACACGGTGTCGCCGAGGGCCGCGACGCAGGTGATGGTGGACTGCTCGAGAGCGGCCAGCACGGACGAGCCGCCGCCGGGCCACGGGTCCCACACGATCACCCGGCCGTCACCGGCCACCGTCAGAACCCGGCCGTCGCCGGTCCACACCACGCCGTTGACCTGCTCGGTGTGGCGAGCCTCACCGGACAGGTCGTGTGTCACCCAGACCGGGTGCGGTCCGTCGTGACGCACGCTCACCCTGACCGTACCGGCCGCGTCGCCCGAGGCGAGCATGGAGCCGTCCGGGGACGGGGAGAGGGCCAGGACCCGGTCCGGCATACGGTCCACGGCCAGTGGTTCCTCCAGCGGCGCATCAGTCCTGAGCGCGACCACCTTGCCGTCCCCGTAGGCGGTGTACAGGAGCGGCTCGGCGTCGTCCGGGGCCATCGCCCAGATCTCCTCACGGAGCATCCAGACGGCGGGGCGCGTGGAGACGGCCGCCCACCGGGTCAGCAGTTGCGGCGGCCGGGACTCGGAGTCGTCCGCGTCGCGCGTCGTCCGCAGCCGCTCCCCGGCGGGCGCCGCGAAGTCGGCCAGGGAGGGGTCGGCATGGGCGGCGTATAGCAGCTGCTGGGCGAGGGAGGCCGCCGAACCCGGGTGCAGAGCGGACGTGAACGCTCCCGACTGGGTCTCCAGCGCTTCGACCAGCCGGCCGAGGGGCACACTCACGGGGTTTCCTCCTTGCCGTGGACAGGCTCTTCTCGGGGCGCGTCGGCAGGCTCTGCCCGGGGCGCGTCGGCAGGCGTGCCGCCCGCCGGGACGAGTGCGGCCGGGGCCCTCGTCGCCGGCTGCTCGTCGAAGGTCGCCACCAGGACGAACCCGCCTTCGACCGGCTCCACGTGGAGGGCCGTCTGCCGGGTCGGGCCGGGGCCCGGGCTTCGCGTCGGATCCCACACGAGCAGGCCCAGGCGCCCCTTCCGCAGCGCGCTCGTGGCCTTCGGGTACGCGTCGCGCAGCCACCTCAGCTGGGCCTCGGCCTCCGCCCGGGAGGCGTAGATCCACGGGCGGCTCGAGGACGGGTTGCCGACCGCCCCCCGCAGGGAGCGCGTGGCGCCCCAGTTGGGGTGCGGCTTGTTCCGACGGTGGTTCCTCTGCGGATGCTGCCTGGCGGGTTCCGGGCGTTTGGCGGCTTGAACCACAGTCCTCGTGCCCCGGGTTCTCGGCGTGAGCGCCATGTAGTGGCCCTGGTAGCCCAGTCGGCGTTCGTCCGTGCTGACCCGGTAGTTCCGCACCCACAGCACCAGGGAGTCCGGCGGCTCTTCGGCGGCCCGCACGTCCGACACCTCGAAGGTCTCCCGCAGCGCCCGCAGATGGGCGAGTGCGGCGTCCCGGTCGGGGAAGTTGGCGCCCCAGCGCACTCGCTTGATCAGCGGATGGCCGATCCACGCGTACCGGTCGTCGGGGTGCCCGGGCCGACGGCCGCCGACGCCTCCGCGCGGTGCCCCTCGGTCGGCGTCGGCGGCGTCGGCGGCAGGTCGCCGCAGCCGTGCGGGTGCCCGTAGCGGTCCGGTCGGCAGGGGCAGGACAGCGGCATCCCCCTGCCCCGCGCCGGACGGCCACAGGTCCAGCGACGAGGCCGGTGCCGCCAGCCGTACGAGTCCCTTGCGCATCGCGGAGAAGCCGAGCGGGACCGGATCGGACGGGTCGTGCCAGACGAGGCAGCACTCCATCCACTCCCAGGACTCGATCAGCAGCCGGCACCGGTCCAGCCACTCCGTCACGTCCGGGTCGGAGGGGTCGTCGGCGATGAGCTCCTCGAGCAGATCGGCCAGGACCAGCGGCGTGTCCTGGACGACGGAGCGGTGCGCCTCCCCGTTCCAGGGCGTGCCGGCGGGGAACAGCGGGGTCAACGCCCGGAGGTAGCGGGCGCGTTCCGACGTGACGCTGATCGACTCGCGAGAGGCGTCGCCGCTCAGGACGGCCTCGCGGACGGTGGGGTGGAAGAGCCGGTACACGGCGGCGCCGTCGGTCCGCTGCACCGCCAGGTAGCGCCGGACCGGCCCGGCCAGGACGGAGGCCTGGGCCTTGGCCCATCGTCGGGAGCCGTCCGGCGGGGGCTCGTTGCGCCACAGCTTGGAGACCTGGTTGTAGGCCATGGGTGAGCGGGTGACCGCGAGGACGGAGAGGATCCGTTCGGTGTCGACGCGCAGGGCGGTGGACTGGCTGATCCACCTGCCCGGCTCCCACATGCGCTTCAGCGCGTCCCGGAAGTACGTGGCAGCACTGGGCAGGGCCGTGTGGGCCCACAGGTCGTCGGGCACCTGGCCGTCGAGGATCTCGTCGACGTAGCCGGCGGCGACGATGAACAGCCCGTCGGCCCGCACGGCGATGGCCCGGGCCAGTCGGTCGACGTCGGCGGGGCTCAGGTCGTCGGAGGTGCCCAGCCGGGCCCGGGCGTAGGACCGGATCTCGTCGTCCGCCTTGGCCTCGATGTCGAGGACGTCGCCCGGGAACGCTTCGCTGACGCTCTCGTGCAGCGTCTGCGCGGACAGGATCAGGCGGACGCCCGCCGCGCGCAGCGTCTGCGCGTGACTGAGAAGCTCCCGCACCACGCGATGGTGGAACTCCGGCGCCTCCCACTCCAGTTCGTCGACGGCGTCGAGGACGAGGACCAGCACGGGGAGCGTGAGGTCGGGGTGGCGGCCGAGCACGGCGGCCCGTTCTTTCAGCACCGTGACCAGCCAGCCG
Source organism: Streptomyces sp. NPDC058985 (assembly GCF_042740985.1). Taxonomy (NCBI): domain Bacteria; kingdom Bacillati; phylum Actinomycetota; class Actinomycetes; order Kitasatosporales; family Streptomycetaceae; genus Streptomyces; species Streptomyces sp. NPDC058985. The sequence continues at coordinate 28,889 of NZ_JBHYJX010000058.1, read as the reverse complement.
ACGGTGTATCCGCTGCCGTGGACGTCGACCTGCCCCATGGTGGCGACGTCGAGGCTCCCGTGCAGGTTCTCGACCCGCACGTCGACGTCGAGGCGCACACCCGCGGCGATGCCCAGCTGCTCGGGCAGCCCTTGGGCGGCGAACCCCGCGGTGGCCTTGACGACCTCGTCCTCGGACGCCGTGGACACCAGTCCGGCGCCGTGGTCCCGCAGGCTCCCGTAGGCGAGGGTCAGCCGCGGATCGTCCTCGACGGTGCGCACGACCTGCCGCAGCGCGGTGGTCTTCCCACTGCCGGGGCGGCCGCGCAGCAGCAGGACACCGGCGGCGGCCGGTTCCGTCAGCCATTCGATGACCGGGTCCACCAAGTCGTCTCGTGCGTGTCCGGCAGCATCCATCCGACAGCACCCCCCGTGCTGTTCCACGTGTTCGGAGAAAGAAGGCGGGCCGATCCGGCGAGGGCCGGGGAAGGGGCGGCGGGCCGCTTCCCCGGCCGGAGTCAGGCGGGGCCGCCTCCCGCGGGGCCACCGATACGGTCGATGCGCGCGACGGTCAGCTTCCCGTCCGGCTTCACGTCCTTGGCCCGGGCGACCACATCGACGTCGCCGCTCTCGACGGTGCCGATCCGGGCGATGTCGGCCTCGCCGTAGACGTCCTCCAGCGTCACGTCCACCGAGACCCGGGCGCCGGTGGCGGGCCGGTCCCGCTCTCCTCGGAAGGTGAGGGACTGTCCGTAGACGGACTCCATGAGGGTCCGCAGCCGGGCCATCGCCAGCAGCAGCTGCTCGTCCTCGGGGCCGACGGAGCGGAACCCCTCCGCGTAGGCGTTCAGCGCGCCCCGCTCGGAGGCGATGGCGTCGGCGAGCCCGTCCAGCCGCGCCATGTCCACCCGCGTGGGGTCGAACGGGCCGTCGAGTGGGCCGGTGAGCCGGCGGGGCCCGGCCGTGTCCGCGTCCTCCGGCGCCACAGTGCCGTTCCCGGCCCTCCGGTCCCTCCACCGGTTCAGCAACTCCCCCGCCTGACCGTAGAGGAACGAGACTCCCTCGGTGAGCAGCGCACCGCCCAGCAGGGACAGCGTGACAGTTTCGATCATGAATTCCCCCTCGGAATCCGGTGGCCGATCCGGTGGCCGAGCTGCCACCGGAGGCTGTGTTCCGTGCGGGGACTATGCCACCCGTGTACGCCATCGAAACGATTGTGTGTGTTTCTGCCTTCAGTTCCTTCTTCTGATCATCGGCGCCCTCGCGCCCGATTGGGCCGGGGAAGGGCGCCGCACAGCGCCGGACGCCGGGAGGTAAGGTTGCGCGGCATGACCTCAACGTCGTTTGCCACAGGCCCGGTTGGCCGGGACTGCCGGTGAACGCGCCTCGCCGGGTCACCCCGCGCCGGCTCGGTGCCGCTGCCGTCGTCTACGGCGTGTTCGTCGCCGGCTGGTACCTGGGGCAGCCCGTCACCCCCGATTGCCCCGTCGACCGGGCCGGCCTCGGCGGGGCCGCCGGGGAGTACGGGACGGAACCGTCTCCCGCTCCGCCGCCCGCACCCACGGAGACGTCCGCTCCCACGCAGTACCCCGATCCGGACTTCAGCGTCGTGGGGGTCGCCCGGGCCACCTTGTCCGTGACGATCGACTCCTACGCCGTCGCCTGCACCGACGACACGAGTGAACGCCCACGCCTGCGAGCGTGGCTCGACGGCCACTGGCGGTAGGGAGACGCTCCGGATGCCCGGCTGGACATCTCCGCGCCGACTCGGCGCCGTCACCACGCTGTACGCCGTGTTCCTGGCCGGATGGTGGCTGGGTCAGCCCGTGCGCTCCGACGGCTGCCTCGAAGACCGGCCCTCCGCCGGGGCGGACGCCCGTCTCGCACAGGTGGAACCCGCCGACCCCGGCCGGTACCTCGGAAACCTCGACCTCGACTTCGGCATCCTCGACTGGGCCGACGACATGGACGGCTACCGCGACGGCGAGTACGGCCCCAGCGACTACGGGTACGACCTGCGGGGAGGCCCCGAAACATACGCCGCGTCCGGCACCGGCCACGCCCCGTGCTCCTACAAGAAGCGCGCCCGCCTGCTCGCATGGGTCAACGGCGACTGGGGCTGACCGCACGTCGCCACGGCCCTCGCCGTTCGCGGCGATCTTCGTCTCCGGCATCGGCATCGTCTTCTCCGCTCTCGGCACGGGCGCCCCCGGGGACGCGACCGCCGACTCTTCGTGGAACCCTTCGACGCGATGACGACCACCTTCCGATGGAGCCGCGCGTGAGCTGGCCGCATGTGGACTACGACACCGACCTGTGGATGAAGCTCCCGGACGCGTGGGAGACGACCCCCTGGAAAGGACCCAAGCAGTGGGCCCGTCACATGTCCGAGGCGTGGTGGGGGGACAGCGACCTCGAACCGACCCGCAAGGACCTCAAGGGCCTGGCCGCCACCCTGCAAGCCTGCGCCGAGCAGCTCCCGGGCAGCCACCCCGGCTTCGACGTGTACCTCCACCTGCCGGACCCGCGCCTGATGCCCCTGCCCGTGTTCGTGGCCGCCGTCGAGGCGGACGGCGACCGCGGGGAGACCCTGCGGGCACTGGTCGCCACGGAGGACACACACCTGGTGGAGAAGCCGGTGGTCGAGGACTTCACCACCGAGCGGCTCGGCACCGGCCTGCGTTCCCTGCGCCACACGCGGACGACGGAGGAGGATCGCACGATCGTCGCGGGTGTGCGCTATGCCTGGCGGGTCGAGGAGGCTGACTGCGACGTGGTGGTCGTCGTCGCGGCCCCGGACCCCCGCCGGGTCCTCAGCGCCCTCGACGACATCGACGCCTTCGCCGGTCGGATCGACGTTCCGCTGTAGTACCCGGCGCCGGCCTCTCGCCGGGCCGGCGGCCACGAGCCCCGGGGCGGCGTGAGCCCCGTCCGTCGTCGGACCGACCGCGCCGGTCCGAGAACGGTTGCTCCCGCGTCACGGCGACGCCATCCCCGGGAGCCGGGGCCCGCCGGAGCCGGTGCGGTTCGACCGTCCCACCGGCCCGAAGTACCTTCATGGTCGGCCAGCCGGTCCACACGCCCCACTGGAGCGCCCGAGATGCCCCTGCCCCACGTCCTCCTCTCCGCCGCCGTCTCCCTCGACGGCTACCTGGACGACACCGGGCCCGAGCGCCTGCTGCTGTCGTCCCCCGCCGACTTCGACCGGGTCGACGAGGTGCGGGCGTCGGTCGACGCGATCCTGGTCGGGGCCGGGACGATCCGGGCCGACAATCCGCGGCTGCTGGTGAACTCCGCCGAGCGGCGGGCCGCCCGGACCAGGGCCGGGAAGGCCGAGTACCCGCTCAAGGTCACCGTCAGCGGCAGCGGTGAGCTGGACCCGGCGGCGCGGTTCTGGCACACCGGTGGGGAGAAGGTGCTGGTGACCACGGACGAGGGGGCAGGGCGGGCCCGGGCGCTGGGGATCGCCGGCGATGTCGTCGTCCCGCTCGGCGACTCGCTCCACTGGCGGGCGGTGCTCGAGTACCTGGGCGACCGGCGCGGGGTGCGGCGGCTCATGGTGGAGGGGGGCGGGACCGTCCACACCCAACTGCTCCAGCAGGAACTCGCCGACGAGCTGCACCTCGTCCTCGCGCCCCTGCTCGTCGGCGACCCGGCCGCGCCCCGGCTCTTCGGGCCCGGCGCCTACCAGGGCGGGCGGCTGCGGCTGGTGGAGTCGCGGCGGATCGAGGACGTCGTGCTGATGCGGTACCTGCCGACCGCACCCGGTACCGGCGACCGCGTGAGCGCCGCCGACCGGCACTGGCTGGCGCTCGCCTGCGAGCTGGCGGAGCTGTGCCCGCCGTCCCGGACGGCGTTCAGCGTGGGGGCGGTCGTGGTCGCCGCCGACGGGAGCGAGCTGGCTCGGGGGTACTCGCGGGAGGGCGGCGACGCCGTCGTGCACGCCGAGGAGGCCGCGCTCGCCAAGGCCGACCGCTCCGATCCGCGGCTCGCGGGGGCGACCGTGTACAGCAGCCTGGAGCCCTGTGCGCACCGCGCCTCGCGGCCCGCGCCCTGTGCCCGGCTGATCCTCGACGCCGGGGTGCGTCGGGTGGTCACGGCCTGGCGGGAGCCGGACACCTTCGTGCCCGGGGCGGACGGCGGTGAGGTGCTCGCCGCCGGGGGCGCCGCCGTCGTCGTACTGCCGGAGTACGAAGGGCGGGCGAAGGCGCCCAACCGCCACCTGGCGGGATAGAGGGATACCGATGTGCATTCGGCCCCCGGGATGACGTACAGTGGTGAACACAACGACGCGGGGTGGAGCAGCTCGGTAGCTCGCTGGGCTCATAACCCAGAGGTCGCAGGTTCAAATCCTGTCCCCGCTACTGAAGGCCGAGGGCCGGAATCCGAAAGGGTTCCGGCCCTCGGTGCGCTCCCCGCTGCGTTCACCCGCCCGGCCCTCACCGCTCGCCGCCCACCCCCGTCGCGGGAAACCTGGAGTACGGCACGGCAAGCGGCGCGGACAGGGGGCGGCGGGAGACCAGTGGTGCGGGCAGGTGATGTGGAGGACGAGGGAGCGTACGCCAGGGCCGGCGGCCGGCTCCCCGGCGATCCCGTGCCCGACCCGGGCCTCGGCGACGAGCCGGCGCCCGTGCCGCCCGTCGGGCAGCCGCGGCCGTGGCGCACGTCCTACGGCCGGGCCCTCGCGCGCTCGCTCCCCGTACTGCTGATCGTCGTCGCCGTCCTGTACGACATCTTCACGCCGCGCTACTTCACCGCCGGTCCCCTCTACACCGCCGCGCCGCTGGTCGCCGCCCCGATCTACTCCCGGCGGGGCACCGCGCTCACCGGGGTCGCCGTGGTCGCCTCGGTGGTCGGGCTGCAGATCGGCAAGGGCGTCATCCACTACGTCGACTCCCTCACCGAGCTGATCACCATCGCGACGGTCGCCGCGCTCGCCGTCTTCGTCAACGCCTTCGTCCGCCGTACCGACGAGCGCCTCGCCATCGCCCGGGAGATCGCCGAGGCCGCCCAGCGCGCCGTCCTGCCCGAGCCGGCCGAGCGGATCGCCGGCTTCGAGATCGCCGCCTGCTACGAGGCCGCGCAGGCCGGGGCCTTCATCGGCGGTGACCTGTACGCGGTGCAGGACAGCGCGCGCGGCGTCCGGCTCATCGTGGGGGACGTGCGGGGCAAGGGCATGGGAGCGGTGGCCGCCGTCGCCGTGGTGATCGGCGCCTTCCGGGAGGCCGCCGAGCAGGAGGCGACGCTGGAGGCGGTGGCGCAGCGCCTGGAGCGGGCGCTGGCCCGCGAGGGCACCCGGCGCGACGGGCTGGACGCCTTCGAGGGTTTCACCACCGCCGTCCTCGCCGAACTCCCGCACGGCACCGGGACCGTACGCATCGTCAACCGCGGCCATCCGCCGCCCCTGCTGCTCCACGGCGACGGCACCGTGGGACCGCTGCCCGCCCGGGAGGCGGCGCTGCCGCTGGGCATGGGCGAGCTGGGTGTGTGGCCCGACCGCGCGGAGGAGACGGCCTTCCCCGGTGGGGCCACGCTGCTGCTGTACACCGACGGGCTGTCGGAAGCCCGGGACGAGCGGGGGGAGTTCTACGATCCGTACGCGCGGCTGGCCGGTCGCGTCTTCCGCCACCCGGCGAAGCTGCTCGACACCCTCGCCCGCGACGTGCGCCGCCACTCCGGGGGCGGGATGGCGGACGACATGGCGCTGCTCGCCGTACGGCGGCCACGGCGCGGCGACCATGATCATTGTCACGAGCCGTGACGGGGTGGCCTCCCTCCGCATAACAACTGACGCACCATCAGAAAAAGGTGCTGTGAAAGGGAATACCGAGCCGCGGTCAACTCGCCCGGTTTTCACCGACCGTGAGGGGTACGTCCCGCCCGTTCTCGTTAATGATCAAGAGGAACAGCTTGGAATCCGGGCCCCGGGTCTATTAACGTTCGATAACGCAGCGCGGTCGTCCCAGCCGTCACAGAAGGCGGCTCCGTGCGCACGCGCCGAATCCCGCAAGGGAACCGGGGAACCACCACATTGGGGTGAATCGGGCGTTTGACGCCGTGGCAACACGGCTGCATGCGCCCGTAGGAGACCTTCCTGCTCCGAACCCGTCAGCTAACCCGGTAGGCGAAAGGAAGGAAAGGAGTACGCCCACGTGGCGTCCAACCGGCCTGCCCCCGAGGCCCCGTTCGTGCCGAACCGGTACGACTCCGACACCTTCGGCTACGAGAACAACCGCGCCGAAGAGGGCCCTTGGGAGGAGTGGAATCCCACCGAGGACTCCATCCGCCCCGTACGCGGCCGGCACCGCGTCGCCAAGCAGCGTGGCGGACTCGCCCGCAGCTCCACCGTCCTCGGCGTCGGTGTCATAGCCGCCGTCGGCGCGGGCGGTATGGCCAGCGCGCAGACCGGCAAGCCGCCGGTGTCGATCTCCATGCCGGACCTGCCCAACGTCGGCTCGCTCATCTCCGACGAGGAGCCGCAGCCGGAGGGTTCCAGCACCCCGCTCAGCGGCATCGGCGTGACCACCGCCGCCGACACCGCGGAGGGCACCGACACGGCCGGCGCGGGCGAGTCCCTGCGGGCCCGGATCATGGCGCAGGCCGAGCAGCAGCAGGCCCAGGTCGAGACCAAGGCCGCAGCCGCGGCCGCCGCGGCCGCCGAGAAGAAGGCCGCGGAAGCCGCCGCCAAGGCGGAGAAGGAGGCCGAGGCCAAGGCCGCCGCCGCCAAGAAGAAGGCGGAGGAGGAGGCCGCGAAGAAGGCCGAGGCCGAGCGCCTCGCCAAGCTGGCCAAGCAGTTCACGCTGCCGACCTCCTCGTACACGATCTCCTCGACCTTCGGTCAGGCCGGCGCCTACTGGTCCTCCGGCCACCACACCGGCCTCGACTTCGCCGCACCCACGGGCACGCTGCTCAAGGCCGTGCACAGCGGCACCATCACGTCGGCGGGCTGGGACGGGTCGTACGGCTACAAGACCGTGCTCACCCTGGATGACGGCACCGAGATCTGGTACGCCCACCAGTCCTCGATCAGCGTCAGCGTCGGCCAGGAGGTCACCACCGGTGACGTCATCGGCCGCGTCGGCGCCACCGGCAACGTCACCGGCGCCCACCTCCACATGGAGGTCCACCCCGGCGGCGGCTCCGGCATCGACCCGATGGCCTGGCTGCAGAGCAAGGGCCTCACCCCCTGAGCCACCGGCCCCTCCGCTACCCCGCTGGTCCCCGGCGGTCCTGACGGCAACCCCCCGACGTCAGGGCTGCCGGTTTGCGGGGTTTTTGCGTCTGTGCCGGAATGACCTGATCCGGTGCGTTCGTTGACGCCCTACATGACTTCTCTGCGCAAGCTCGGCTCCTCCGACCTGGAGGTCTTCCCCCTCGCCCTCGGCGGCAACGTCTTCGGCTGGACCGCCGACCGGGACCGGTCCTTCGCCGTCCTGGACGCCTACACGGCGGCCGGCGGCAACTTCGTGGACACCGCCGACTCGTACTCCGCCTGGGTCGACGGCAACAGCGGCGGCGAGTCCGAGACCGTCCTCGGCCAGTGGTTCGCGGCCCGCGGCAACCGTGACGACGTCGTCCTCGCCACCAAGGTCAGCCAGCACCCCGAGTACCCGGGCCTGTCCGCCGCGAACATCAAGGCGGCGGCCGACGCCTCGCTGCGCCGCCTGGGCACCGATCACATCGACCTCTACTACACGCACTTCGACAAGCCCGAGGTGCCGGTCGAGGAGATCATCGGCGCGCTGGACGAGCTGGTGAAGGCGGGCAAGGTGCGGCACATCGCCGCCTCCAACATCTCCGCCGAGCGGCTCGCGGCCTCCCTGGAGTTCTCCGACCGCGAGGGCCTCGCCCGGTACGTCGCCCTCCAGCCGCACTACAACCTGGTCTCGCGCGACACCTACGAGGGCGGGCTGCGTGACCTCGCCGAGCGGTCGGGACTGGCCGCCGTGCCGTACTACGCCCTCGCGGCCGGCTTCCTCACCGGCAAGTACCGGCCCGGCGCGAGCGTCGACAGCCCGCGTGCGGGCGGTGCCGCCAAGCACCTGGAGACCGAGCGCGGCCGGCGGGTGCTCGCCGCCCTGGACGAGATCGCCGAGGCCCACGACGCCCCCGTCGCCACAGTCGCCCTCGCCTGGCTCGCGGCTCAGCCGACGGTGGCCGCGCCGATCGCGTCCGCGCGCACGGTGGAGCAGCTGCCCGCGCTGCTGGGCGTGGCGGAGCTGAGCCTGACGGACGACGAGGTCGCGCGGCTGACGCGGGCGTCGGCCTGAGCGGGACGCCGCCGGGGCCCGCCTAGGGGCGGTGGGGGTGGGGACCCGGCGGTGCGTACGGGTGGGCGTACGGGACGTACGGCACCTGGGCCGGGTGCGGCGTCTGGGATGGGTACGGCATCTGGGTCGCGTACGGAGCCTGGGCCGGGTGCGGTGTCTGGGTCGCGTACGGCGTCTGGGCCGGGTGCGGTGCCGGAGGGCCGCCGCCGTACGGGCCGTACGGCCACCCGTACGGGTGGGCCCAGGGCGGCGCGGGCCGGGGTACGGGCGGTGCCGTGGAGCGGGCCGCGTGGTCGAGGGCCGGGCGGGCCGCGCCGCGGCGGTGCCACAGGGCGTCCAGCATCTCCCGCTCCCGCACGGCGTAGTCGGCCCCCGCCCGGCCCCGGCGGCCGCGCTGCCGCAGGAACGCCAGCGAGGTCGCGTACGCCTCGTACTGGGCCACCGCGCGTGCCGCCTCCTTCCCGCCGTGGAGCCGGGCGTGCCGCCGGGCGACGCGGCGGGCCCGCATCGAGCCGAGCGCCTGCGGTTCCACGGGCGTCAGCCACCCGGCCAGGACATATGCGGGCAGCTCGGCCCGTACGGTGCCCAGTTCGCGCTGCCGGGTCCAGATCACCAGCCAGGTCAGCAGGCCGAAGGCCGGCACCATGAACGCCGCGTACACGGCGTAGAAGCCGTACGCGCCGAACGCGGCCGAGCCGTTCCACAGCGCGTGCACGCCCATCGCGAGCAGCAGGCCGGACAGCGGGAGCAGAGCGCGGCGCAGGCGGTGGCGGCCCGCGGAGAGCGCGGCGATGCCGAAGCCGATGCCGGTGAGCACCGTGAAGAGCGGGTGTGCGAACGGGGACATCACGACGCGGACGAAGAAGGTCGCCGCGGTGACGGAGGCGATGCCGCTGCCGCCGGTGAGCTGGTCGGTGCCGAACGCGGTGCCGAGGTACAGGATGTTCTCGGTGAAGGCGAAGCCGGTGGCGGTGACCCCGGCGATCACCACTCCGTCGACGATGCCGGTGAAGTCACGCCTGCGGAACAGGAAGACCAGGAGGACCGCGGCGGCCTTGGCGGACTCCTCGACGACCGGTGCTATCACCGTGGCGCCCAGGGTGTCCGCGCTCGCCGGGTCGGCGGTGGCGGTCGCTATCCATCTGGTCGCGAAGCTGTTGGCGACGATCGCTATCAGCGCCGCCGCGCAGGCGCCCCAGGAGAAGCAGAACAGCAGGTTGCGCCAGGGGCCGGGGTCGACCCGGTCCAGCCAGCGGAAGGCGGCCACGAGCAGCGGCACGGGCAGCACCGCGAGGCCGAGCCCGACCAGGAAACCCCGCGTGCCGGTCTGTTCGCGGACCAGGGCCAGGATCACCAGGCCGGAGAGCGCGAGCAGCGTGATCAGTGCGCCGTACCGCACCCAGGACCGCTGCCACCAGTGCGGATGCGTACGCGGGAACGTGGGCTGACGCGTCGGACACGGGGGACTGGCCACGGCATGGACCCTAACCGGTGGGGGACTGCTCCTCGTGGGGATCGCGGAGCTGTACGCGGCGGAAGAGCAGGTCGTTCACCACATGTCCCTTGTCCAGTCCCTGGCCCTCGAAACGGGTCAGCGGCCGGTGCGCGGGACGCGGCGCGAAACCGCCGTCCGGGGCGGTGTTCTCGAAGTCGGGGTGCGCGGTCAGCTCGTCGAGCATCTGCTCGGCGTACGGCTCCCAGTCGGTGGCGCAGTGCACGAAGGCGCCCGGCGCGAGCCGGGCCGCGGCCAGGGTCAGGAACTCCTCCTGGATCAGGCGGCGCTTGTGGTGCCGCTTCTTCGGCCACGGGTCGGGGAAGTAGACGCGCAGTCCGGCGAGCGAGCCGGGGGCGAGCATCTCGCGGAGCAGGATGATCGCGTCGCCGTTGGCCACCCGGATGTTGGACAGGCCGTTCCGCTCGGCGAGACCGAGGAGGTTGCCCTGGCCCGGGGTGTGCACGTCCACGGCGAGGATGTTGGTGCCGGGGTCGGCCTCGGCCATCTGCGCGGTGGCCTCGCCCATCCCGAAGCCGATCTCCAGGACGACCGGGTGCGCGTCGCCGAACAGCTCGCCGAGGTCGAGGTCGCGCTGCCCGTCGATGTCCAGTCCCCATAGGGGCCACAGCCTTTGCAGCGCGTCCGCCTGGCCGGCCGTCACGCGGCTGCGCCGGGGCTGGAAACTGCGGATCCGCCGCTCGAAGTGCGATCCGGCGGGATCGGCCTTCGGCCCGTCCGGGAAGCGCGGCTCCCCCTTGGCGCGGGTGTGCCTCAGGGAGGCGCCGGTGTGGGTGGCGGCCGGCTGGTGGGCGTCGGGGGCGCTGGGCGCGCTGGGGAAATCAGACACAGTGCCCCCAATTTTACGGCCCGCCCGTGCCGGGCTCACGAGCCTCCCAGCAGGGTCAGTGCCCTGCGGCCCACCTCCCGCCCGATCGGCAGGGCCGCGGTGGCCGCGGGCGACGGCGCGTTCAGGACGTGCACCGCGTGGGGGCCCTCCTTGATCAGGAAGTCGTCCACCAGCGTCCCGTCGGCCAGCACCGCCTGGGCCCGCACGCCGGCCGGCGCCGCGACCAGGTCGCTCTCCGTCACGGACGGCAGCAGTCTGCGCACGGCGGTGGTGAAGGCCGCCTTGGACAGGGACCGGCGCAGCTCCCCGGTGCCGTACCTCCAGTGCCGCCGCGCGATGTGCCAGGAGCCGGGCCAGGCCAGCGTCGCGGCCAGCTCGCGGGGGCGGACGACACCCCAGCCGTACCCCTCGCGGGCCAGCGCCGGCACCGCGTTCGGCCCGAGGTGCACGCCGCCGTCGATGCCGCGGGTGAGGTGGACCCCGAGGAACGGGAACGCCGGGTCGGGCACCGGGTACACCAGTCCCCGCACCAGCTCGGGACGGGCCAGCTCGTAGTACTCGCCCCGGAACGGCACGATGCGCATCCCCGGGTCGTCGCCGGTCAGGCGGGCGATCTCGTCGCAGTGCAGCCCGCCGCAGTTGACCAGGACGCGGGCGCGGAGCACCTCGCCGGAGCGGGTGCGGACGGCGACGCCGAGGCCGGGGCGGCGGTCGATGTGCCGCACCTCGGCGCCGTAGCGCAGCTGTGCGCCGGAGGCCTGGGCCAGCTGCCGGGCCACGGCGACGTAGTCGCAGATGCCGGTGGTGCCGACGTGTATGGCGGCGAGGCCCCTGACCTCGGGCTCGTACTCCTGGATCTGGGCGGCGCCCAGCTCGCGTACCGGAATGCCGTTCTCCCGGCCGCGCTGGACGAGGGCGTGCAGGCGGGGCAGCTCGGCGCGGTCGGTGGCGACGATCAGCTTGCCGGTGACGGCGTGGTCGATGCCGTACTCGGCGCAGAACTTGACCATCTCGGCGGCGCCCCGCACCGCGTAGCGCGCCTTCAGCGAGCCCGGGCGGTAGTAGACCCCGCTGTGGATGACGCCGCTGTTGCGGCCCGTCTGGTGCCGGGCGGGGCCCGGTTCCTTCTCCAGCACCGTGACCCGGGTGCCCGGGGCGGCGCGCGTGATGGCGTACGCCGTCGACAGGCCGACGATGCCGCCGCCGATCACCAGCACATCGCAGTCGAACACTCGTTCCATCTCCCGGTCCACCTCCCGGCTTCGATAGTGCACTGCGCCACTGACAATGCCTTCAAACCCGGAAGCGGCGGTGCATCGGCCGGCCGCGTCAGGCCGGGGTCACCAGCAGCGGCCGCGCGCGCTCGCGCAGCTCGACCACGCGCGGCTCGTCGCCGTACGGCTCCAGGCGGTGCAGGAGGTCCTTCACGTACTCGGTGGTGCGGGCCGAGGAGATGCGGCCGGCCACCTCGACCGCCCGCACGCCCTGCTCGCAGGCCGCGTCCAGATTGCCCGACTCCAGCTCGGCCACCGCCGAGACGACGAGCCTGAGGCCGTGCGAGCGTACGAACTCCTCCGTCGGTTTCGACAGGGCCTGCTCGGTGAAGCGGCGCACCTGGCGTGGCGCCTTCAGGTCGCGGTAGCACTCGGCCGCGTCGGCGGCGAACCGGTCGTAGGAGTAGAAACCCAGCCACGACGGGTCGCTGTCGCCGGGGCGGGCGCGCTCCAGCCAGCTCTCGGCGGCCTTCAGTGCGGCGCCGGCCGCCGGTGCGTCCCCCGCGCGCGCGTGGGCCCGGGCCTCCACCAGGCGGAAGAAGCTCATGGTGCGTGCCGTGGCCAGGCCCCTGTTGCGCTCCAGGGCGGCCTGGGCGAGGTCCACGCCCTCGTCCCCGAAGCCGCGGTAGGTGGCCTGCAGGGACATCGAGGCGAGGACATAGCCGCCCAGGGGGACGTCGGCCGCCGCGCGGGCCAGGCGCAGGGCCTGGATGTAGTACCGCTGGGCCGCCTCCTGCTGACCGGTGTCGAAGGCCATCCACCCGGCCAGCCGGGTCAGTTCGGCCGAGGCGCCGAACAGGGCGCGGCCGACCTCGTCGGAGTAGGAGCCGAGCAGCAGGGGTGCCGCCTCGACGCGTAAGCACTCGGGGACCATCGACGAACGCCAGTCGCCGCCCCCGTACTTGGAGTCCCAGCGGCGGGCGTCCTCGGCGGCCTCCCGGAGTTTCTGCACATCGCTGTGGCCGACTTTGAGCGGTGCGCCGGAGCCCTCGGCCGGGCCCACGTCGCGCGCCACCGAGCTGTCGGCCGGGGTTATCAGCCACCGGGAGGCGGGCGTCGCGTACGCGCTCACCGCGAAGGAACCGGCCAGCGACTGCCAGATGCCGCCCCCGGCCCGGCGGCCGGCGAGGTCGAGACGGTACAGCTCGGTGGCGGACCGCACCGCCTGGCCGACGTCCCGTGGGAAGGCGAGGCCCACTTCGGGGGCGGGATCCGCGTCCGCCAGGCCGATCTCGTGGAGCGGCACCGGGCGGCCGAGCTTCTGGCCGATGGCCGCGGCGATGAGGTGCGGTGCCGCGCCCTGCGGCACCATCCCCTTCGACACCCAGCGCGCCACCGACGTCTTGTCGTAGCGAAGTGTCAACCCGCGTTGGGCGCCGAGGTCGTTGACGCGCCGGGCGAGTCCTGCGTTGCTGATTCCCGCGAGGGCGAGAACGGCGCCGAGCTTCTCGTTCGGCCCGCGTTGCTCCCTGGACATGCGCCACCCCTCGACACAGACGGCTGCCGCGCTGGCATAACCACGCGGCATTCGTAAACCCAGCGTAGTTCGCCGGATCCCAGGCGTTAAGAGGCATTGTTCCGGATGGCGGGATTGTGGTCCGCACGCAAGTGCGGTGCGTGCACGGTCCGTTGCGGCGTGCTCCCGGTGTGTGGCCGTGCGCCCGTCCGTGCGCTCTTCTCCGGCCATCTCGGGAGCGATTCCATGGGCGGTGCGTGGGTCGGCCCGCTGTACTGGATCCAGTGGGCTGGGGGACACCGCCGCCTACATCCCCGCGGGCGGCGGACCGGCCCGGGGGGCGAGTCCCGCCTCCCGGGCCGAACGCCGGAGGGTGGGCGGGGAGCCTGTACGCAGCGTGTTCGAGTCTGTCCGCGTGTCGTCGATTTGGCTGAAAATCGTTCCTGGTATTTCGGGCGTACATCCGTCCTCACCATGGGAGTTGAGGGCGCGTGGGGGAGCCAAACGGCGCGTTGCGGGGGCGCATTCGCGTCGCTTTCGCGCCCTCGGACGGAGCGCGGACGGAGCGCGAATCGAGCACGGATCGAGCGCCGAGCGGAAGCGGAAGGGGAGTTGACGTCCTCGCGCGAGTGACCGCGAGGACGCATTCACGGGAGTCGGTGCGGCTCCGCCGCTGCTCTGTGGCGCGCCCTTCATGGCAGCATGGGGAACCAGTTCGTACGGTGCACTGGTTGTCCCCAGCCTGTGGAGGCGTCGATGCGGTGGTTGGTGGGGTGGAGCAGCGCCGCCGTGGGAGCCGCGGGGATCACCGGCGCGGCCGGCTCCGCCGGCGCCACCGGGTACGACGGCGAGACCGTGCAGCCCGTCGGCGCCCAGCCGTTGTGGGGAGACCCCGACCCTCTGTGGGCGGTCGGCGACTGGCGCCCCGACGAGGTCCGCGTCGTCGAAGCCGACCCGCAGACCCGGATCGCCGTCCTCGGCATCTGCGGCGCCTCCGACGAGCAGCTGCGGGTCGCCCTGTTCGCCGCGCGCGGCGGCGCCCTCCGGCATCTGACGGCGTGGCCCGGCAGCTACACGGCCGTCGTCCAGGTGGGGCGGCGGATCACCGTCTGCGGCGATCTCGCGGGCGCGCGGCCGGTGTTCCACACCCCCTGGTCCGGCGGCACCGCCTACGCGACCGCCGCGCTGCCCCTGGCCGACCTCGTCGAGGCCAACCTCGACTTCGGCCACCTCGCCGCGCTGCTCGCCGCGCCCGACGTGCCCGCCGCGCTGGACGACTCCACCCCCTACGACGGCGTGAAGCGCGTTCCGCCGGGGCATGCGCTGATCCTGCGCGCCGGGGCGCGCGAGATCGCCGGGTACGAGCCGGTGGCCTCGCTCGCCGTCGCGGCGCCCTCGGCCGATCCCGACCGTGCGGTGGACGGGGTGCGGGATGCCCTGGTCGAGGCCGTGCGTACGCGGCTCGCCGCGCCTCGGCACGTCCCCGGCGACGGCATCGACCCGGGACCCGTCCCGGGCATGGGGCCCGCGGAACGGCGTGCCGCGCGCGGGATGCCGGTTCCGGGGATCGGGGCCGACCTGTCCGGCGGGCCGGCCTCGGGCACGCTGGCGTTGCTGGCCGCCGGGCTGCCGGGGATGCCGGGGACCGTGCTCGGGCACGGCACCGGGGCCGGGGAGCGACTGCTGGCCGTCACCTTCAACGACCTCGCCGTGGGCGGCCAGGAGTCCGAACTGGCGCGGGCGGGCGCGCTGGCGGCCAACCCGCGACTGCACCACGTGGTGGTCACCGGCGGGGAGGACATGCTGCCCTACGCCGACCTGGACGGGCCGCTCACCGACGAACCGGGCTCGTCCCTGGTCGCGGCCGCGCGGCACCGGGCGCGGCTGGCGGCGGGCAGCGCGGACCACTTCACGGGGTACGGGGCGCGGCAGGTGCTTGACGCCCATCCGGCCCGCCTGGCCGACCTGCTGATGGACCGCAAACGGCGCCATCTCGTGCGGCCGGTCGCGGCACTGGCCAAGGCCGACGGGTCGGTGCTGGTCCCCGCGCGCGTGTACGGGGCGGCGCGACGGCTGGCGCGGACGCCGTACCGGACGGGTCTGGAGGTGCTCGCCGAGCGGCTGCTGCGGCGGCGGTTCGAGGCGCTCGGTGACGGGGCGATGGACGCGTCCCTGGCCGCGCTGACCTGGGCCGGGCCCGGGCCGGCGGCGCGGTGGCTGACCGGAGAGGCGCTGGCTGAAGTATCGGTTCGCCTCCAGACCTCGTCGCAGCGGTCGGGGGTGGGCCCCGGGCAGCGGCCGGGTGACTTCCGCGCGCGTACGGCGCTGGCGCGGCAGGCCGCGGACGTGCGGGTGCTGGAGCAGGCGGCCGAGATCCGCTTCCAGCGGCTGCACGCGCCGTTCCTCGACAACCAGGTCGTGCGCGCGTGCCGTGCCCTGCCGGAGGCGCTGCGGGTGCAGCCGGGGGCGCGGGCGTCGATTCTGCGGACGGTGCTGGAGGGGGCGGGGGTGAGCGAGCTGCCGAGCGGGTGGGGTGCGCCCACGCAGGGGCTGGCCGCGGCGGCGTCCCGGGCGGGGCTTCGGATGTCCGCGGACTCGCTGCTCGGCCTCTTCGACACGCCGTTGCTCGCGCAGGCGGGGCTGGTGGAGGCGCGGGTGGTGCGCAAGGCGGTGCGGGCGGTGGCGGCGGGCGAGGCGCTGCCGCTGGACGGGGTGGCCGACCTGGTCTCCCTGGAGCTGTGGCTGCGGCGGCTGCTGGCCCGCCGGGGCACCTGCTGGACGGGCACGCCGGCGCGGCAGCGCGCGGTACCGGGCGGGATCGCGCCGGAGCGGGGGGCGTTGGGTGGGGCGGGGGCTGTGGTGCGGCGGGGGTAGCGGCGATGCCTGCGGCGGCCTGTGCGGGTGGGGTGGGGGTGCGCGTAGCGCGGTGCGTTGCGTTGTGGGTCGGGGTCGCGCCGGAGGGTGTCCGTCCTCGGAACGGCGCGAAATCGGTCGGCCACAGAAGTGCCGTTCGTTGACGCGCCAACCGCTGCGGGCGGACACCCCCCGACACGCCCCCTTCTCGCCGTACGCGGCTCTCCGCCGTCCCAGCTGCGGGCAGTCGTGCCGCTGGGGCGGCACGGGTGGGCGCAGCGGCACCCGGCAAGCGCCGGCCCGCGACACCCACCCCCGGCCCGCACCCGCGCCGGATACCGCGTTGTGCCGGGACGTGGAACCCACCTCGTAATCCCTCCGGCGCGCGGGCCGCGTAAGCCCACCACCCGCCTCCGGCGACAATGAACCCGTGCGGTACAGAATCCTGGGGGTCACCCAGACGGAGGACCACGGCACCGTCGTCACCCCCGGCGGGCCCCGGCTCCGGACGCTGCTCGCCGCCCTCGCCCTGCGACCCGGCCAGGTCGTCACCCCCGCCACCCTGATCGACGAGGTCTGGGCGGAGGATCCGCCGAAGGACGCCCCCGCCGCCCTCCAGGCACTGGTCGGCCGTCTGCGCCGTACCGTCGGCAGGGACGCCGTCGCCTCCGCCCCCGGTGGCTACCGGCTCGACGCGACCCGGGACGACGTGGACCTGTACGTCTTCGAGCGCCTCGTACGGCACGGCACCGCCGCCCTCCAGCGCGGTGACGCCGCGGTCGCCGCCCGGCAGCTGGACGAGGCCCTCGGGCTCTGGCACGGGCCCGCCCTCGCCGACCTCCCCGACGCCGCCGCCCGCCCCGAGGCCCTGCGCCTGGAGGCGACCCGGGCCCGGATCGAGGCCGGCCTGCGCCTCGGCGACGCCCACGACGCCGTACCGCGGCTGCGGGAACTGACCGCCGCGCACCCGTACGACGAACCGCTGCACGCCCTCCTCGTCCGCGCCCTGCGCGCCGCCGGCCGCGACGCCGACGCCCTGGCCGCCTACGAGGACGCCCGGCGTGCTCTGGACGAGGGACTCGGGACCGGGCCGGGACCGCAGCTGCGCGCCCTGCACGCCGAACTGCTCGCCGCCCCCGCCGACGAACGGCGGCCGGCGCCCCCCGCGCGGACGGGCAATATCCGGCCCCGCCTGACCTCCTTCGTGGGACGCGAACGCGAACTCGACGCCATCCGTTCCGACCTGCACACGGCCCGGCTGGTCACCCTCACCGGCCCCGGCGGCTCCGGGAAGACCCGCCTCGCCGAGGAGGCCGCCGCCGCGCTCCCGCAGGCCTGGCTGGTCGAACTGGCCCCTCTCGACCGGCCCGAGGCCGTGCCCGGTGCGGTCGTCAACGCGCTCGGGCTGCGCGAGACCGTCCTGGTGAGCAGCGACCGGGGCGCCGTCCCGCACGACCCCGTCGCCCTGCTCGTCGAGTACTGCTCGGCTCGCGACCTGCTTCTCGTCCTCGACAACTGCGAACACGTCATCGAAGCGGTGGCCCGGCTCGCCGAGACGCTGCTGACCCGCTGCCCCGGCCTCACCGTCCTCGCCACCAGCCGTGAACCGCTCGGCGTCCCGGGCGAGTCGGTGCGCCCGGTCGAGCCGCTCACCCCGGACCAGGCCCAGCGCCTCTTCGCCGCCCGCGCGGCCGCCGTACGGCCCGACGCCGGGACCCTGCTGCGGGACGAGACCGCGGTCGCCGAGATCTGCCGCCGACTGGACGGGCTCCCCCTCGCGATCGAGCTGGCCGTGGCCCGCCTGCGGGTGCTCACGCCCCGGGAGATCGCCGACCGGCTCGACGACCGCTTCCGGCTGCTGACCTCCGGCAGCCGCACCGTCCTGCCCCGCCAGCAGACCCTGCGGGCGGTGGTCGACTGGTCCTGGGACCTCCTCGACGACGCCGAACGGACCATGCTGTGCCAGCTGTCCGTCTTCGCCGGCGGCTGGGAGCTGGACGCCGCCGAGGCCGTCGGCACCGGGCCCGCGGCCGACCTCGTCGGGGCCCTCGTCGACAAGTCCCTCGTCGTCGCCGCCCCCGGCACCCAAGGCGCCATGCGCTACCGCATGCTGGAGACCATCCACGAGTACGCCGGCGAACGCGCTGCCGAGGTGCCCGGGCTGCGCGCCGCCGCCGAAAGGGCCCACCGCGCGTGGGCACGCGCGCTGGTCGAGAAGGCCGACCCGCAGCTGCGGTCCGCCGGGCAGCTGCCCTGGATCGCCCGTCTGGAGACCGAGCACGACAACATCCGCGCGGCCCTCGACCGCACCCTCGACGCCGGTGACGAGCGGGAGGCCGCCGCCCTCGCCCTCGCCATGGGGTGGTTCTGGTGGCTGCGCAACTACCGGCACGAGGGCGTCCGGTGGTTCGACCGGACGCTGCGTCTCGGAGCCGCCCTGGACGCGGGCGGTGGGGAGGTGCCTACGCCGGACGTCCTCGCCCGCCGTACGGCCGCCGCCGATCCCGTGGACGCCCTCCTCGCCGTACCGGAGGGCGACACTCGGCACCCGCTGCACTCCCTGCGCATGCAGGTGCGGATGATGCACCTCCTCCTCACCTTCGAGGCCGGGCCGGGGGAGGGGCGGCTGGACGAGCGGATGCGCCGGTACGTCGTCCGGGTGCGGGACCACTTCGCCGCGGGAGGCCCGGAAGCGGCCCGGGTACCCGGCCTCATCTGGCCGTTGACCCAGTTCTTCGTCAGCGACTCCGGCGACGTGCGCGAGGCCATGGACGCCTGCGTCGCCAACTGCCGCGCCTACGGGGGCGAATGGGAGACCGCCGCCGGCCTCATGTTCCGCACGCTCTCGGTGGTCGACTCCTCCGGGGGCCTGGCCGGCGTCGACGAGGACCTGGCGGAACTGCGCGTGCTCAGCCGCCGGATCGGCGACCGCCTGGTGGAGGCCCAGGTGTGCAGCGCCTTCGGCGAGCACGCCATGGTCGGCGGCCGCTACGAGGAGGCCAGGGCCGAGTACGAGGAAGCGCTGCGGCTCGCCGACGAGGTGGGCGCCTTCGCGGAGTCGCCCCTCCTCATCGCCCGGCTCGCCGAAATCGCCTACCGCTCGGGGGACCGCGACACGGCGCTCACCGTGCTCGACCGGGCCGGCGCCGCCGCCGACCGGTACGGCGTCGTGGACTCCAAGGCGTTCGTCCTGATGCTGCGGGCCGGACTCGCGGTGGAGGACGCGGACTTCGCGCGCGGGCGTGCCCTGTGCGAGGCGGCCCGCGAGGAGTGCGTGCGGGGGACGCCCCCACCGCAGTTCCTGGCGATGCTGGGGCTGGTGGACGCCCTCGTGACGGCGGGCGAGTCGGGGCCGCGCGAGGGGCTGCCGCTGCTGGTGGAGACCTTCCGGACGGCCGTGCGCAAGCGGTGCGCCGACCTGGTCCTGGCGGCCCTCGTGGACGGCTCGGCCGAACTGCTGTGCCGCCTCGGCGACCACGCCCGGTCGGCACGGCTGCTCGGCGCGGCCGCGCACTGGCGCGGCGACCGTCCGCGCCCCATGCCCGACCGCGCGCACGCCGAGCGGGCCGGGGCCGCCGCCCGTACCGCCCTCGGCGGTGAGCGGTACGCAGCCGAGCAGGCCGAAGGCGCCGCCCTCACCCCGGGCGACGTCCTGGGCGAACTGGACGAGGCGGTGCGCGACCTCCGGCCGCGGCAGCCGGTCCCGTAGAGCGCGGGGTGGGGCGGGGCGCTACGCGCAGGTGAAGCGTGACCGCGCCCAGTCCGCCGGCACCGCCGAGTCGAGCGGCCCGTGCGGCTCGGTCACCAGGCGTACGGTCTCGCGCCCCGAGACGTCCACATGGACGGGCACCGCCGGGTCACCGCCCTCGACCGCCCCGGAGTTCCACAGCCGGACCCCGTCGGCGAACACCGAGAAGTGGACCTTGCCGAGCTTCATCGTCAGGTCGTCGACGCCGGCCAGCGCCTCGTAGGACGAGCAGGAGCGGTTGAGGTCGATGGTGACGGAGGAGCGGCCGTGCACGGTGACGCCGTGCGCGTACCGCACGCCGCCGATCGACAGTGCGGAGCGCTGCCACACCCAACTGCTCTCGGCCAGCCGCATCTCGGGCCGGGTGCCGTCACCGGTCACGTCGTACGCCAGCTCGTTCCACTGGTAGACGGTCCGGGTGGGTGGGGGCGGTGACGCGGGTGGTGGGGGTGTGGGGGAGGGAGAGGGTGCGGGGGACGACGGGGTCGGAGTCGGGGTGGGCGTGGGCTTCGGGGTGGGGGTCGGCTTCGGTGTCCGGGGCGGTTCAGGCGTCGGGGTGGGGGTCGGGGCCGGCTCGGGGGCGGCCGCCGGGGGCTGGGCGCGGGGTGGGCGCGGAGTGGGCGTGGGGGAGTCGGGGGCGGGCTGGGCCACCGGTGAGGAGGCGGGCGGGGCGGCCTTCGAGGGACGGTCCGCCGGCTCGTCGTCGCCGGCCAGCGCGAAGACCAGCGCCGCCGCGGCGGCCACCGCCACCACACCGGCCGCGATACCCGCCTTCACCGGCGCGCCCAGCCCTTCGGAGGCCGCGGCACCGCCGCCCGCGCCGCCGCCACCCGCGCCGCCGGACGTACCACCGGCCGCCGCCGCACCCGCCGCGCCGACGCCCGCCCCGCCGGCGACGATCCCGGCCGCCTTGGCGTACCCGGCGGCGCCGAACCAGCCGATGACGGCGACCGGCACCACGGCGGGGATGCCGCTCGCGACCTCCTCGATCTGAGTGGCGGCCAGCCGGCACCGCGCGCACTCCTCCAAGTGCTTGCGCAGCCCGCGTTCGGCCCGGACGCGCAGCCTGCCGCGCGCGTACGTGCCGAGCTGGTCGGCGTAGCGGGCGCACTCCTCGTCGCCGGTGAGGGTGTCGCTGACGTGGGCCTGGAGGTAGGCCTGCTTCAGACCCTCGCGGGCGCGGCTGGCGAGTACCCGGGTGCCGTTGGCGTCCAGCCCGAAGAGCAGGGCCACCTCGCTCGGGGACTCGTCCTCGACCTCGGTGTGCCACAGCACGGCCTGCCACCGCTCGGGCAGCGACCGGAAGGCCCGCATCGCCATCGACTGCTCGGCCTGGTGCATGGCCCGGACGTCGGCGCCCAGCTCCAGGGTGTCGTCGTCCGGGACTTCGGTGGTCCGCGCGGACTGCGCGGCGAACACGGCGAAGTCGTCGACCAGCTGCTCCCGCCCGGCCGACCGCGTCCAGCCCGCGGCGACCCGCCGGACCGCGGTGAGCAGGTAGGCGCGCACGGCGTGCTCGGGACCCGAACCCCCGCGCACCGCCTGGAGCATGCGGGCGAAGACCTCGGCGGTGAGGTCGTCGGCGGTGTGGGCGTCGCGGCAGCAGGTGCGCGCGTACCGGCGTACCGCGTCCGCGTGGCGCCGGAACAGCTCCTCGTAGGCCGTGTCGTCGCCCGCGCGCATGCCCTCGATCAGCTCGGCGTCGGACGACGGGACCTCGCGCGGCGGCGGCAGGACGCTGTCCTCGTGCAGTTCGCGCTGGGCCGGGACGCCGGACCCCGCCGGAGGGCCGGCCTCCGTACCCTCACCCGGGCCGGGCCGACCCGCGTCCGCCGGACCGCCGCCCCACGGGGACCTGGCCCGTCCACCCTGGCCCGGCACCTGTGGCGAGTCGGCGGGTCCCGTGTCACCGGGCCCGCCTTCGCCGTCACCGAGTGACCCGCCCCGCCCGTCAACGCTCATCGCGGAATGCCCCCGCCGCCTGCCCAGCCAGTCCGAACACGGCGCCAGAGTGCCATATTGGCTTTTGTTCAGGACCTCCTTGTGCCGATCACCACTCGTCCGTGGGGATGTGCCGCGCGGCGGTCATGACGCTCAGCCGTTCGGGGAAGGAGAAGTACCTTGGCCCCTGCCCCGACGGCCGCGGCGGTTCAGGCGGGACGCGACCGCAGTCCCTCCAGCAGGATGTCCAGCAGCCGGGCCGAGGCCGCCGCCTGCTGCGCCGGGTCCGGCAGCGAGGGCGCGGCCGTGGCTATCACCAGCAGCACGTCCGACACCGAGACGCCCGGCCGCAGTTCGCCCGCCGCACGGGCCCGCTCCACGAGCCGGCCCACGACCTCCAGCAGCGCCGCCGCACCGTGATCGACCTCCACGGACGCCGCGGCATCGGCCGGCGCACCGGCAGGACCGGGCTCCTCCGACACCAGCCGCAGCTCGCCCGAGCCCGGCTGTATCCGCTGCTGCGGCACCCGCGGCTCACCGGCCGGAACGGCGGCGCCGTCACCGCCCGCACCGTCGTCGGCGGATTCCGACACCCCGACCCGCAGCACCTGCGGCGGCAGCAGCCGGCCGGCGCCCGAGGCCACCGACGTACGCAGGAAGCGGGACAGCGCCGACCACGGTTCGTCCTCCTGCCCGAGCGCCGTCCGGGCCTGGTCGGTCAGCCGCGCCGTCTCCTCCTCGGCTATCCGCCGGACCAGCACGTCCTTGCTCGGAAAGCGCCGGTACACGGTGCCGACACCGACCCGGGCGCGCCGCGCCACGTCCTCCATGGGCGCGCCGTAACCCAGCTCGCCGAAGACCTCGCGGGCCGCGCGCAGGACGTGCTCCAGATTGCGCTGGGCGTCCACGCGCAACGGAGCGTTCCGTGCCGCGTCCCCGCGTGCGCCACCCGCCGCCGCACTCGTCGCGCCACCGGGCGCGACAGCCGACGCGGACGACCAATGAGAGTCCTGAACATGCATAGACAATCCCCCGGTAATGACGTCTCCCCCCGGAGACTCTCCCCGCCATCGAATGCCGGAGTGTGCGGAACTGGCCCCTTCCGCGGTCCGCCCGTCGCGGACCCGGTGAGCGCATCCCCCTGCACCCCGTCGGAAAGAACATAGTTGAGCGGGGGTCAATTCAGAAGGGGCACGTTCCGCCCGGAGGGCCCCCCGATCGGAGCACGGATCGCATACGCCCCGAATGTGCCGCCTGCCACCCCCACCTCCACCCCCGCTGACCTGCACGACCGCGCCTCACCACGGCCCCGCGGCCGTGGCCGGGCCTTCGCGATCTCCGGTCACACAAATCGACGAGCCTGTGGACAAACGCAAGCGCCGGGTGCGTCATGGGATGGTGAAGGAACGTGCGCGCATTCTCGTTGTCGGCGGTGGCTACGTCGGGATGTACACGGCCCTGCGGCTGCAGCGGAACCTCAGGGGTGAACTCCGGCGGGGCGACGTGGAGATCACGGTCGTCACCCCCGACCCCTACATGACGTACCAGCCCTTCCTGCCCGAGGCGGCGGCCGGCTCCATCTCCCCGCGGCACGTCGTCGTGCCCCTGCGCCGCCTCCTCGGCCAGTGCCGCCTCGTCATCGGCGAGGCCCGGTCCATCGACCACACGACACGCACCGCCACCATCACCACCCTCGCCACCGACGAGGAGAGCACCGGCGCCCGCCGGCTGACCTACGACGAACTCGTCCTCGCGCCCGGCTCGGTCTCCCGCACCCTGCCCGTCCCCGGCCTCGCCGACCACGGTGTCGGCTTCAAGACCCTCGAGGAGGCCATCGGCCTGCGCAACCACGTCCTCGAACAGATGGACATCGCCTCCTCCACCCGCGACCCCGCCATCCGCGACGCCGCCCTCACCTTCGTGTTCGTCGGCGGCGGCTACGCGGGCGTGGAGGCCCTGGGCGAGCTGGAGGACATGGCCCGCTACGCCGCGCGGTACTACCACAACGTCACCCCCGAGGACATGAAGTGGATCCTCGTCGAGGCCTCGGGCCGCATCCTGCCCGAGGTCGGCGAGGACCTGGGCCGCTACACGGTGACCGAACTGCGCCGCCGCAACATCGACGTACGCCTGGACACCCGCCTGGACTCCTGCGCCGACCGCGTCGCCGTCCTCAGCGACGGCTCCCGCTTCCCCACCCGTACGGTCGTCTGGACGGCCGGCGTCAAACCCCACCCGGTCCTCGCCGCCACCGACCTGCCCCTCGACGACCGCGGCCGCCTCATCTGCACCGCCCACCTGTCGGTCGACGGCGCCCCGCACGCGTGGGCCGCGGGAGACGCCGCCGCCGTCCCGGACGTCACCGCGTCCGGCCCCGCGCGGGAATGCGCCCCCAACGCCCAGCACGCCGTCCGCCAGGCCAGGGTCCTCGCCGACAACGTCACGCACGCCCTGCGCGGCGAGCCCCTCGACACGTACGCGCACACTTACGCCGGTTCCGTCGCCTCCCTCGGCTTCCACAAGGGCGTCGCGCACGTCTACGGACGCAAGCTGAAGGGCTACCCCGCGTGGTTCATGCACCGCGCGTACCACCTCAGCCGCGTCCCCACCGTCAACCGCAAGGCACGCGTGCTGGCCGAATGGGCCCTCGCCGGACTCTTCAAACGGGAGATCGTCTCCCTGGGCTCACTCGAACATCCCCGAGCGGAGTTCGAACTCGCGGCCGGTGGAAAGCCTTCCCAGGAACCGCCGCACAACCCGAAGGGGTCGTCCTGACCGGAGTCCGGAACTCCCCCGCCGACTGAGGCGTCTGACGGATGTCGGCCAGGCCGGCACCCTGCCAGACTGGTCCACCACCGCGGGCGCGCCGCCGCCCGCCCCGCGCGGCCCCCGGGGCCACGGCCGGTCCCGGCCGTCCCGGTCTCCGGCCGCCGACAACTACACTAGGCAAGGATTCGTGAACTTCACGCGCTGGAGCGCCCGACTCCCCGGAACGCAGCGCCGCGCCGCAGCGCGGACCGACCCGACGGTCTCCCCCGACCGGCGGAGCGACGGCTCCGTACCCGCCGCCCGCGTCGAGCAGCTGACCGAGGAGGCCCCGCCCGCCCCCGCCGTGGACGACCTGCCCGTACGCGACGTCCTCGACCGCGTCCCGGCCCTCGTCGCCCTCGTGTACGGCCCCGAACACCGCCTCGCCTACGTCAACGACGCCTACGTCGCCGCCTTCGGCATGCGCGACCTGGGCGAACGCGCCCGCGAGGCCCTCCCCGAGCTGGACGAGCCGGGCCTCTTCCCGCTCCTGGACCAGGTCCAGCGCAGCGGCCGGCCCCGCACCCTCAAGTCCCGCAAGGCCCCCGACGGCCGCTCCTACACCTTCACCTGCACCCCGGTCACCGAGCGCGACAAGGGCAGCGGCGACCACGGTGACCGCGGCGTTCTCGTCTTCGCCACCGACGTCACCGACCACGCCGAGGCCGCGGCCCGCCTCCGCGCGAGCGAAAGCCGCCAGCGCGAAACCGCCGTCACCCTCCAGCGCTCCCTGCTCCCACAGGAACTGGAGGAGCCCGACGACCTGCGCGTCGCCGCCACCTACCACCCCGGCGGCACCGAGGCCGCGGTCGGCGGCGACTGGTACGACGTGATCACCCTCGGCGGCGGCCGCACCGCCCTGGTCATCGGCGACGTCATGGGCAGAGGCGTCCGCGCGGCGGCCGTCATGGGCCAGCTCCGTACGGCGGTCAGGGCCTACGCCCGCCTCGACCTCCCCCCGCACGAGGTGCTCCAGCTCCTCGACGGCCTCGCCACCGAGATCGACGCCAACCAGATCGCGACCTGCGTCTACGCCATCCACGACCCCAACGAGGGCCGGCTGGTCTACGCGTCCGCCGGGCACCTGCCCATCCTGGTCCGCGACGAGAACGGCACCGTCCAGCGCGCTGACGAGCCCACCGGCCCCCCGCTCGGCACCGGCGGCTGGGTGCACACGTCCGGCTCGATCTCCCTGACCCCCGGCTCCACCGCCGTCCTCTACACCGACGGCCTGGTGGAACGCCGCGACGAGGACCTGGACGAGGGCATCGCCGCCCTGGAGCGCGCCCTGTCCGGCGCGACCGGCACCCCGCAGGTGATCTGCGACCGCCTGGTCCGCTCCGCCGGCGTCACCCCGGACCACGACGACGACGTCGCCGTCCTGGTCCTCCAGCATCCCGCACGCACCGGCGCGGACGCCGAACTGTTCCGCAACGCCGCCCTCGAACTGCTCGGCGGCGTGGAGGCGGCCCCACGCGCGCGTGCCTTCGCCTCCGGCGTCCTGACCAGCTGGCGCTTCCCCACCGACCTGCACGACCTGGGCGTCCTGGCCACCAGCGAACTGGTCGCCAACTCCCTCCAGCACGGCACGCCGCCCATGCGGCTGCGCCTGCGCCGCACCGACCGCCGCCTGATCATCGAGGTCACCGACGGCGACGACCACCTGCCCAGGCGCCGCCGCGCGGAGCCCGGGGACGAGTCCGGCCGGGGCATCGCCATCGTCGCGACCATCGCCACCAACTGGGGGTCCCGGCGCACACCCGGCGGCGGCAAGGCCGTCTGGTGCGAGTTCGTCCTGCCGAAGCCGTGACGGACCGGAGTCCGCCACGGCTTCACACCCGGCTCACGCCTCCGCGGCCGCCACCGCGTCCGCGGGCGTCCGGCCCTGCGTGACCACCCGGCTCCGAGCCAGCGACGGCTGATTCTGAACGTCGGTCAGCTGCCGCCCCAACCGCACCGCCAGCACTGTGATGCCCAGCGAGAAGAACAGGAACGCCACGATGTACGGCGCGTGCAGCGAGGCCCCGAGCGGCCCGCCGACCGCCGGCCCGATCGCCAGCGCGAGCTGCTTCACCAGGGCGAAGGCGGAGTTGTACTGCCCGGCGAGACCGGTCGGCGCCAGGTCCGCGACCAGCGGGGCCAGCGTCGGCGACAGCATCGCCTCACCCAGCCCGAACAGCGCGTACGTCGAGATGAAGGCGGCCGTCGCCATCGTCTGGCTGCCGTGCCCGAGCCCGGCGTACCCGGCCACGGCCCACGCCACGGCCCAGATCAGACCCACGGCGGCGATCACGCGCGACCGCTTCCGCCGCTCCACGAACTTCAGCACCGCGAACTGCGCGATCACGATCATCAGCGTGTTCGCGGCCAGCGCCGTCCCCAGCGCGGACGTGGTGATCCCGGCGGCCTCGACGCCGTACGCGCTCAGCCCCGACTCGAACTGTCCGTAGCAGGCGAAGAACAGCACGAAGCCCAGCACGCACAGCTGCACCATCGCGCGGTTGCCGAGCAGCTGCTTCCAGCTGCCCCCGGCGGCCTGGCCCGGGACGGCCTCGACATGCGGGGCCCGCGGCACCCGCACGGTGGCCATCACCGCGACCAGCACCAGGAACATGGCCGCCTCGATCGCGAACAGCAGCGTGAAGGACGAGGCGCTGGTGGTGTCGACCAGGTGGCCGCCGATGAGTCCGCCGACGCCGAGTCCCAGATTCTGCAGGAAGAACTGCATGGCGAAGGCCCGTGACCGGGTCTCCGTCGTGGAGCAGTCCACGATCATCGTCGCGAGCGCCGGCTGCATCACGGCCTGCCCCGCGCCCAGCGCGGCGGCGGACAGCAGCACGGTGGCCGCCGAGGCAGAGAGCCCCAGGCTCAGCGCACCGAGCGCGGCGGTGACCAGGGCGATGAGCAGCACCGGCAGCGGGCCCCGCCGGACGATGGCCCGCCCGGCGAACGGCAGCACGATCAGCGCGGCCACCGCGAAGACGGCGAGCACGAGACCCGCCGTCATGGAGCCGAGCCCCCGGACCTGCGCCACATAGACGTACAGGTAGGGGACGGTGAAGCCGAGTCCGAACGCGCTGAGTGCGTTGCCCACGTGAATCCGGCGCATCGCGGCGCCCATTGCCCTGGTCACGTTCACCCTCTCTTGGGTCGATCGCTCCAGCCGTTAGAGCTGAAGACTTAGAAGCTAAAGTTCGAAGGTAAAGAGTACATAGTGAAGGACTTCGAGGCAAAGGAGCGGCGTGCCATACTGCGGCCATGGGCGACACCTCCGGCGCCGGCGAACCGCCACTCGAAGAACAGATCGCCGCCTATCAGCGCGAGTTCCAGGGCCTCGACCCCCAGGTCGAGAAGATCGTCTCGGCGCTGTCCCGCCTCAACCGCCGCATGAACGTCGCGTACGGCCGGCAGACCGCCGAGCTGGGCATCAGCAACACCGACTGGGAAGTACTCAAGGCGCTGGTCCTCTCCGGCGCCCCCTACCGGCTGGGCCCCGGCGACCTCGCCAAGCGTCTCGGCCTGACCCCCGCGGCGATGACCCACCGCATCGACCGCATGGTGACCGAGGGCCTGGTCACCCGGGAGCGCGACGAGTCGAACCGGGTCCGCGTCATCGTCGAGCTGACGTCGGAGGGGCGCGAGAAGTGGCTGGAGGCCATGCGCCTCGCCTCGGTCTTCGAGGAGGACCTGCTCCAGGACCTCTCCCCGGACGACCGGACCGCGCTCGGCGAGGTGCTCACCCGCCTCCTGCGCCGGGTCGAGCACGCCCAGCCCGACGCGGGCGGTCGGCTCAGCGACCTCGAATAAAGATCTTGACAGAGATGGTTGACAGCCCCCTACGGGGTCCGTACACTTCTTCGGGTTGCCACGGCACCGTAACGGTTCTGCGGTAGCACCTCCGCCGCAGCAGCGGCACCCAAACCACCAGCACGAGCCCCCAGTGGGAATGGCTTCGGCATGTCCGAATTCAATTCCGATTGTCGCTCGACGGCCCGGTAGCCCCCGATTGGGAAACACCGAGACGGTCCGCTAAGGTTTGAGACGTCGGAACGGCCCGAGGGCCGGGAAGACAACCCCCTCTGACGGGGAATCAGAGCCCGAAAGGATCTGATAGAGTCGGAACCGCCGGAAAGGGAAACGCGAAAGCGGGAACCTGGAAAGCACCGAGGAAATCGGATCGGAAAGATCTGATAGAGTCGGAAACGCAAGACCGAAGGGA
>NZ_JBHYJX010000057.1:0-49384 GCF_042740985.1 Streptomyces sp. NPDC058985 | reverse complement strand
GCGCCGTGCCGTCGGTCCGACGGCCCCCGGCGCGCACCGGTGCACCTCACATCTGGGACATTTTTCTATGCGTAAGAAGACGTTCGCCGCGGCGGCCCTGCTCGCCGCCGCCTCCCTGACCCTGTCCGCCTGCGGCAGCGGCGCCGACAGCGACAAGCCGGTCACCATGGTCTCCGAGGACACCGCCCAGCAGGCCGCCACCGTCCTCGACAAGCCCTTCGAGAAGCCCGACCTCGTCCTCACCGACACCCAGGGCAAGAAGTACGACCTCCGTGAGCAGACCGCCGGACGGCCCACGCTGGTCTACTTCGGCTACACGCACTGCCCCGACGTCTGCCCGCTGACCATGAACAACATCGCCGTGGCCAAGAAGCAGCTGTCGCAGGCCGAGCAGGACAAGCTCCGGGTCGTGTTCGTCAGCACCGACCCGGAACGGGACACCCCGGCCGCGCTGGGCAAGTGGCTCAAGGGCATCGACCCGCAGATCGTCGGCCTGACCGGCGACTTCGACACCATCCAGGCCGGCGCCCGCACCCTCGGCATCTCGATCGACCCGCCGGCCAAGGACAAGAACGGCAAGATCGTCTCGACCCACGGCACCCAGGTCGTCGCCTTCTCCCCGAAGTCCGACGCGGGCTACGTCCTCTACGGCGAGGACGCCACGGTCGACGACTACACCAAGGACCTCCCCAAGCTCGTCAAGGGAGAGAACCCGTGAGCGGCCGCGGCACCCGCCCCGCCCTCGCGGCCCTCGCGGTGATCGGCACGCTGGCCCTCGCGGGCTGCGGCGGCGCGGACTCCGGGGCCTCCGGGGCCTCCGGGGCCTCCGGGGCCGAACTCTCGGTCGGCGCCGCCTACATACCGCAGCCGGTCTCCGCCTCGATGGCCGCCGGATTCCTCACCATCACCAACGAGGGCGACTCGGACGACGAACTGACCTCGGTCACCAGCGAGGCCGGCGACGTCACCGTGCACGAGACCGTCGACGGAACGATGAAGGAGGTGGACCGCCTCAAGATCCCCGCACACGGTCAACTCGTGTTCAAGAGCGGCGGAAACCACCTGATGTTCGAGAAGCTGAAGCAGCAGCCGAAGCAGGGCCAGTCGGTCACCGTCGAACTGCACTTCGCCCAGTCCGACCCCGTCACGGTCAAGGTGCCCGTGAAGGCGGCCACCTACCAGCCCACCGGACACTCCGCACACACCGGAAACTGACCGGACCGAGGGAGGGACCACCTTGACACAGACCATCGCCCCACGCTTCCGGACCCTGGTGCTGCTGCTCCTGGCCGCGGCCTGCGCGCTGCTCGCCGGCGCCGGACCGGCCTCCGCGCACGCCGCCCTGACCGGCAGCGACCCCCAGCAGGGGGCGGTGGTCGACCGGGCTCCGGCCCAGGTCTCGCTCACCTTCTCCGAGTCGGTCTCCCTGGACGACGACTCGCTGCGCGTCCTGGACCCCAAGGGCAAGCGCGTCGACGACGGCAGCCCGTCCGGCACGGGCGGCACGACGTACTCCGTGAAGCTGCACACCGGGCTGCCCGACGGCACCTACACGGTGACCTACCAGGTGGTCTCCGCCGACAGCCACCCCGTCGCCGGCGCCTACACCTTCTCCGTCGGAGCCCCGTCCGACACCTCGGTCTCCGTCTCCGCCCAGGAGGCGGGCGGCGGGTTCGTCGGCACCCTCTACAGCTTCGGCCGGTACGTGTCGTACGCCGGGTTCGCCGTGCTGGTGGGCGGCGCCGCCTTCGTGCTGGCCTGCTGGCCGCGCGGCTCCGGGGTCCGCGTCGTCCAGCGGGTCGTCGTCTCCGGGTGGCTCGCGCTGACCGCCGCCACCCTCATGCTCCTGCTGCTGCGCGGCTCCTACACCGGTTCCGGTAAGGCCGGTGACATCGTCGACCTGAACCTGCTCGGCGAGGTGCTGCAGACCAAGACCGGCGCCGCGCTGATCTCCCGGCTGCTGCTGCTCGCGGCCGCCGCGCTGTTCGTCGCCGTGCTCTTCGGCGCCTACGACAAGCGGGAGGACGAGGAGAAGAAGGACCTCACCTTCGGGCTCGCGGTCGGCGGGTCCGTCGTCGCGGCGGGCCTCGCGGCGACCTGGGCGATGTCCGAGCACGCCTCCGTGGGCCTCCAGGCGGGCCTCGCCATGCCGGCCGACATCGTCCACCTGATCGCCGTGGCCACCTGGTTCGGCGGACTCACCGCACTGCTCGTCGCGCTGTACCGCGGCCCCGCGGACACACCGGTCCCGGCCGTCGCCGTACGCCGGTTCTCGCGCGTCGCCTTCGGCAGCGTGGTCGCGCTGGTGGTGACCGGTACGTACCAGTCCTGGCGCCAGCTGGGCTCCTGGACGGCCTTCACCGACACGCGGTACGGACAACTGCTCCTCGTCAAGATCGGGCTCGTCGCGGTACTGGTCGGCATCGCCTACCTCTCGCGCCGGTGGACCGCGCAGCTGGCGGGGGCGGCGGCCCCGGGCGTGGTCCGGCAGCGGGGGCAAGGGGAGAAGCACGAGAAGGGCCAGAAGGGCCAGAAGGGCGAGAAGGACGAGAAGGACGAGAAGGCGCAAAAGGAGCGGGTGGGCGCGTCGTCCGGCCGGGGAAACGGGAAGGCGAAGACTTCCGGGAAAGCGGCCGCCTCCGACAATGCGGCGGCTTCCGGCAAGGCGGCAGCCTCCGGCAAGGCGACCGGTGGCTCGAAGGGCTCCGGGGGCGCCAAGGGGGCCGGTGCGGGTGCCAAGGGGGCCGGTGCGGGTGCCAAGGGGGCCGGAGGCGGGAAGGGTTCCGGGGCCGCGAACGGCTCCGGCGGCTCCCAGCGTGCCGCTCAGCTCGCCCGGCAGCGCGCCGCCGTGGACGCCGCCCGGCAGAAGCGGCAGCGGGACGCCGACCCGAACCGCTTCGGACTGCGCCGCTCCGTGCTCGCCGAGGCGGGCGTCGCCGTCGTCCTGCTGGCCGTCACCACCGTGCTGACCCAGACCGAGCCAGGCCGGACGGAGCAGGAGGCCAAGGCCACCGGCGCCTCCTCCGCCACCACGCCCGCACCATCCACCGGCGCGGTGACCCTGGACATGCCCTTCGACACCGGCTCCCAGAACGGCAAGGGCGTCGTACGGGTCGAACTCGACCCCGCCCGGGTCGGCGCCAACGACCTGCACCTCTACGTCGAGCGCCCGGACGGGACAGCCTTCGACATACCCGAGGTGAAGGTCGCCCTGACCCAGGAGTCCAAGGACATCGGGCCGCTGCCCGTCGCCCCGGACCACATCACCACCGGCCACTGGTCGGCGAGCGGAGTGCAGATCCCGATCGGCGGCGACTGGGAAGTCTCGGTCACCGTGCGGACCTCCGACATCGACCAGGTGACCGTCTCCAAGAACGCGCAGATCGGCTGAACCGCACCATGTCTGACCAGACCACTCCGGAAGCTCTGAACGCCGAGACCGCCGAGACCGCCGCCCGCGAGGGTGTCTCGCGTCGGCGGCTGCTCGGCACCGCCGGTGCCACGGGGCTCGTACTCGGCGCGGCCGGCGGCGCCACCGGCTACGCCGCCGCCCCCTCCACTGCGGCCGCCCCGCTCACCTCGCTGGGCAGCGGGCGGGCGATGTTTCACGGGAAACATCAGCCCGGCATCACCGACCCCATGCAGGCCTGCGGCCATCTCGTCGCCTTCGACCTGACGGCCGGAGCCGGACGCAAGGAGGCCGCCGCGCTGCTGCGCCGCTGGTCCGACACGGCGCGCCGGCTGATGGCGGGCGAACCGGCCGGGACCCGTGACACGGACGTGGCCCGGGACTCGGGGCCCTCCTCGCTGACCATCACCTTCGGTTTCGGGTACAGCTTCTTCGGCCGGACCGGCCTGGACGGACAACGCCCGGTCGCCCTCGACCCCCTCCCCGACTTCTCCTCCGACCACCTCGACAGGAACCGCAGCAACGGCGACCTGTGGGTGCAGATCGGGGCGGACGACTCCCTGGTCGCCTTCCACGCCCTGCGCGCCATCCAGCGGGACGCCGGAGCCGCCGCCCGCGTCCGCTGGCAGATGAACGGCTTCAACCGGTCACCGGGCGCCACCGCCCGCCCCATGACGGCCCGCAATCTCATGGGACAGGTCGACGGCACCCGCAATCCGAAGCCGTCCGAGGCCGACTTCGACCAGCGGATCTTCGTCCCCGACCAGCCGGGGAGGAACGAGCGGGCTTGGATGGCGAACGGCTCCTACGCCGTCGTACGCCGGATCCGCATGCTCCTGGACGACTGGGAGAAGCTCTCGCTCAAGGGCCAGGAGGACGTCATCGGCCGCCGCAAGTCGGACGGAGCGCCGCTGTCCGGGGGCGGCGAGACGACCGAGATGGACCTGGAGAAGACGGACAAGGCGGGGAACCTCGTCGTCCCGATCAACGCCCACGCCCGCATCACCCGGCCCGACCAGAACGGCGGCGCGGCCATGGTCCGCCGCCCCTTCTCCTACCACGACGGCTTCGACACCGACGGTGTCCCGGACGCGGGCCTGCTCTTCATCTGCTGGCAGGCCGACCCACTGCGCGGCTTCGTACCCGTCCAGCGCAAGCTGGACCGGGGCGACGCCCTGTCGCAGTTCATCCGGCACGAGGCGAGCGGCCTGTTCGCGGTGCCGGGCGGGGCCGCGGAGGGTGAGTACGTGGGCCAGCGGCTGCTGGAGGGGTGAACCGGCGGGACCCGGGAGCAACCGGGTCTCACCCGCGTCTCACCCGCGCGAGGGGCCGGTATGAGACACGTGAGCCGTGTCTCCCCGGGCCCATTAGGGTGAGGTCATGCCAGCCAGTTACGCGTATCTCGGCCCTGAAGGCACCTTCACCGAAGTCGCCCTGCGCACACTTCCGGAGACGGCGACCCGGGAGCTGGTCCCGTACGTTTCGGTCCAGTCCGCGCTCGACGCGGTGCGCACGGGCGAGGCCGAGGCCGCGTTCGTGCCGATCGAGAACTCCGTCGAGGGCGGCATCACCACCACCCTCGACGAGCTGGTCGCCGGCCAGCCGCTGATGATCTACCGCGAGGTGCTGCTGTCCATCACCTTCGCGCTGCTGGTCCGCCCCGGCACCAAGCTGTCGGACGTCAAGACGGTCACCGCCCACCCGGCCGCCCAGCCCCAGGTCCGCAACTGGCTCAAGGCACACCTCCCGGACGTCGCCTGGGAGTCCGCCGCGTCGAACGCGGACGGCGCCCGCCTGGTCCAGGAGGGGCGGTACGACGCCGCCTTCGCCGGCGAGTTCGCCGCGGCCCGTTACGGTCTTGAGGTGCTGGAGGCCGACATCCACGACGCGGAGAACGCGCAGACGCGCTTCGTGCTGGTGGGCCGTCCGGCCCGGCCCGCGGCCCCGACCGGCGCGGACAAGACGTCCGTGGTGCTCTGGCAGCGGGACGACCACCCCGGTGGCCTGCGTGATCTGCTGGGCGAGTTCGCCACCCGGGGCATCAACCTGATGTTGCTCCAGTCCCGGCCCACCGGCGCGGGCATCGGCAATTACTGCTTCTGCATCGACGCGGAGGGTCATATCTCCGACCGCCGGGTCGCCGACGCGCTGATGGGCCTGAAGCGGACCTGCCTCCAGGTGCGCTACCTGGGCTCGTACCCGCGCGCGGAGGTCGGGGTCGCGGACGTGGACGCGCTGCTGCCGGGCACCTCGGACGAGGCGTTCGTCGCGGCCGCGGACTGGGTGGCGCGCTGCCAGGACGGCCGGTTCTGACGGCCGGTTCCGACGGCCCCGTGCGACCGGTCCTACCTGCTGATTTTCGTTATCCACAGGAGTTATCCACAGGTCTGCATCTCGACCTGGGGACAAGTCGACAACGTAAGGGCATTCAGTCGACATATCCCCCTACAGCCCCCCACTTCGTCCACAGAGGCCCAAGCCACCCTTCGTCCACCTGTTTCTTGCACCCCATCCTCCGGAGTGACACCGGGTGTCCCGTTTCCACTCGAAAGTGCAGGCATGGAGGGTTTGGACAGGCCGCCCCCAGGAATTGGGAATGATCACTTCCGAGAGTCCACAGATCTTTCGCACAGCCTGTGGATAACTTTTTCGGGCTGTGGATTCCTGTGGGTAGTCACGCCTCAAGTCCCGTTCCCCACAAGGAAATCCGGTCAACCCGTCGTCCCTCAGGTGCCTCGTTCCAGGGATGCCGCAGCATTTCATTGACCGGCCGCACGGAACGTGAGACGCGCGTTCGGCAATAGTGGGTCGAGACCCGTCACCGCACACCGGTAGCCTTGACCGCGTGATTGACCTTCGCCTGCTCCGTGAGGACCCCGACCGTGTGCGCGCCTCTCAGCGCGCCCGTGGAGAGGACGTCGCGCTCGTCGACTCCCTCCTGTCCGCCGACGAGCGACGCAGGTCGTCCGGCGTGCGCTTCGACGAGCTGCGCGCCGAGCAGAAGGGCCTCGGCAAGCTCATCGGCAAGGCCTCCGGCGACGAGAAGGCGGAGCTGCTGAAGCGCGCCGAACAGCTGAAGACCGACGTCAAGACCGCCGACGCCGAGCGCGACGCGGCCGACGCCGAGACGCAGGAGCTGCTCCAGCGGCTCGGCAACCTCGTGCACCCCGACGTCCCCGTCGGCGGCGAGGAGGACTTCGTCACGCTGGAGACCCACGGCACGCACCGCGACTTCGCAGCCGAGGGCTTCGAGCCCCGCGACCACCTGGAGCTGGGCCAGCTGCTCGGCGCCATCGACGTCGAACGCGGCGCCAAGGTCTCCGGCTCACGTTTCTACTTCCTGACCGGCGTCGGCGCGCTCCTGGAGCTGGCCCTGGTCAACGCGGCGATCGCGCAGGCCACGGCCGCGGGCTTCACCCCGATGCTGACCCCGGCGCTGGTCCGCCCCCAGTCGATGGCCGGCACCGGCTTTCTCGGCCAGGCCGCCCAGGACGTCTACCACCTCGACAAGGACGACCTGTACCTGGTCGGCACCTCCGAGGTCCCCCTCGCCGCGTACCACATGGACGAGATCCTCGACGCCGACCGCCTGCCGCTGCGCTACGCCGGCTTCTCGCCCTGCTTCCGCCGCGAGGCGGGCTCGCACGGCAAGGACACCCGGGGCATCTTCCGCGTGCACCAGTTCGACAAGGTCGAGATGTTCTCCTACGTCCTCCCCGAGGACTCGCAGGCCGAGCACCAGCGCCTGCTGGAGTGGGAGAAGCAGTGGCTGACGTCGCTGGAGCTGCCGTTCCGCGTCATCGACGTCGCCTCGGCCGACCTGGGCTCCTCGGCCGCGCGCAAGTACGACTGCGAGGCGTGGATCCCGACCCAGGGCAAGTACCGCGAGCTGACCTCGACCTCGGACTGCACCGAGTTCCAGTCCCGCCGGCTGTCGATCCGGGTCCGCGAGGACCGGAAGGTGCGCCCGCTCGCCACGCTCAACGGCACGCTGTGCGCCGTCCCGCGCACGATCGTGGCGATCCTGGAGAACCACCAGCAGGCCGACGGCTCGGTGCGCGTGCCCGAGGTGCTGCGTCCGTACCTGGGTGGCCGGGAGGTCCTGGAGCCGGTGAAGAAGTGAGCGACACCGCCTCCGCCACGGATCCCGGCACCGGTGGAGCCGGGTCCTTCCCGTACCGGCTGATCGCGACCGATCTCGACGGCACGCTGCTGCGCGGCGACGACACGGTCTCGGGGCGCACCCGGGACGCGCTCGCCGCCGCCACCTCGGCGGGTGCCGCCCACATCGTGGTGACCGGCCGGGCGGTCCCGTGGACCCGGCACATCCTCGACGACCTGGGCTACGACGGTCTGGCCGTCTGCGGCCAGGGCGCGCAGGTCTACCACGCCGGCGAGCACCGGCTGCTGACCTCGGTCACGCTGGACCGCCAGCTGGCCGGGGTGGCGCTGGCCAAGATCGAGGCGGAGACCGGGCCGCTGTACCTGGCGGCGAGCCGCGACGGCCTGGACGGCGACGTCCTGGTCGGCCCGGGGTACGAGGTCGGCGGCGATCTCCCCGCGGTGCCCTTCACCGACGCCTCCGACTTGTGGTCGGCGCCGCTGAACAAGATCTACATCCAGCATCCGACTCTGTCGGACGACGAGCTGGCCGAGGCGGCCCGGCGCACCGCGGGCGGCTTCGTCACGGTGACCATGGCCGGCGCGGGCATCGTCGAGCTGCTGCCGCTCGGGCTCTCCAAGGCGACCGGGCTGTCGCTGGCGGCCCGCCGGCTGGGGCTGAAGGCGGCGGACACGATCGCCTTCGGCGACATGCCCAACGACGTCCCGATGTTCGGCTGGGCCGCCCGCGGCGTGGCGATGGCCAACGCCCACGAGGAGCTGAAGGCGGTGGCCGACGAGGTGACGTCCTCGAACGACGAGGACGGTATCGCGGTGGTCCTGGAGCGTCTGTCGGGCTGATCCGCCCGGCACGGAGCCCACGAGCCGGACGGCGCCGACGTCCCCGTCGGTCGGCCCACGCGAGGCATCCCGCGTGCTCGAAGCGGCCGCCCGATGCGCCGGCGCCGTCCGGCCTCGTGCATCCACCACAATGCCGCCGCGGAAAGCCGGGCGCCACCGATTAAAGGCGGACATACGCCGCGTCAGCTCCGGCGCCACCTGCGGCGTCTGGCCTTGCTGAAGAACCAGCCGGCGGGCGGCTCGTCGGAGCGCCACGGCTGCGGCTCCGGCTTCTCGCGGCGCCAGCGGGCGGCGAGCATCCGGGCGCGGGCCGAGGGCTCGGAGGTGCCGGCCTCGCGCACGAACTCCTCGTCGAGGACGAGGCCGTCCCAGCCGTCGTCACCGGCGCTGTGCCCGGCGCCGCCCCTGGTGGCTTCCTCGCCGCCGTCCCGCGGTCGTCCGTGGCCGTCCTGCTGAGGTGTCTGGCCCGCCATCCCGGTCCTCCCAGCCCCGTGTCCCCCGTGTGTTCCCCGTTCTCTTCCCGGCCCAGTGTGCCCGGGCCGGGGTGAAGGCCCCGTCAGGTCGAGGCCCCGCCGGGCCGGGGCCCACTCACTCCTCGCCGGCGAGCGTCAGTGACCTGAGCTTCTGGCCCGCGTACCAGGTGGCGAGGACGGTCACGCCCACCAGCAGCGCCGTCGCGGTCGGCAGGCCGACGTCGGAGGTCACCAGGTTTCCGTCGGCGACCTTCTGGGCCACCGCCAGGGACCACTGCTGGACGCTCAGCGTGCGGGCGCCCGGCACCAGGGAGCCGAACAGGGCCTCCCACACGAGGGCGTAGACGAGCCCGAAGACCACCGCGTGCCGGGACACCGTGCCCAGCAGCAGGAACAGCGCGGCGTAGGCGATGGAGGCGACCAGCGCGGCGATCGTGTAGGCGACGGCGATCTGCTGACCGTTGCCGTTGAGGATCAGGCCGGCGAGGAACGTGGGTACGGCGGAGAAGACCATCGTCACCGCTATGGCGACGATCAGCTTGGTGAAGATGATCGTCGGCCGTTTGATCGGCTTGGACAGCAGGTACACCACCGAGCCGTCGTCGATCTCCGGACCGATCGCACCGGTGCCGGCGATGACGCCGATGATCGGCACCATGGTGGCCAGGGCGAACCCGCCCAGCACGTCCGCCGCGGTCTGGTCGTCGACTCCGGCCAGCGCGCGCACCGCGACGGCGATGACGAGCAGCAGCAGGGGCAGCACGCCGAGGATGAGGGCCCGGCGGCGGCCGAGCAGGGCTCGGTAGGTGAGCCGGGCGACTGTGGGGTCGTACATTCTTCGGCCTCCTACGCCGCGACGAGGTACGAGAAGACGGACTCGAGGGACTCGTCGGACGGCGAGACCGTGAACAGCCGGATGCCGTGGTCGCGGGCGACCTTGGGCAGCAGGGCCGTGAACCGTCCGAAGTCGACGGCCTGGACGCGCAGCGCGCCTTCGGCGAGGTCGACCTCGATGCCGGACGTCGACGGGTCGGCGATCAGCGCGGCCGCGAGAGCGCGGTCGTCGCTGGAGCGCACCAGGTAGCGGTGCGGCCGGTCGGTCATCAGGCGGCGGATCTTGCGGAAGTCGCCGCTGGCCGCGTGGCGTCCGGCGACGATCACCTCGATGTGCCAGGCGAGCTGTTCGACCTCTTCGAGGATGTGTGAGGAGAACAGCACGGTGCGGCCCTCGTCGCCCATGCGCCGCAGCAGATCCATCAGCTGCATGCGCTGGCGCGGGTCCATACCGTTGAACGGCTCGTCGAGCAGGAGCAGGGACGGCTGGTGGACGAGGGCGGAGGCCATCTTCACGCGCTGCCGCATGCCCTTGGAGTAGGTGGCGATCTTGCGGTCCTGCGCGTACTCCATCTCCACGGTGGAGAGCGCTTCCTGTGCCGCCTTGGCGCCGAGGCCGTGCAGTTCGGCGTTGGCCAGGACGAAGTCGCGGCCGGTGAGGAAGTCGTACATCGCCTCGCGCTCGGGGACGATGCCGATGTGCTTGTAGATGGCCTCGTTGCGCCAGACCGGCCGGCCGTCGAGGGTGACGCTGCCGGTGGAGGGGGCGAGGAAGCCGCCCATCATGTTGATGAGGGTGGACTTTCCCGCGCCGTTGGGGCCGAGGAGGCCGGTGACGCCGGGGCCGATCGTCATGGTGATGTCGTTGACGGCGACCACGTTGCCGAACCAGCGGGAGACGTGGTCGATGCTGAGGGTGCTCACAGTCCCACCTTCTTGTAGCGGCGCACCAGCAGGCCGTAGGTGCCGGCGATCAGGCCCAGGGTGACGAGGACGAAGACCAGGCCCTCGCCGTTGCTCGGGCCGACGCCGCCCGGGAAGGCCGAGGTGGCGCCGAGGAAGGCGGACTGCACGCCGTCGATGAGGGTGATGGGCGAGAACAGGCCGATCCAGGAGACGGCCCCGGAGCTGCCCTGGACGTCGGCGATCGCCTGGAGCGTGGAGACCGCGCCGTAGGTGATGGTCAGGACGGCGATGACGGCCGCGATGCCGAAGCCGCGGCGCGGGGTGACCGAGGCGACGACCAGGCCGAGACCGGCGAAGAGCAGCGAGAGCAGTGCCACGGAGACGAGTCCCTGTGCGAACCCCTTGGTCTGGTCCGCGAAGTCGAGTTTGGCGAGCAGCGCGCCCACATAGAGCACCAGGAGGGGTGCGGCGGTGAGGATGAACAGGGCCGAGGACAGCGCCGCGTACTTCGCGCGGACGTAGTCGGAGGTCTCGATGGGCCGGGAGAAGTACAGCGGCACGGTCTTGAAGCGCAGGTCGCGCGAGACGGACTGGGGGGCCTGTGAGGCGACGTACAGGCTGATGACGGCCTGGAGGACGATCGCGTAGCGGGTGTAGTCCACCGGCAGGTCGTTCGCCTTGGTCGCGACGGCGACAGCGACCATGATGGCCGCGGGCAGGCACATCACCACGAACAGCAGCATCGGCAGCACCTTGGACTTGGCCGAGCGGCCGAGGCCGTAGGCGCCGCGCAGGGACTGCGAGTACAGCGAGCGGCGGGCGTAGGCGCGGCCGAGGCGGGGGCCGTCGTAGTTGCGGTAGCCGATGTTGTGGATGCGGGTCTGGTCACCCGGGACCGTGGCTGTGGGCTGTTCAGCTGCCATGGCCGACCGCCTCCTTCCGTGCTTCGTCGCTGTCCTTGAAGACCTCCGAGATGTGGTGCCGGCGCTGTTCCATCCGGACCAGGCCGAGGCCGAGGTCGGCGATGACGTCCCGGACCAGGTCGTAGGTCTCCTCGCCGGAGGCGGTGAGCAGCAGGACGTGGCCGGCGCCGGGGAGGCCGCTGCCGTCCTGGACGGTCACTCCGCGGGCGTCGAGCGCGTCGCGCACCGCGCGGGTGCCGTCGGGGTGTTCGTCGGTGTCGGTGACCTCGATGGCGAGGGTCGTCGTGTTCTGCGTGAAGTCCGTGGTGGAGCTGGAGCGCAGCAGCTTGCCGCCGTCCACGACGACGACGTGGTCGCAGGTGCGTTCCAACTCGCCGAGCAGGTGTGAGGTGACCAGGACGGAGATGCCGAAGTCGGTGTGGATGCGGCGGATGAGGCCGAGCATCTCGTCCCGGCCGACCGGGTCGAGGCCGTTGGTCGGCTCGTCGAGGAAGACCAGCTGGGGGTCGTGCACCAGGGCCTGGGCGAGCTTCACGCGCTGCTTCATGCCGGTCGAGTAGCCGCCTATGGGCCGGTAGCGCTCCTCGTAGAGGCCGACGTGGCGCAGGGTGTCGGCCGTACGCTCGCGCGCGGCGGTGGGCGGCAGGCCGGACATGCGTGCCATGTGGACGACGAACTCGGTGGCCGAGACGTCGGGAGGCAGGCAGTCGTGTTCCGGCATGTAGCCGACCCGCTCGCGGATGGTGGCGCCCTTGGTGGCGACATCGAGTCCGAGCACTTCGGCCCGGCCCTCGGTGGCGGGAGACAGACCCAGAAGGATCTTGATCAGGGTGGACTTGCCGGCGCCGTTGGCACCGACGAGTCCGGTCACACCGGGTCCGACATCCACGGAGAGCCGGTCGAGCGCGGTCACCCGGGGGAACCGCTTGCTCAGGCTTTCGGTCGCGATCACAGTCACATCCACGACAGTAGTGACGCGCGCCACTGAAGTCGTCAGACCGCAGAGCCGTCTTGGAGTCAGACTCGAGTAGTACGGGCCCGTAGGGGATGCCGTACTTGAGAGCCACGGAGCGGGGTTGGAGGGCCCGCGCCCACCATCCTATTGACGTTGGGTCTAACAACTGGGAGATTCGGCGGCGTCACGTTACGAGCGAGTAGCACCGTCGGCGCGGACCGCGTCCGGACGGCTGGAACGGGGTGGCATGGCGACGGCAGTGGCGGCGGAACTCCGTGCGGACCTGCGGGGATTCCGGGAGGTGCAGCGTCTCGCCTACGAGTGCGCCGAGGCGGTGGCGGCCCGGCTGACGCCGGGGGTGACCGAGCGCGAGGCGGCCCGGATGCAGCGCGAGTGGCTGCGGGAGCGGGGTGTGCGGGACTGGTTCCACCTGCCCTTCGCCTGGTTCGGCGACCGCACGGCGTTCACGGACTTCCGGGTTCCGCTCCAGTTCTTCCCCACCGGCCGCCGTTTGGAGCCGGGGATGCCCTTCATCCTGGACATGGCCCCGGTGTACCGGGGCTTCACGGCCGACATCGGCTACTCCGGATCACTCGGCCCCAACCCGGTCCAGCACCGGCTGGCGGCCGACCTGGCGGCACACCGCGAGCTGATCCTGCGCGGGGTACGCGAGCGCCGTTCGCTGCGGGAGATCTACGAGGACGTGGACCGGCTCATGGTCCGTCAGGGCTATGCCAACCGGCACCGCGCCTATCCCTTCGGCGTCATCGCCCACAAGGTGGACCGGGTGCGGGAACGGAGGCTGTCGCCACGTCTGTTCGGCTTCGGCACGCAGTCGCTCAAGGGGCTGGCGGGCGACGCGCTGCACGGCCACCGCGAGGGCTGGTCCCCGCTGTGGTCGCCGTACCGCTTCTCCGACCACCCGCCCCGCCCGGGGCTGTGGGCGGTCGAACCCCACCTCGGTTTCCGGGGTACCGGCGCGAAGTTCGAGGAGATCCTGGTCGTCACCGACTCCACGGATCCCGCGGAGAGCGCCTTCTGGCTGGACGACGATCTGCCGCACGTGCGGCGCTGGGCGGAGGCGAAATGACGGTGCTGGACGGAGCGCGGGAGCGCTGGGTGCGCACGGGCGGGGTCGAGTTGTGCGTGGCCGAGCTGGGCGATCCGCGGCAGCCCACGGTCGTCCTGGTGCACGGCTATCCGGACAGCAAGGAGGTCTGGTCCGAGGTCGCCGGCCGCCTCGCCGACCGCTTCCACGTGGTGCTCTACGACGTCCGGGGCCACGGCCGGTCCTCGGCGCCGAGCCCGCTGCGCGGCGGGTTCACCCTGGAGAAGCTGACGGACGACTTCCTCGCGGTGGCGGACGCGGTCAGCCCGGACCGACCCGTGCACCTGGTGGGCCACGACTGGGGCTCGGTGCAGTCCTGGGAGTTCGTCACGGCCGGACGCACCGAGGGGCGCATCGCCTCCTTCACCTCGATGTCCGGGCCGTCCCTCGACCACTTCGGGCACTGGATCAACAAGCGCCTCAGGCGCCCCACCCCGCGCCGGGTCGGGCAGCTCATCGGCCAGGGCGCCAAGTCCTGGTACGTCTACCTGCTGCACACGCCCGTGCTGCCGGAACTGGCCTGGCGCGGCCCCCTCGGCAAGCGCTGGCCGCGCATCCTGGAGCGCGTCGAGCAGGTGCCCGGTGGGGACTACCCGACCGCGTCCCTGCCGACGGACGCGGCGCACGGGGCATGGCTGTACCGGGACAACGTCCGGCCCCGGCTGCGGCGACCGCGCGACGACGCCTACGCGCACGCGCCCGTGCAGCTCATCACGCCCCTCGGCGACGCGTTCCTGTCGGAGCGGCTCTACGACGGGCTGGAGGAGTGGGCGCCCCGGCTGACCCGCCGCACGCTGCCCGCCAAGCACTGGGTGCCGCGCACCCGGCCGGACCGGCTGGCGGACTGGATCACGGAGTTCGTCACCTCCACCGAGGACGGACGGTCCGGGACGGCGCCGCAGGGCAGGCACACCGACCGCTTCGGCGGACAGCTGGTGCTGGTCACCGGGGCGGGCAACGGCATCGGGCGGGCGACGGCGTTCGCGTTCGCC
Organism: Streptomyces sp. NPDC058985; assembly: GCF_042740985.1. Classification (NCBI taxonomy): domain Bacteria; kingdom Bacillati; phylum Actinomycetota; class Actinomycetes; order Kitasatosporales; family Streptomycetaceae; genus Streptomyces; species Streptomyces sp. NPDC058985. Next base: position 34,822 of record NZ_JBHYJX010000057.1, on the reverse strand, counting down.
GAGGCCGGGGCGCGCGTGGTGGCCGTCGACCGGGACGCCGAGTCCGCCGCACGCACCGCGGAGCTGTCCAGGCTGATCGGCGCGCCGGACGCCTGGGCCGAGACCGTCGACGTCTCCGACGAACAGGCGATGGAGAAGCTGGCGGCCAAGGTCGCCGCCGAGTACGGCGTGCTGGACGTGCTCGTGAACAACGCCGGGATCGGACTGTCGGGCTCCTTCTTCGACACCACCGCGGAGGACTGGCGGAAGGTCCTCGACGTCAACCTGTGGGGCGTGATCCACGGCTGCCGTCTGTTCGGCCGGCAGATGGCCGAGCGCGGGCAGGGCGGCCACATCGTCAACACCGCGTCGGCCGCTGCCTTCCAGCCCTCGCGGGCCCTGCCCGCGTACAGCACGTCCAAGGCGGCCGTGCTGATGCTGAGCGAGTGCCTGCGGGCCGAACTGGCCGGGCAGGGCATCGGGGTCACGGCGATCTGCCCCGGCCTCGTCAACACCAACATCACCTCGACGGCGCGCTTCGCGGGTGTGGACGCCGACGAGGAGAGGCGGCGTCAGCAGCGCAGTGCGCGGTTGTACGGGATGCGCAACTACCCGCCGGAGAAGGTGGCCGACGCGGTCCTGGAAGCCGTCGTGCACAACAGGGCCGTCGTTCCCGTGACGCCGGAGGCGCGCGGAGCACATCTCATGTCCCGTTTCGCACCACGGGTGTTGAGGCGTCTCGCACGGGTGAAGCCACCGCTTTAGTTTCCACAGGAACGCCCAATCAGCCTGTGGATAACTCGACTTGACTGTGGATCAAACCTCGGCGGCAAAATCGATCGCGTGAAGCCTGTCTCTCTCGGCAGGCTGGCTCCATGCAACACGAACACAGCCCCGAACGCAGAAGTGAGCACATCGACGACAGACGCACCGTGAAGGTGTCCAAGTACCTGTCGAAGCATCTGCGCCACCAGCCGGAGCACATCGGCCTCACCCTCGACGAGGCAGGCTGGACCGAGATCGACACGCTGATCGCCGCGGCGGCCGCGCACGGCTTCCGCTTCACCCGTGAAGAGCTCGACCACGTGGTGGCCACGAACGACAAGCAGCGCTTCGCCGTCGTGGGCACCCGGATCCGCGCAAGCCAGGGGCACAGCGTCGACGTGGATCTCGGACTGCCCGCGGCGACCCCGCCGCCGTACCTCTACCACGGGACCGTGGCCCGCCACCTGGACGCGATCCGGGGCGAAGGGCTGCGGCCGATGAGCCGGCACGACGTACACCTCTCGCCGGACCGCGAGACCGCCACCCGGGTCGGCTCCCGCCGAGGCCGGCCGGTCGTCCTCTCGGTAGACACCGCCGCCATGCACCGCGACGGCCACGTCTTCCACGTCAGCGCGAACGGCGTCTGGCTGACGCGGGCCGTTCCCCCGCAGTACCTGCGCTTCCCCTCCGGCCACTGACCACGCGTCGCGTGTGGTGACAGCGCGTGATGTTTCACGTGAAACAGGGTCGGCCGCTTAGGCTCGGGGGCATGAGTCTGCGTCTGAGCACCGTGATCCTTCCGTACCGCCGCTGGCACGAAGGCGGACGTTCGTCCTGGACGCGTGCCGAGCAGCTCGGCTTCCACACCGCGTACACCTACGACCACCTGTCCTGGCGGAGCTTCCGGGACGGCCCGTGGTTCGGCGCCGTGCCGACGCTCACCGCCGCCGCGGCGGTCACCGAGCGGCTGCGGCTGGGGACCCTGGTCACCTCCCCGAACTTCCGGCACCCGGTGACGCTCGCCAAGGAGCTGATCTCCCTCGACGACATCTCCGGCGGCCGGATCACCCTGGGCATAGGAGCGGGCGGCACCGGCTTCGACGCCACCGCGCTCGGCCAGGAGCCGTGGACGCCGCGTGAGCGGGCCGACCGGTTCGGCGAGTTCCTGCCCCTGCTCGACCGGCTGCTGACGGAGGACGCCGTCTCGTACGAGGGCGACTTCTACTCCGCCCATGAGGCGCGCAACATCCCCGGCTGTGTGCAGCGGCCCCGGCTGCCGTTCGCGGTGGCCGCGACCGGTCCGCGCGGGCTGCGGCTCGCGGCACAGTACGGACAGGCGTGGGTGACCACCGGTGACCCGAAGCTCTACGAGAACGGCACCCCCGAGCAGTCCGACCGGGCCCTGCGGCAGCAGAGCGACAAGCTGGCCGACGCCTGTGCCGCGATCGGCCGCGACGTGGGCGAACTGGACCGGGTCCTGCTCACCGGCTTCACTCCGGACCGCAGCCGCCCGCTGGAGTCGGTCGACGCGTTCGTGGACTTCGCCGGCCGCCACCGCGACCTGGGCTTCACCGAGCTGGTCGTCCACTGGCCGATTGCCGACTCGGACTTCACAGCCGACGAGAAGATCTTCGAGCGGATCGCCATGGAGGCCCCGGCACAGCTGAAGGCCTGAGAGCCGTAGCTCACAGATGTGCGGACCGCCGCACGGGCGTGCACGCATGTGCGTGACAATGACCCGGTGACCTCAGCGACCCGACAGCCCGAGCCCCCGGCCGCCGCCACCCGCCCGCGGCTCATCGCCACCGACCTCGACGGCACTCTGCTGCGCGACGACAAGTCGGTCTCCCCGCGCACGGTCGCCGCACTGGCCGCCGCGGAGAAGGCGGGCATCGAGGTCTTCTTCGTCACCGGCCGCCCGGCCCGCTGGATGGACGTCGTCAGCGCTCACGTCCACGGTCACGGGCTCGCCATCTGCGGCAACGGCGCCGCCGTGGTCGACCTGCACGGCGGCCCCGGCGCCCACCGCTTCGTGAAGGTGCGGGAGCTGGCCCGGGAGAACGCGCTGGACGCCGTGCGTCTGCTGCGCGAGGCCGCGCCCGGCACGGTGTACGCGGTCGAGCAGACGTACGGCTTCCACCAGGAGCCCGCGTACCCGAAGCTGCACATGGAGGTGCCCGACGACCTCCTGCCCGCCGAGGACATCCTGGCCCCCGGCGGCCGCGCCGCCGACGAGCCGGTCCTCAAGATCCTGGCCTTCCACCCCGAGCTGGACCCCGACGGCTTCCTCACCGTGGCCCGCCTCGCCATCGGCGACCGTGCCAACGTCACCCGCTCCAGCCCCAGTGCCCTGCTGGAGATCAGCGGGCCGGAGGTGTCCAAGGCCAGCACCCTCGCCCTGTGCTGTGCCGAACGCGGCATCTCGCACGAAGAGGTCGTCGCCTTCGGCGACATGCCGAACGACGTGGAGATGCTGACCTGGGCGGGACGGTCGTACGCGATGGGCAACGCGCACCCGGACGTGATCGCCGCCGCGTCGGGGCGGACGGTCGCCAACAACGAGGACGGCGTGGCGGTCGTCATCGAGCGGCTGCTGGCCGGCCTGGACTGACGGCCGCGCCCGCGTCAGGTCAGAGGGGCACTCCGCGCTGCGACAGCCACGGCACCGGGTCCACAGCGGAGCCCGTCTCTGGCGTCACCCGTACCTCGAAGTGCAGGTGCGGTCCGGTGGAGTTGCCGGTACTGCCCGACTGCCCGATCCACTGACCCGGACGGACCCGGTCGCCCTGGTCGACGGCGACCGAGGCGAGATGGGCGTACTGCGTGTAGTAGCCGCCCGCGTGCTGGACGACGACCTGGATGCCGAAGGCGCCGCCGCAGGACACCTGCACCACCCGGCCCGTACCGACCGACCCCACCGGCGTGCCGACCGGTACCGCGAAGTCCTGGCCGGTGTGCCGGTGCGCCCACCGCGAGCCGCCGCTGCCGAAGGACGCCGACAGCTCGTACGCGTCCACCGGCGCCACCCAGGGCCGGCCGACGGGCAGGTCCCGCTGGTCGAGGCGGACCGCGCCGGGGCACGAGCCGGCCGCGACGGAGGCGTCCGCCCGGCCCTCCAGCCGCGCACGCGCCGCCTCCAGCTTGCCCTCGATCCTGGTCTTCAGCGCCGCCAGATCGGCGTTGCGCTGCTCCAGCGCCTGCCAGGCCGCCTGCGCCTTCGCCTCGTCGGCGGCGAGCCGGGCCTCGGCCCGCAGACTCCTGCCGATGGCCTTGTTGACCGCCAGGTCCGCGCGCGTGAAGGCCCGCTGACCGCGCATCAGCTCGTCCGGGTCGTCCGCGAGGAACATCCGCGCCGTGAGGGGGAGCCCACCGCCACCGCGGTACTGGGCGCGGGCGATCCGGCCCAGGTCCGCGTGCATGGCGTCGATCTTCTGCCGCTGCTCGTCCAGCCGCTCCTCGTACGCCAGCGCCTTCGTCCGCTGTGCCTCGGCCTCGCGCCGCCCCTCCTCGTACCGCTGGGTCGCTTTGGCCGCGTCCTCGTACAGGCGTGCCACCTCCGGGCCCGGGCCGGCACCCGATGCGGCGTCCGTGCCGTCGGCGGGGCGGGCGGCGAGCACGGCGAGCGCGCACAGCAACACCGGAACGAGCAGCGGATGTCGGCGGGATGAGCGCATGCCAGCGATCGTGGACCGTGCGGGGCCGCCGGGTCTCCTTCACGTCGTACGAGTGGGGGAACGGTTGCTGCACACGGATCAGCGCGACTGCTGCAACCGGGGCAACGGCGCCCCGGCGACGTTCAGTACGGCGCCTCCCACCACACCGTCGTACCGCCGCCGTCCGCCCCGATGCCCCGGCCGAGCCGGCTGGTGCCGCCGACCGTCTCGGCGCGGCGCTCCAGGTTGTGCAGGCCGCTGCGCCGGCCGCCCTCGGGGATGCCGACACCGTCGTCCGCGACGGTCAGCCGCACGCCGGGCCGCCCGTCCGGCAGGGTCGCCGTCGCGTCGACGGCTACCTCGATCCGGGTGGCGTGGGCGTGCCGGAAGGCGTTGGACAGGGTCTCGCGCAGCGCGGCGATGAGGTTCTTGCCGGTCAGCTCGCCGACGGCGGTGTCGACCGGGCCGACGAAGCGGTGCGCGGGCGTGAAGCCCAGTGGTACGGCGGCCATGGTGATCTCGCGCAGCATGCGGGTCCGCAGGCCCGTGGGTGCCTCGGCGGGCTGCTGCAGGGCGAAGATCGCCGAGCGGATCTCCTGAATGGTGACGTCGAGTTCGTCGACGGCTCCACCGACGCCGTCGCGCACCTCGGGCGCCGTCGCCCTGCGCTGGGCGCTCTCCAGCATCATTCCCGTCGCGAACAGCCGCTGGATGACGAGGTCGTGCAGGTCCCGGGCGATGCGGTCCCGGTCCTCGTACACGGCGAGCCGTTCCCGGTCGCGCTGGGCGTCGGCCATCATCAGCGCCAGCGCGGCCTGCGCGGCGAACTGGTCGCCGAGTGCGCGCTCCGTCCGCGTGAACGGGCGCTCGCCCCGGGCGCGGGGCATGACGAGGCCGCCGAGGATCCTCCCGTCCCGGCACAGCGGCAGCAGCATGATCGGCCCGTAGGCGCGCACCGGGCCGGCGTCCAGACGCGGGTCGGTGGCGGCGTCGTCCACGAACACGGGACGGCCGGCGAGGAGTTCGGAGACGATGCCGTTCTCGGGGGGAATGACCTTGCCGAGGGCGTTCGTGCGGTGCGATGCGGCGACCGCCACGATCTCCAGGCCGCCCCCGTCGGCGGGCAGCAGCACGATGCCGGCGGCCGCTCCGGAGAGCCGGCGGGCCTGCTCGGCGACGGTCTGGAGGGCGTCGTCGGTGTCACCGCCGGACAGCAGCGCCGTGGTGACGGCGACCGACCCGTCGATCCACCGCTCCCGCTGCTGTGCGGCCTCGTACAGTCGCGCGTTGCCGATGGCGATGCCGGCCTCGGTGGCCAGGACCCGGACCATGGCGAGGTCGTAGTCGGTGAACGGCTCGCCCGTGTGCTTGTCGGTCAGGTAGAGGTTGCCGTAGACCTCCTCCTGCACCCGGATGGGGACCCCGAGGAAGCTCCGCGCCGGAGGGTGGTTCTCGGGGAGGCCGCACGCGCGCGGATCTTCGGTCGGGTCGGTGAGCCGGACCGGCTCGGGGTCGGCCATGAGGGCGCCGAGCAGCCCTGTGCGGCCGCCGGTGAGGTGGCCGACGCTCCGGACGGTCGCCTCTTCGAGGCCGTGGTGCACGAAGTCGGCGAGTCCGTCCCCGTCCTCGTCGACGACTCCGATGGCCGCGTACCGGGCGTTCGCCAGCTCGGCGGCCGTCTCGCAGATCCGTTTCAGCGTGGAGTGCAGCTCCAGTCCACTGCCGACGGAACGCATCGCCTCCAGCAGTTTCGGCACCCGTGCCAGAAGCTCGGCGGAGGCCCCCTCGCGGGGCGGCGGGGGGCCGGGGGGCGGCGCTGGGTGCATGACCCGAGCCTAATGAGACCCTTTTGTTCAGGAAAGTCGGTTTACCGAAGAATTTCTTGACCGTGCCCGCGCCGCGCCCGTGCGCGTGCCTGTGCCCCTGCCTACGGCCGTGTCTGTGGCACCAGCAGCTCCGCCGCCGCCTCCCGCCCGGCCATCTCCCGCAGCGGACCCGGCACGGCCGCCAGTTCCGCGTACGTCCCCCGCTGCACGACTCGGCCCCGGTCCAGCACGAGCACCTCGTCCACGGCCCGCAGGCCCGCCAGCCGGTGCGTGATCAGCAGGGTCGTCCGGCCCTCGGTGGCGGCCAGCAGATCGGCGGTGAGCGCGTCCGCGGTCGGCAGGTCGAGGTGTTCGGCGGGCTCGTCGAGGACCAGGACCGGGAAGTCGGCGAGCAGAGCCCGGGCCAGGGCCAGCCGCTGCCGCTGGCCACCGGACAGCCGGGCCCCGTGGGCGCCGACCAGCGTGTCCAGGCCGTCGGGCAGGCTGTCGGCCCACTCCAGCAGCCGGGCCCGGGCCAGCGCCTCCCGCAGTGCGCCCTCGGTGGCGTCCTTCCTGGCCAGCAGCAGGTTCTCGCGCACCGAGCTGTCGAAAAGGTGCGCGTCCTGGGCGCACAGCCCGACGAGGCGCCGCACGTCGTCGCCGGCCAGGGCGTACGCGTCCACCCCGGCCAGCGTGTAGGAGCCGGCGTCCGCGTCGAGGAAGCGCAGCAGCGTCTGGGCGAGCGTGGTCTTGCCGGAGCCGGACGGCCCGACCACGGCGACGCGGCGGCCCTCGGCGAGCGTGAGGTCCAGGCCCGCCAGGGCGTCCCGGTCCTGCCCGGCGTGCCGTGCGGCCAGCCCCCTCAGGACGACCGGGAACGGCGAGGAGGGAGCCTGCCGGGGTGTCTCCGGCTCCCGTACCAGCTCGGGGGCGTCGAGCACCTCGTACACGCGCTCGGCGCTCCTGCGCACCCGCTGCCGGTACTGCACGGCCAGCGGCAGCCCGAGTACGGCCTCGAAGGCGGCCAGCGGCGTGAGGACGACGACGGCCATGGCCACGCCGGCGAGCCGGTCGTCGGCCACCGCCTGGGCGCCGACGAGGGCGGCACCCGCGACGGTCAGGCCGGAGATCAGCGCGGTGAGTCCGTCGCCCAGCGCGGTGGCGGTGGCGGCGCGCGAGGCGATCCGGGTGAGCGTGCCGTCGGCCCGCCGTGCCTCCGCGGCCCGGCCGGGCAGGGCTCCGGCGACGGTCAGCTCCGCGGTGCCGGTCAGCAGGTCGGCCACCCGGGTGGCGAGCACGCCCCGCGCGGGGGCGAGCCGGCGCTCGGCCCGCCGGGCCACCGCCCCGGTCACCAGCGGGACGCCAACCCCGGCCGCCAGGAGACCGGCCGCGAGGACCGCACCGGCCTCCGGCAGCAGCCAGGCCGTGAACCCGATCGAGGCGGCGGAGACGACGACCGCGCCACCGGCGGGCAGCAGCCACCGCAGCCAGTAGTCCTGCAGGGCGTCGACATCGGCGACGAGCCGGGACAGCAGGTCGCCCCGGCGGGTGCGGCACAGTCCCGCGGGCGCCAGCCGCTCCAGCCGCCGGTACACCGCGACCCGGGTGTCGGCCAGCATCCGCAGCACGGCGTCGTGCGTCACGAGCCGCTCCGCGTAGCGGAACACGGCCCGCCCGATCCCGAAGGCGCGCGTCGCTGTGACGGCCACCATCAGGTACAGCACCGGCGGCTGCTCGGAGGCCCGTGAGATGAGGTACCCGGAGGTGGCCATCAGGCCCACGGCACTGCCCAGCGCCAGGCTGCCGAGCAGCAGCCCGAGAGCGAGCCGTCCGCGCCGGGCGGCGGACATGGCACGGACCCTGGCGAGGACACCGCCCCGGGCCTCCACCACGGGCGCCGGGCCGTCCGGAGCGACGGAAACGGCGGATGCGGCGTTCTTCTCGGCACCACGGTCGGCCGCTACGGGAAGGGTGCCGTCGGACAGGTCGGCGGGCGCCGGCTCCGCGAGCCGCACCACCCGGTCGGCCACCTCCAGCAGCGCCGGACGGTGCACCACCAGCAGCACCGTCCGCCCCTCCGCCAGCCTGCGCACGGCCGCCACGACCTCGGCCTCGGTGGCCCCGTCGAGGGCCGCCGTCGGCTCGTCCAGCAGCAGCACCGGCCGGTCCGCGAGGAACGCCCGGGCCAGCGCGAGCCGCTGCCGCTGCCCGGCGGACAGCCCCGTCCCGTCCTCGCCGAGGACGGTCTCCGTGCCGTCGGGCAGCGCGTCCACGAACTCCAGCGCGCCCGCGTCCGCCAACGCCCGGCATACGGCGAGTTCGTCGGCGTCGGGCCGGGCCAGGCGTACGTTCTCCGCGATGGTCCCGGCGTACAGGTGCGGGTGCTGCGGCACCCAGGCGACCTGGGTGTGCCACTGCGCCGGGTCGAGCGAGGAGAGGTCGGTTCCGCCGATCCGGATCCGTCCCGCGCTCGGGGTCACGAAGCCCAGGAGGGCGTTGAGCAGCGTCGACTTGCCCGCTCCGCTCGGGCCGACGAGCGCGACCGTCTCCCCGGGCTCGACGGTGAGGCTCACGTCCGTGACGGCGTCCGCGGAGCGTCCGGGGTAGCGGACCGTGACGTCCTCGAAGGCGAGGGCGCCGTGGGCCGGAACCGGGGCGTTCCCGGATGCCGGTACGGGCCGTTCCAGGACCTCGAAGATCTCCTCGGCGGCGGCGAGCCCCTCGGCGGCCGCGTGGTACTGCGCCCCTACCTGCCGCAGCGGCAGGTAGGCCTCGGGCGCGAGGACGAGGACGACCAGGCCGTCGTACAGGGCCATGTCCCCGTGGACGAGCCGCATGCCGATGGTGACCGCCACGAGGGCCACGGACAGGGTGGCGAGCAGTTCCAGCGCGAAGGACGACAGGAAGGCGATCCGCAGCGTCCGCATGGTCGCCTGCCGGTACTCACCGGTGATGCGCTTGATCGACTCGGCCTGGGCCTTGGCCCGTCCGAAGACCTTCAGCGTCGGCAGTCCCGCGACCACGTCCAGGAAGTGCCCGGACAGCCGGGACAGCAGGCGCCACTGGCGGTCCATCCGGGACTGGGTGGCCCAGCCGATCAGCACCATGAAGACCGGGATGAGCGGCAGGGTCCCGACGATGATGGCCGCCGAGACCCAGTCCTCGGTGACGATGCGGGACAGCACCGCCACGGGTACGACCACCGCGAGGCCCAACTGCGGCAGATAGCGCGAGAAGTAGTCGTCGAGGGCGTCGACGCCCCGGGTGGCGAGGGCGACCAGCGAGCCGGTCCGCTGTCCGCTCAGCCAGCCGGGGCCGAGCGCCGTGGCCCGCTCCAGCAGCCGGCCCCGCAGCTCCGACTTCACCGCCGCGCTCGCCCGGTGGGCGGCCAGTTCGGTGAGCCAGCCGACCAGCGCGCGCCCGCAGGCCACGGCGACCAACAGGAGCAGGGGGGCGCGGAGTTCGGCGGCGGTCGTGGAGTGCTGGAAGGCGCCCACCACCACTTCGGCGATGAGCATCGCCTGCGCGACGAGCAGTCCCGCCCCGACGGCTCCGAGGACGACGACGGCCGTGAGAAAGAGCCGGGTGGCGCGGGCGTACCGCAGAAGGCGTGGATCGATGGGTTTCACGTGAAACAGACCTCCCCGGCACTCAGTGCTTGGCGTCGGCGAGGTGCTGGGTGCCGATGCGCTTGCGGAACACCCAGTACGTCCAGCCCTGGTAGAGCAGGACGACCGGTGTGGCGATCACGGCCAGCCAGGTCATGATCTTCAGCGTGTAGGCGCTCGAGGACGCGTTGGTGACGGTGAGGCTCCAGTCCGGGTTGAGCGTGGACGGCATGACGTTCGGGAAGAGCGTCAGGAAGAGCATCGCCACGGCGGCGACGATGGTGCCGCCGGAGAGCGCGAACGACCAGCCCTCACGCCCGGCCTGGTTCGCCACCAGGGCCGCGACCAGGGCGGCGACGGCCACCACGAGGGCGACCAGGCTCTTACCGTTCCCGCTGTGGGCCTGCGTCCAGACCAGGAAGACCAGGGCCAGCACGGCCGTGACCAGCCCGACCCGCAGCGCCAGGACCCGCGCGCGCTCCCGGATCTCACCGACGGTCTTGAGGGCGGTGAACACCGTTCCGTGGAAGGTGAACAGGGTCAGCGTGACCAGCCCGCCCAGCAGCGCGTACGGGTTGAGCAGCTCCCAGACGGTACCGACGTACTCCAGGTCCTGGTCGATCTTGACCCCGTGAACGATGTTGCCGAAGGCCACCCCCCACAGGAACGCCGGGATCAGCGAGGTCCAGAAGATCGCGGTCTCCCAGTTGCGCTGCCAGTTCTCCTCGGGCCGCTTCACGCGGTACTCGAAGGCGACACCCCGGACGATCAGGCAGACCAGGATGACCAGCAGCGGAAGGTAGAAGCCGGAGAAGAGCGTGGCGTACCACTCGGGGAAGGCGGCGAAGGTGGCCCCTCCGGCCGTCAGCAGCCACACCTCGTTGCCGTCCCACACGGGGCCGATGGTGTTGATCAGCACCCGCTTCTCGGGCCGGTTCCGGGCGAGCAGCTTGGTGAGTACGCCGACCCCGAAGTCGAAGCCCTCCAGGAAGAAGTAGCCGGTCCACAGGACGGCGATCAGTACGAACCAGACGTCGTGCAGTTCCATGACTGTGCAGCTCCCTCGGCCTAGTACGAGAAGGCCATCGGCTTGTCGGCGTCACGGAGGTCGCCGCCGATCTTCTTGGGCGGGTTGAGGTCGGCCTCGGACAGCTCGGGCGGGCCGGCCTTGACGTACTTCACCAGCAGCTTGACCTCGATCACGGCCAGGACGGCGTAGAGCAGGGTGAAGACGGACATCGAGATGATGACCTCGGTGGTGGAGACACCGGGGGAGACCGCGTCCCGGGTCTGCATCACGCCGTAGACCACCCAGGGCTGGCGGCCCATCTCGGTGAAGATCCAGCCCCACGAGTTGGCGATCAGCGGGAAGGCCATCGTCCAGACCGCCAGCAGCCAGTACCAGCGGGTGAGCCTCGCCCCGAGCGGCTTCCTCAGCAGGACCAGGTGCGGCACTTCGTCCTCGCCGGTGCGCAGCGGGGCCGGCAGCAGGAACCTCTTCCGGGTGAGCCACAGGCCCAGCAGGCCGAGGGAGAAGGACGCCATGCCGAAGCCGATCATCCACCGGAAGCCCCAGTAGGCGACGGGGACGATGGGCTTGTAGTCACCGGGGCCGTATTTCTCCTGGAGGGCCTTGTTGGTGTCGTTGATGCCGGGCACGTAGGACTCGAAGTCGCTGTGCGCCAGGAAGGACAGCAGTCCGGGGATCTCCAGGGCGACCTTGTTGTGCCCCTTGTCGACGTCCCCGTAGGCGAACACCGAGAAGGGCGCCGGCTTCTCGCCGTCCCACAGGGCCTCGGCGGCGGCCATCTTCATCGGCTGCTGCTCGTACATGACCTTGCCGAGGGTGTCGCCGCTGACCGCGGTGAGCACGCCGCCGACGGCCAGGGTGACCAGGCCGAGCCGCAGCGAGGTCCGCATCACCGGGATGTGCTTCTTGCGCATCAGGTGGAAGGCGGCGATGCCGACCATGAAGGCACCGCCGGTCAGGAAGGCCGCCGAGAAGCTGTGGAAGACCTGGTTGAGGGTGGTGTTCTGGGTGAGGACCTGCCAGAAGTCGGTGAGTTCGGCTCGGCCCTTCTCCTCGTTGATCCGGTAGCCGACGGGGTGCTGCATCCAGGAGTTGGCCGCGAGGATGAAGTACGCCGACAGCAGGGTGCCGATCGAGACCATCCAGATGCAGGCCAGGTGGATCTTCTTGGGCAGCTTGTCCCAGCCGAAGATCCACAGCCCGATGAAGGTGGACTCGAAGAAGAAGGCGATCAGCGCCTCGAAGGCGAGCGGGGCGCCGAAGACGTCGCCGACGAAGCGCGAGTAGTCGGACCAGTTCATGCCGAACTGGAACTCCTGCACGATGCCGGTGACGACACCCATGGCGATGTTGATCAGGAAGAGCTTGCCCCAGAACTTGGTCGCCCTGAGGTACTTCTCCTTCTCCGTGCGGACCCATGCGGTCTGCAGCCCGGCTGTCAGGGCGGCCAGTGAGATCGTCAGCGGGACGAACAGGAAGTGGTAGACGGTCGTGATGCCGAACTGCCACCGCGCCAGGGTCTCCGGCGCCAGAGCCATGTCCACGTCGTCACTCTCCTTACCTCGCCACATCGCCGTGGTCAGCGGCGTTTTGAACGTGTTTGTCGCACCCAAGGCGGGTGCAACCGGGACACGCTTGTGAACGCGTTCACATTCACAAGCAATTATGACCTACTGCTTTTCGGCATCGGAAGGGGGGTCCCCTGTGACGTCAACCCCTTGGCAGGGACTTCAACATATTGTTGAATCCGCCGCATGCAGATTCGGATCTCATGGCCTGCGGGACATCTCACCGCGGCACTCGACGACACCCCGACCACGCAGGCGCTTCTCAAGGCCCTGCCGCTCACCGCCTCCGCCCACACCTGGGGCGAGGAGGTGTACTTCGACACAGGTGTGTCGGTTTCACGTGAAACGGACGCCCGGGAGGTCGTCGAACCGGGCACGATCGCCTTCTGGACCGACGGGGACGCCCTGGCCCTCCCCTACGGACCGACACCGATCTCGCGAGGCGAGGAGTGCCGCCTCGCGAGTCCGTGCAACGTCATGGGCCGCTTGGACGGCGACCCGCGTCTACTGGCGACGGTGCGCGACGGCGACCCGGTACGCGTCGAGCGCGTCGACGCCTGACGGTCGTGTCCCGGCCCGCCTCCTGACAAGCCCGCCCCGGCCCGCCGCCCTGGCAGGCGTGTCCCGACCTGCCGCCTGACCTACGGCTCCTTCTGATCTACAGCACCTACAGCTCCTTGCGGAACGCTTCCGACACCTTCAGGAAGATGTCGTTCGCCTCGCTCTCTCCGACCGTGACCCGCACACCCTCGCCCGGGAACGGTCGGACGACCGCGCCGGCCTGCTCGCACGCGTTCGCGAAGGCGACCGTGTTCTCCCCCAGCCGCAGCCACACGAAGTTGGCCTGGGTCTCCGGCACCGTCCAGCCCTGTGCGCGCAGCGCGTCGACCACGCGCGTGCGCTCGCACACCAGCGAGCCGACCCGGCCGATCAGCTCGTCCTCGGCGCGCAGCGAGGCGATCGCCGCCTCCTGCGCGATCTGGCTCACCCCGAAGGGCACCGCGGTCTTGCGCAGCGCCGCCGCCACCGGCTCGTGCGCGATCGCGAACCCGACCCGCAGCCCCGCGAGACCGTACGCCTTGGAGAAGGTGCGCAGAACGCAGACGTTGGGCCGCGTGCGGTAGATCTCGACGCCGTCCGGCACCTCGGGGTCGCGGATGAACTCGCGGTAGGCCTCGTCCAGGACCACCAGCACGTCGTTCGGCACCCGGTCGAGGAAGCGCTCCAGCTCGGCCCGCCGCACCACCGTGCCGGTCGGGTTGTTGGGGTTGCAGACGAAGATCAGCCGGGTACGGTCGGTGATCGCGTCCGCCATCGCGTCCAGGTCGTGCACGTCGCCCGGGGTCAGCGGGACCTTCACGGACGTCGCGCCGCTGATCTGGGTGATGATCGGGTACGCCTCGAAGGAGCGCCAGGCATAGATCACTTCGTCGCCCGGGCCCGAGGTCGCCTGGATCAGCTGCTGCGCCACGCCGACCGACCCGGTGCCGGTGGCCAGGTGGGTGAGGGGCACGGCGAAGCGGTCCGACAGCTCGCTCATCAGGGACGTACAGGCCATGTCCGGGTACCGGTTGAAGGACGCGGCGGCGGCCGTCACCGTCTCCATGACCCCCGGCAGGGGCGGATAGGGGTTCTCGTTGGAGGACAGCTTGTAGGCCACCGGGCCGTCGGCCGCGGCGGGCTTGCCCGGCTTGTAGGTGGGAATTCCCTCCAGCTCGGCGCGCAGCTTGGGGCTCGTCTCGCTCACCGCAGTCCTCCTCGTAACCACCACCGGCATCGAATACTTCTCACCTTATGAGGATTCGCCGCCGCTGCGTATAGGGGAGGCCGGACCTCCTCCGTCACACTGGCAACAGGGGCATCAGGGTACGAAGGCGCACGTTTCGGGGGGCGCGCCGCACATATATCTACGCGCCGGTGGCTCGCGCCGTGGCGCGCATCCCCCGTGCAGGTGAGTTGAGACCTCTTCGCAACATCCGCCCCATGGCAGGCCCTCACTGGTCGGCACGCCAGGTACTGGCATGACTGGACCCAACTAGCTTGCTTTCCAAGGCTGTTCTGCGTTAATGATCATGCAGAAACGTGACTGTCAACGCGTGCATATGCGTCCGCCCTACCCCACCCCATGAGCCCTACTATCGGCTCGCCATGACAGCAGCAGGGAAGCACCAGGTGAGCCGCGCGGAAACCTCACGTCGAGGCAGCCGGCCGGGCCGGGCGGGCATCAGGGACGTGGCCGCCGCCGCCGGAGTATCCATCACTACCGTCTCCGACGCACTCAACGGCAAGGGCAGACTCCCGGATGCCACCCGGCGCCATGTGCGCGAGGTCGCCGACCGTCTGGGCTACCGGCCCTCGGCCGCCGCCCGCACGCTCCGCACCGGCAAGTCCGGACTCATCGGCCTGACCGTGACGACGTACGGGGATGAACCTTTCACCTTCACCGAGTTCGCGTACTTCGCGGAGATGGCGCGCGCCGCCACCTCCGCCGCGCTCGCCCGCGGCTACGCCCTCGTGATCCTCCCGGCGACCTCCCGCCACGACGTGTGGTCCAACGTCGCACTCGACGGGACGGTCGTCATCGACCCCTCGGACCACGACCCGGTCGTCACCGAACTGGTCCGCCAGGGCTTACCGGTCGTCTCCGACGGCCGCCCGGCCGGCACGCTCCCCGTCACGGCGTGGGTGGACAACGACCACGAGGCGGCCGTCCTCGGCATCCTCGACCACCTCGCCGACGCCGGCGCCCGCAGGATCGGCCTGCTCACCGGCACCACGACGGACACGTACACCCATCTGTCGACCACCGCCTACCTGCGCTGGTGCGAGCGCGTCGGGCAGGACCCGGTCTACGAGGCCTACCCCGCCCACGACCCGTGCGCCGGCGCGGTCGCCGCCGACCGGCTGCTGGCCCGCCCCGACCGGCCCGACGCCGTCTACGGCCTGTTCGACCCGAACGGGACCGACCTCCTCGCCGCCGCCCGCCGCTACGGACTGCGCGTCCCCGAGGACCTGCTGCTGGTCTGCTGCAGCGAGTCCACCGTGTACGCCAGCACCGAGCCGCCCATCACCACCCTCTCGCTCAAACCCCGCCGCATCGGGACGGCCGTAATCCAGGTGCTGATCGACGCGATCGAGGGGCTGCACTCGGACCAGCCGGTCGAGCAGGTCATACCGACCGAACTGATCGTGCGCACGTCCTCGCAGCGCCGCCCGCCCCGGACGACGGTCAGCCCGCCGCGGTCACCGGAGAGCCACTAGGAGCGCGCCGGGCCACGCTCGGCGCGTGCGGCGGCGCGCCCCGGTCCGAAACGGGGCGCAAAAGGGCGGCGCACGGGGCGCGCGGAAGGCGGCAAACGCCACACCCGGCACGCTCGCAACACGGCCGGACGGCATTCACGGACGGGCGAAGACCGGCCCAATCGGGGCGAAAGCCGCGGTGAACCGGAGTCCTGTTCTGATTCACCACCCCTGGGTCATCACACAGCGCGATCCGCATTCCTATGATGGGCCCACACACCGCGGGCCGCTGCGACCAGGCAGTCCGAAGCGGTGCAGATGCGGCGCGATGGTGGAGGGGTCAATGACTCAGGGGGCCGGTCAGGGACCCGAGGTGGAGCGGACCGCGACGGTGCGCGACTTCCGGGTGCCCGCTTACGTCCACGAGACCGCTCCGTATGCCGGCCCCGGCACACCGGCGGGCGAGCCCGCGCCGCCCTCCGAGGAGGGGGCCGAGGAGCCCTACCCGGAGGGGTACACGCCCACGCAGCGGGATCTGCCCGTCATCCGCCGGGGTGACACGGTTCAGGTGCCCGTCGACCCCGAGCCGATCCAGGTGGGGCAGCCCGTCACCGGCCAGGGTCCGCTCTTCGTCGTGGGCGACGTGCACGGCTACCTCGACGAACTGCTCGCCGCGCTGCGCGAGAAGGGCCTCGTCGACGCCGACGGCCAGTGGTGCGCGGGCACCTCACGCCTGTGGTTCCTCGGCGACTTCACCGACCGCGGCCCGGACGGCATCGGCGTCATCGACCTGGTGATGCGGCTGTCCGCCGAGGCCGCCGCGGCCGGCGGCTACTGCAAGGCTCTGATGGGCAACCACGAGCTGCTGCTGCTCGGCGCCAAGCGGTTCGGCGACACGCCGGTCAACTCCGGCGCCGGCACCGCCACCTTCCAGGCGGCCTGGCTGCTGAACGGCGGCCAGAAGACCGACATGGACCGCCTCCAGGACCACCACCTGCAGTGGATGTCCCGCCTCGACGCCCTCGAGGAGGTCGACGACCACCTCCTGGTCCACTCCGACACCACCACCTACCTCGACTACGGCCGCTCCATCGAAGAGGTCAACGACACCGTCCGCGAGACCCTCACCCGTAACGACGCGGAAGAGGTCTGGGACCTGTTCCGCAAGTTCACCAAGCGCTTCTCCTTCCGCGACGAGGGCGGCGCCGAGGCCGTGCGCTCACTGCTGGATACGTACGGCGGCACCCGGATCGTTCACGGACACAGCCCCATCCCCTACCTGCTGGGCGAGGTCGGCTCCGAGGACGGCGAGGACGACACCCGTACGGCGGTCGAGGGACCCCACGTCTACGCGGACGGGCTGGCCATCGCGATGGACGGCGGCGTGACCATGGCCGGAAAGCTGCTGGTCCAGCAACTTCCGCTGGACGTCTGACCGTTCGACGGACGAGCGTTTCGACGGCGGGACCCGTACGGGACGGCACCCAATTTCTGGAAACCCCCTGTCACCCTCCACCGTCACCGCTCTACCATCGGCTTATCCGTAGCAGGCTCCCCTCCGTTTCTGCCCGACGGCTCGTTGGCATGCGAGCCCCAAGCCCTACGGAGCATCGGGGGATGCACATGAACAGCGTTCCGCAGCACCTGTCCAACGAGGACCGCCAAGAGTACGAGCGGATCCTCGACGAGGCGCTGCGCTCCGCACCACACCGCCCGGAACTGGCCGCTGTCGGCCAGCGGCTCAACTCCGAACAGCTGCGCACCATGGCACTCAACGCGACCGCCCTCATCACGGCGGCGGCCACCACCGAGTACCAGCACTACGTGAAGGCCCGCGAGGAACTGCGCCACCCCGCGCCGTCCGCCACGTCGCCCACCACGTCGCCCGCCACGCGCGAGTCCGGCTCCGAGGAGCAGGGCAGGGACGCGGTGGGACTCGCCGCCACCGTGGGGGAGGTGGCCGAGGCGACCGGTGCGGGGGCCGTCGCCGTCGTCGCCGTCCTGGCACCCGTCCTGGCCGGCACCGCAGCGGCGATCTTCCTGCTCGTCGGCTACATCCTGAAGATGCTGGATCCGGGGCAGGCCTTCGCGCAGACCATGCTCACCACGGGCTGGATGTTCGGCGCCGTGACCGCGGTGGCGATCCTCGTCGCCGCGGTGGGGCTGCTGATCACCGCGCTGCGCAACCGGCCGTCCGCCGAGTCCGGCTCCTACGGCGTACTCGACGAGGAAGTGGCCCGGGCCAGGGACGCCTGGCACGACGCCCTGCTGGAACGCGGCATCCTGCCCTTCCTGCAGGAGGCGCTCGGTAACCCGGGCACGGCGGCACTGCACCGCACGGGACCCAAGGCCCCGAGCAGCCGCATGCCGCACCTCGGATACGGCCGACCCGGGTTCACCAGTCCCGACGGCGGCCCCGAGACCGGTCACCGTCCGAGCTACTCCAGCCCGGACTACAGCAGCCCGGACTTCGGGGGTCCGGAACACCGGTCCGAGTAGCCACCGGTCCGGGCGGGCGGCGCGTCAGAGGATGCCCGCCCGGCCGGCGGCTGTGATCCAGGACGGAAACTCGGACAGCAGGCGGTCGTAGAGCTCCGGGTCCGGCACGGTGGCGATGTCGTCCACGGCGAAGAAGCCGACGTTGTCGACGCGGCGGCCCGTCAGGGTGTCGAAACGCTCCAGCACGCCGTACTTGGCCCGGCCGAGCCCCACGAACTGCCAGAAGACCGGCTCCTCCACCGCCTCCCGCAGCTCCCGCTCGATCTCGGCGTCGCGGTAGACACCGCCGTCGGAGAAGAACAGGACCAGGGTCGGAACCGGTGCCGGATTCTCCCGGACGAAGGCACGGACCTGGGCAATCACCTTCTGCTCCTCGTTCTGGATCCCGACCGCCCGCATGTCGGCCTGCCGGGGGTCCAGGCCCTTCTTCCGGCCGCGGCGGAAGAGGCTGATCTCCCCCACGCGTACGTGCAGCCGCAGCCACTCGGGCAGCTCGCCCAGGCGCAGGTCGGGCAGGCGCGCCGGGTTCGAGGCGAAGGTCCATGCCTGCATCTCGCCGTCGTCGTCCAACTGCGCGGCGACGGCGGCCATCCGCTCCACGACGTCCGCCACGACGCCCTTGGAGTAGAGGAACGACATGGAACCGGAGGCGTCCAGTACGAGGATGACGCGCGCGGTGACGCCGTCCGCACCGTGTTTGCGCAGGCTGACGGCGACCTGCTCCTTGCGGAGGGACAGCCGCTTGCGCATGTCCACGGGCAGCTCCTCCTCGCCCTTGGTCAGCCGGGTCCGCCCGGCGGATGCGGTCGCCGGTGGGGACAAGGGCTGAGGGGGTGGCGTCGGCGTCGGCGTCGGCGTCGGCGTCGGCGTCGGCGTCGGCGTCGGCGTCGGCGTCGGCGTCGGGGGAGTGTCGTCGTCCACGGTGATGCCGAAGTCGGTGGCGAGCCCCGCGAGTCCGGCGGCGTACCCCTGCCCGACCGCGCGGAACTTCCACTTCCCCTGCCGCCGGTACAGCTCGCCGCCGACCAGGGCGGTCTCCGTCCCGGCGGTCATGTCGAACCGGGCCAGCTCGGTCCCGGAAGCGGCGTCCAGCAACCGCATCGACAGCCCCGGCACCCGGCCGAACGTCCCGCCGTCCGCCGAGGCGCACAGCACGATGCGTTCGACGGCCGGCTCCACCGAGACCAGGTCCACCTCGACCGAGTCGGTGGTGACACCCGCGGGCCCGCCGGGTCCGCCCCGCTTGCCCAGGTGCCCCACCGCGCCGGACGCGTGCCGGGGCTGGTTGTAGAAGACGAAGTCGCCGTCGTCCCGCACCCGTCCGGCCGAGGTGAGCAGCAGCGCGGAAGCGTCGATCTCGGGAACCCCGGGCCCCGCGGCCCAGGCGAGTTCGATCCGCACCGCGGGGGAGTCGACGGCGAGGTTGGCGCCCTTGCTCAGGGAGGTGGATGTCATGCCCCCAGTCTGCCGAGACGGACCCCTCGGCGGGGAGAGGACGGACCTACGGTCTGCCCGTCCCCACCGCACGGCACGGCACGGCACGCGGGGACGTCAGTCCGCGATCGGCAGATACACGCGATTGCCGGCGGCCGCGAACTCCTTCGACTTCTGGACCATGCCTTCCTCGATCTCGGCCTGGCTCCCTCCGTGCTCGCGCCGGATGTCGTGCGAGATCTTCATGGATGAGCACCTTCCCCAGGTGATCGCGGGCTCTCGCCTCGACGCTCGGACAAGCGCTGCAATTCCTCGCCTGTGGCGTACAGCTCGACCAGGAGTGACCGCAGCGACCTGCCCGCCTCCGTCAGGACGTATCGCGTGCGGGCCGGGAAGCCGCGTCGGCGATCCGCCGTCACCAGGCCGCTCTCCCGCAATGCACGGAGCCGGTCGCTGAGCACTTTCGCCGACAGCTCGGGAAGCAGCGTCCGCAGCTCCATGAAGCCGCGAGGACCACCCATCAGTTCACGCAGGAGCAGCGTGGTCCAGCGACCGGACACCGCCGCGAGGGCTACCTCAACAGGGCAGTCGGCCTCAGGCCGATCGGTGCGGCCCCGCGGGCCGGGCACCAACTCCTCGTCCCAGGTGACGTGGGTTTCCGTTTGGTGACCTATGCCGGCCTGCTGTTCGCTCGCCCCATGACGCATTCCACCAGTGTGCAGTTGGCACGCAGCGCGGCCGAGCATCCGTACGCCTTCGCTCGTGCGTTCAACACCTTCGACCCGGAAGCGCTCGACCAGCTCTACGAGCCCACCGCGGGCTTCATACCGGAGCCCGGCCACCTGGTCACCGGGGCGGGCAGGCTCCACGCCAATGGAGAGTTCCTCCGGCTGCGCGTTCCGATCACGGTGACGCCACGTCATACGTACGTCGTCGGCGAGCTGGCGCTGCTGATCGTCGACTTCGTCATCACCGGAAGCGCGGCGCACGGCGAGCACGTCCACATCGAGGGCACCGCAACGGATGTGGCTCGCCGTGGCGCGGACGGATACTGGCGCTACGTGATCGACAACCCGTTCGGGGTGGCACGTCACACCGAACCGGCCTGAGCACCGCGAGCCGGCCCCAGACAGCGGCGGGCCCACGCAGCGGCGGGGCCCGCGGCTCCCCGCGGCGCGAGCCCCGTCCGTGGCTTCTGTGTGCCGTGCTCAGTCGTCCAATGGCAGGTCGTCCCGGTTGCCGGACGCTGCGAACTCCTTCGCCTTCGCCGGCCTCCCGGCCTTGATCTCCTCCAGGGTCGCCTCCACGTCACCACCGAACTGCTCTGAGATGCTTCGGCTGATCTTCATCGGTCCGCGAATCGGTGCCCACACGCGTCCCACGGTTGTCGGCGCGAGCAGTGGAACCAGAAGACTGACGCTGGTCAGCGTGGCGGCCGAGCCCCACGGCTCAGGCTGCGCTGTGAGCGCAGGGCTCCCAACCTGCGGTGGTCATCGGGGCCGGACAGACTCTCGTCCAAGGCCAGGAGCGACAGGAGCTGCACGGAACGTCCGGCCGAGGCTGCCGCCTCCAGCTTGTGGTGGCCGTCGAGCAGAAAATGCGTCAGCCCCCAGTGCTCGTACTCGTCCGTCGACGGGAGGCTCAACGCAGGCTGACAGAGATCCAACGTCGACACCGCGACTGCTGTCGGCACCACCCCCTGCCCCATCCACTCGACGTACTCCGCGACCCGCTCCCGGTCGTTCCAGAGTGGAGGAACCATCGGTACGGCGAACTCATAGAGATGTGCGGTGCCGTCGATCACCGTCTCGAACGTGCGGTAATACGGCGTGCGAGGGTGCTCCGGAAGACCCCAGAACTGGTTGGGCCCCCAGGTGGCCACTTGCTCATTGCTGAAGTAGTCACCGTCCTGCCCTGGAGTCACCAACCGTGGCTCGACACGAAGCAACAGTGGCAGGTAATTCCCTTCCGGCAGCAGGGAGCCGAACGCAGCCAGGATGCCGTCGTCCAGATCGGAGACCTGTCCGGCGAGGAGATCTTGCATGCCTTCCAATGACAGCGTCTGGCCGGCGCCCTCAAGCCGCTGAAACAGGAACTGACACGTCCCACACCACGGGGAGAGCTCAAACGCGGGATTCCCGTCGAGCACCAGCAACCTGCGCCGCGGTGCCGACCCCAGTTCCTGAAGCTCTGTCTCGAACCGCAGCCTCGCTTCAGGCCCGGGTACTCCGAGCCTGCGCCGCTCGCCAACGATGTTCATCACGCCCACGACCGTACGAGCGGTGCGACCACACACCAAAGGGGCCCTTCAGCACAGAGCGCGTCCGGCTCTCCTTCGCAAGCGCTCTGGAGCTGTGCAGGGGGCTGGGGAGCGCCGTTCAAGGCAGCGCCGCCCCGCCACCCGCTTACTCAGTCCGCCATCGGCAGGTACACCCGGTTCCCGCGCTCCGCGAACTCCTTCGACTTCTGGAGCATCCCCTCCGCGACCTCTTCAGCCGTCGCCCCCGCAGCCGCCGTGCCCCCGAACTGCTCTGTGATGCTTTGGCTGATCTTCATCGAGCAGAACTTCGGCCCGCACATCGAGCAGAAGTGGGCCGTCTTGGCGGGCTCGGCCGGCAGGGTCTCGTCGTGGAACTCCCGTGCCGTGTCCGGGTCGAGGGCCAGGTTGAACTGGTCCTCCCACCGGAACTCGAATCGGGCGTCGGACAGCGCGTCGTCCCACTCCTGCGCACCTGGGTGACCCTTGGCGAGGTCGGCGGCATGGGCGGCGATCTTGTAGGTGATGACGCCGGTCTTGACGTCGTCACGGTTGGGCAGGCCCAGGTGCTCCTTGGGCGTGACGTAGCAGAGCATTGCCGTGCCCCACCAGGCGATCATCGCGGCACCGATGCCGGAGGTGATGTGGTCGTACGCCGGCGCGACGTCCGTGGTCAGCGGGCCGAGCGTATAGAACGGAGCTTCATCGCAGATCTCCTGCTGAAGGTCGATGTTCTCCTTGATCTTGTGCATCGGGACGTGTCCCGGGCCCTCGATCATGGTCTGAACGTTCAAACGCTTGGCGGTCCGGTTGAGTTCCCCGAGCGTGCGCAACTCTGCGAACTGCGCCTCGTCGTTGGCGTCCGCGATGGAGCCCGGCCGCAGGCCGTCGCCGAGGGAGTACGTGACGTCGTACGCGGCGAGGATCTCGCAGAGTTCCTCGAAGTTCTCGTACAGGAACGACTCCCGGTGGTGCGCCAGGCACCAGGCCGCCATGATCGAGCCGCCGCGCGAGACGATGCCGGTCTTGCGGTTCGCGGTCAGCGGCACGTACGCCAGGCGCACGCCCGCGTGGACCGTCATGTAGTCCACGCCCTGCTCGGCCTGTTCGATCACGGTGTCCTTGTAGACCTCCCAGGTCAGCTCCTCGGCCCGGCCGTCGACCTTCTCCAGGGCCTGGTAGAGCGGCACGGTCCCGATGGGGACGGGGGAGTTGCGCAGGACCCACTCGCGGGTGGTGTGGATGTTGCGGCCGGTGGAGAGGTCCATGACCGTGTCGGCGCCCCACCGGGTCGCCCAGGTCATCTTGTCGACCTCCTCCTCGATGGAGGAGGTCACCGCCGAGTTGCCGATGTTGGCGTTGACCTTCACCAGGAACCGCTTGCCGATGATCATCGGCTCGATCTCGGGGTGGTTGACGTTGGCCGGCAGTACGGCACGGCCCGCCGCGATCTCCTCACGGACGACCTCCGGCGAGACGTTCTCCCGGACGGCCACGTACTCCATCTCGGGCGTGATCTCGCCCCGGCGGGCATACGCGAGCTGCGTCACCGCGGTGCCGCCCCGGCCCCGGCGGGGCTGCCGCGGCCGTCCGGGGAAGACGGCGTCGAGGTTGCGCAGCCCGCCGCGCGGCGAGGTGTGCTTGATGCCGTCGTCCTCGGGACGGACGGGACGGCCCGCGTACTCCTCGGTGTCGCCGCGGGCGATGATCCAGTTCTCCCGAAGCGGCGCCAGTCCCCTGCGGACGTCGGTGTCGACGAGCGGATCGGTGTACGGACCGGAGGTGTCGTACAGCGTGACCGACTGCCCGTTGGTGAGGTGCACCTGACGGACCGGCACCCGCAGGTCGGGGCGCGAGCCCTCGACGTACGCCTTGTGCCAGCCGATGGACTTCCCGGCCTCCGCGGTCTCCTCCTGGGAGGAGTTCTGCGTGGAGGCAGGCGTGCGTGCGTCCTTGATGGTCATGAGACCTACTCCCTACGCCGGCATTACCCGGTAACAGGTTCGGCGGTCGACGCAGCGGATTCCGTCCGCCGACGCTTCGTGGGATACATCACTCGACTTCGGTCATGTTTCCCGTGAAACATCGCTGGGACGGAGGTCAGCGCCCTCTCAGCCCGGTGCTCCGAGCTCCCGCGTGTACAAAGGTGCCTCCACGCTAACGCCCATTCGGGCGCGGTGAACAGAGGGCCCCCCTTGTTCTTGCGATGATCGGTCGGTGACCACACCGCAGCATCCCCCCGTTCCGCCGCACGATCCCCGCCGCGGACCGCACGCCGACAGGGGCGCCGACCGTGGAGCCGGCGACCCTGGACACGGCCCCGGTGGCGGCGGCCACGGGCCCGGAGCGGGAGGAGGCCACGGGCCCGGAGCGGGCAGCGGCCACGGGAGCGGGGCGGGAGGAGGCCACGGGCACTCGCACAGTCATGGCCCCGCGGCGCCCGTCTCCCGGCATCTGCGGAAGGTCATCGCCGCGATCCTGATCCCGTTCGCCGCGGCGGTCCTGATCGGGCTCGCTGTCCTGTGGCCGGGCGGCGCGCCGCCGCACGAGCGCACCGGCGTCGGCTTCGACCGGCAGACGCAGCAGGCCACCGTGACCAAGGTGGTGGAACTGAGCTGCCAGTCCGTCAACGCCTCGGGCTCCACCCCCACCGGCGACACCTCCACCGCCGAGGGCTCCTCCGCGGTGCAGCAGGCGAACGGCGAGTGCAAGCGGGCGACGATCCGCGTGGACAGCGGCAAGGACAAGGGCCGCACGTTCGAGGAAATCGTGCAGCCGGACCAGTCGCGGCAGCTGCACGAGGGCCAGGAGGTCGTGGTCGCCTACGAGCCCTCCGCACCGCGGGACCTGCAGTACTCGGTGACCGACATCAACCGCAGGCTCCCCCTCACCCTGCTCGCCGGCATCTTCGCGTTGGCCGTGGTGGTCGTCGGAAGGCTGCGGGGCCTGATGGCGCTGATCTCCCTGGCCATCAGCTTCCTGCTGTTGAACTTCTTCATCCTCCCCGCGATCCTCCAGGGTTCGAACCCGCTGCTCGTCGCGGTGATCGGGTCCAGCGCCATCATGCTGATCGCGCTGTATCTGTGTCATGGCCTCTCCGCACGCACGTCCGTGGCGGTGCTCGGCACACTGATCTCCCTGTTGCTGATCGGCATCCTCGGGTCGCTGTTCATCGACTGGGCGGCGCTGACCGGCAACACGGACGACAACACCGGCCTCATCCACGGCCTGTATCCGGCGATCGACATGAGCGGTCTGCTGCTCGCCGGCGTGATCATCGGTTCGCTCGGTGTCCTCGACGACGTGACGGTCACCCAGACGTCGGCGGTCTGGGAGCTGCACGAGGCCAACCCGACGATGGGCTGGCGCGGGCTGTACCGCGCGGGCATCCGCATCGGCCGCGACCACATCGCCTCGGTCGTCAACACGCTCGTGCTCGCCTACGCGGGCGCCGCGCTGCCCCTGCTCCTGCTGTTCTCGATCGCGCAGAGCGGGGTGGGGACGGTCGCCAACAGTGAGTTGGTCGCGGAGGAGATCGTGCGCACGCTGGTCGGCTCGATCGGTCTGGTGGCGTCCGTGCCGGTCACCACGGCCCTCGCCGCGCTCGTCGTCTCGGCCGACCGGACGGCCGCACAGTCCGCTGGGGCGGGGCCGGGCGGGGACGCGGCCCCCGTACGCGGCGGACGCGGCCGTCGCCGCAAGCGCTGACGCGCCCGGGGCGAAGCGTTACGCCCGCTCCGCGCCTGCCGTAACGGTTCAGCCCGCGCTCTGTTCCTCCGCCAGGATGCGGTCCAGCGCCTCGTCGAGGTGGGTGTCGAAGTCCGCGAGCGCGCCCTCCTGACCCAGGGGCACCAGTTTGTCGGTGCGGTCGAGGAACGCCACCAGGGGAGCCGCCGAGGAACGGAACAGTGCCTGGTCGGCGCCGACCTGGAGGCGGATCAGCACCTCGGCCAGCGGCTCCGGCTCGACCGGTGCGATGCGCACGTCCCCGTCACCGCACGGCCGGCCCACCCCGTCGACCAGTAGCTCCCGGCCGAAGGCCCAGGTCACCGGGGCGTCCCCGGGGAGATGGAAGGTCAACCGCACGGCATAGGGATCACAGGTCGCGTAGCGCAGCTCCACCGGAATGCGGAACGAGAGCTCCTCGGACACGAGAAAGCTCATCATGACCTCTGCCTGTACGGACTCGCCCATCGCACACCCGTCATTCGCCGTCGACTGTCCGGGAATCAAACCTCTAACACTGGTGGCATCTTGCTCAACGTACACACCAGATCACAAGGAGTGAGTTTTCAGATACTGATAGAGATCGCGAGTGACCCCAGGAGCCGCCCCACCTCGTCCTGCAGCCGCTCCGCGGCCGACAACAGCCGGTCGGCCTGGTGAAGGGGCAGGGAGACGGCCATCGTGGCCACCGTGGTGCCGACGGTGATGGGGATCGCGGCGCACACCGTCCCCAGGGCGTACGCCTGGCTTTCGGTCACCGGAGACGTCCGCCGCATGCGTTCGAGACGTCTCAGCAGGGCATTGCCATCACGGACCGTGTACGGCGTGAGTGACTGCACCGAGTAGCGGTTCAGGTGGTCCCGGCGGGCGTCCTCGTCCAGTTGCGACAGCAGACACTGCCCGACGGCGTGCGCGTGCCCGGTCTCGCGGAAGTCCGCCCACTCCTCCACGGCCGGGTTGCCCGGGGTGTCGGAGACGCACATGACCTCGATCTCGCCGTCGCGGTACATGGCGTAGTACACGGGGGCGCCGATCGCGTCGCGCACCTGCGCGAGCGCGTCGACCACCGTGCTGCGACGTTTCTGCGCGGCCCCGCTGCTGCCCAGCCGCTCGGCGGCGTCGCCGAGGAAGAACAGCCCCTTCTCCCGGCGCAGGTAGCCCTCGTGCACCAGGGTGCGCAGCAGGTGGTACGCCGTGGGGAGCGCCAGCCGTGTCTCCCGGGCCAGCTGCTTGGCGGGGGCTCCGTACTCGTGTTCCGCGACACACTCCAGGAGACGCATCGCCCGCTGCACGGAGCCGATGAGGGTCGCCGAGGGCGGGTCGGCGGACTGGTGCGGGGGCGGGGGCGTCGAGTAGGGCTGCACGGGCAGGGCGGGCAGCGGTGCGCATGCGGTGTCAGCCGTGGCCAAGGTTCACTCCCGGGAACGCGAGGAGGCCGTCCGTGCGGGGAACACGGGTGGGGGTGGGCGCCGTTCGCGAGGTCGCCCCCGCGTGGAGTTCCGGACTCTAATCGCCGGTCACCGCCCGCCGACGGCCCGTCCGGGAAACTTCCCTCGCCCGAGGGAACCGGTGGTTCCCGTTACCGCCACCCGCGTCCCACGGCTCTCACCAGTCGCTGCGCGAGGACGAACTCGACATGAACTTGCGCACGACGTAGATCAGTCCGCCGACGAGCGCGACGAAGACCAGCAGCTTGAACAGCAGTCCGATCACGAACCCGACCACGCTGGCGATGAGCCCGCCGAACACGACCAGGGCGATGACCGGCACCGCGATCCACTTCACCCACCACGGCAGTCCCGTGAAGATCTCTCGCATGGCCCTCGTCCTTACCTTCCACCCTTTCGAGGACCGGGCCCCGCGTGGGCCCGGTCTCCCGCCGGGAATGCTCTGATGTCCTGCACCCGATGCTAGGGCCGCGAAGGCGCGCGCAGGGCGCACGCATCCCTTGTCTCCCCCTGACCGTTCCCCTAGGGAACCCCTGGGTGGGGACTCAGCTCTCCGGCGGAGAGAACACCACGAGAACCCGCAGATCCTCACTGATGTGGTGGAACTTGTGGGCGACCCCGGCCGGAACGTAGACCACGCTGCCGCGCGCGACCTGGGTGGTCTCCATCCCCACGGTGATCGCTGCCCGCCCGCTCACCACGAAGTACACCTCGTCCTGCGCGTGCGGGTTCTGTGGATCGGACGTGCCCGCGTCGAGGGCGTACAGGCCGACCGACATGTTCCGCTCACGCAGGAACTGCAGGTAGGCACCGTCGTTGGCGGCGCGCTCCGCCTCCAGTTCGTCCAGCCGGAATGCCTTCATCGCCTCGTCCGCCCCTGCCTCACCGTTTCGCTTCCGATCGCGTCTGCCACGATCAGACACATGAAGAATTTCCTAGTCAAGACGATCGCCAACGCCGGCGCCCTCGCGGTCGCCGTGTGGCTGCTCGACAAGATCACCCTGACTGGGGGCAGCACGGGTGAGAAGGCCGTCACGCTGATCGTGGTGGCGCTGGTGTTCGGCCTGGTGAACATGCTGGTGAAGCCGATCGTGCAGGTGCTCACCTTCCCTCTGTTCATCCTGACCCTCGGTCTGTTCACGCTGGTCGTCAACGCGCTCATGCTGCTGCTCACCTCATGGGTGGCCGACAAGCTCGACGTGAGTTTCCACGTCGACGGCTTCTGGACCGCCGTCCTGGGCGGACTGATCATCTCGATCGTGTCGTGGGCCCTCAACGCGTTCCTGCCCGACGGGGACCGGTCGCGATGACCTACCGCGTCTGCTTCGTGTGCACGGGCAACATCTGCCGTTCCCCGATGGCCGAGGCCGTCTTCCACGCGCGCGTGGAAGACGCCGGGCTCGACGCCCTGGTGACGGTCGACAGCGCCGGCACCGGCGGCTGGCACGAGGGCGACGGGGCCGACCCGCGCACCGTCGCCGTCCTGGCGGAGCACGGGTACGACCTCGGCCACACCGCCCGGCAGTTCCAGCAGTCCTGGTTCTCCCGCCTCGACCTCGTGATCGCCCTCGACGCCGGCCATCTGCGGGCCCTGCGCCGGCTGGCTCCCACGGAGGAGGACGCGGCCAAGGTGCGCCTGCTGCGCTCCTACGATCCCGCCGCCGACGACGGTGACCTGGACGTTCCGGATCCGTACTACGGGGGCACGGACGGCTTCGAGGAGTGCCTTGAGATGGTGGAGGCGGCGAGCGGAGGACTGCTCGCCGCGGTACGCGAGCAAGTGGAGGGACGGGCGGCATGAGTGATTCCGCTACGAACGACGAGCACGGCGGGCACGGGCCGGGGGTGCCCACCGGCACCGGCGACGGCACGCGCGCGGTGCGGGCCGGGCTGCCCGAACCCGTCAAACACGAGCCGACCCTGCCCGGTCCCGTGTTCGCCGCCCACTTCCATCTGCCCGGCGAGCCGACCGGCCCGTACACCTACGGCCGCGACGAGAACCCGACCTGGACGCATCTGGAACGGGCCATCGGCGAGCTGGAGTCTCCCGGGCGGGACGGCGTCGAGACGCTCGTGTTCGCCTCCGGCATGGCCGCGATCTCCTCGGTGCTCTTCTCGCAGCTGCGGGCCGGGGATGTGGTCGTCCTGCCCAGCGACGGCTACCAGGTGCTGCCGCTGGTCCGTGCCCAGCTGGAGGCGTACGGCATCGAGGTGCGTACCGCGCCGACCGGCGGGGACGCCCAGCTCGACGTCCTGGACGGGGCGAAGCTGCTGTGGATCGAGACGCCGTCCAACCCCGGTCTCGACGTGTGCGACGTACGACGGCTCGTCGAGGCGGCCCACACACGCGGCGCCCTGGTCGCCGTCGACAACACCCTCGCCACACCGCTCGGACAGCGCCCGCTGGAGCTCGGCGCCGACTTCTCCGTCGCGAGCGTCACCAAGCAGCTCACCGGCCACGGAGACGTCCTCCTCGGGTACGTCGCCGGCCGCGACGCCGAGGCGATGACCGCCGTACGGCGCTGGCGCAAGATCGTCGGCGCGATCCCCGGCCCCATGGAGGCCTGGCTGGCGCACCGTTCGATCGCCACCCTCCAGCTGCGGGTCGACCGGCAGAACGCCACCGCGCTCAGGGTCGCCGAAGCGCTCCGGGCGCGGCCCGAGGTCACCGGTCTGCGGTACCCGGGGCTGGCCGACGACCCCTCGCACAAGATCGCCTCGCAGCAGATGCTGCGCTACGGGTGCGTCGTCTCCTTCACGCTGGCCACGCGCGCGCGTGCCGATCGTTTTCTCGACGCGCTGCGGCTGGTGGAGGGTGCGACGAGCTTCGGCGGCGTGCGGTCCACGGCCGAGCGGCGCGGGCGCTGGGGCGGCGACGCGGTGCCGGAGGGCTTCGTGCGGCTCTCGGTCGGCGCGGAGGACCCCGAGGACCTGGTGGCCGATCTGCTGCGCGCACTGGACGAGACGGCGGACTGAACCGCGGTACGACGGCCGTACAGCGGACGGTCCGAGCCTCCCCCCTCGTGGCTCGGACCGTCCTCCGGTTCCGCGCGCGAAGAACCGCGCGACCAAGGCTAGTTGACTCTGTGTCAGTGTCCAATCACAGTAGCGACAGCGACCTATCGACATATTTATATTTGGCCACGCCGGGGGCCGGACGTTCGCAAGAGGGGGCATTCCGTGGATCTGGCCTTGCTGCGCACCTTCGTCACCGTCCACCGGGCCGGTTCCTTCACGCGCGCGGCAGCCCTGCTCGGCCTCTCACAGCCCGCTGTGACCTCGCAGATCCGCACGCTGGAGCGCCAGCTGGGCCGCCCGCTGTTCCTGCGCCAGGCCCGCGGCGTGACCCCGACGACCATCGGCGACGAACTCGCGCACAAGGCCGCACCTCATCTCGACGCCCTCGTGGAGATCGCCGAGACCGGCGTCCAGGACGACTCCTCCCTGCGGACCCTGCATCTCGCCGGGCCGCCCGAGTTCACCGCCGAGCGGGCGCTGCCCGTCCTCACCGAGCTCACCGGTGAGGACGGACAGGGCTTCGCGCTGCGCGCCTCGTTCGGGAACGCGGAGGAGACCTTGGAGGGGCTGTCCGCCGGACATCATGATCTGGCCATCAGCACGGCACGTCCCCGGGGAGTGCTGCTCACGGCGACTCCGCTCTGCGACGAGGAACACGTCCTGGTCGCCGCGCCGGGCTGGGCGGAGCGAGCGGGCATCGACAAGCCCCACAGCACCGACGCGCCCGCGCTGGAGCGTGTACCCGTGGTCGAGGTGCACGAGTCGCTGCCCTTCGTCGCCCGCTACTGGGCTTCCGTCTTCGACGCCCGCCCGGCAGCCCCCGGCACGATCGTCGCCCCCGACCTGCGTGCGGTTCTCGCCTGCACGGTCGCCGGCGCGGGTCTCGCCGTACTGCCCCGCTATCTGTGCGCACCGGCGCTGGAGCGCGGCGACGTGGTCGCCCTGCACGACCCGGCGGTACCGCCGCTGCGGACGTACTTCCTGGTGGTGCGGACCGGCACGTTGGCGATGCCGCACATCGCCCGGGCCCATGAGTGGCTGCTGCGCGCGGCGGCCGGCTGGAACTGAGCCGACGGGCTCGCGAGCTGCGGGTGCGTGGCCATGTTTCACGTGGAACCAACCGGGCCACATTTCTCCCATGACCGTCCGACCCGTGGTCAAGCGCACCGCTCGCGCCGTTCTCCTGGACCGCGAGCACTTGATCCTGATCAAGCGCACCAAGCCCGGGGTCGATCCCTACTGGGTCACGCCCGGGGGCGGGGTCGAGCCCGAGGACGCCACCGTGGTGGACGCACTGCACCGCGAGGTGTACGAGGAACTCGGCGCCAAGATCACCGATGTCGTCCCCTGCTTCGTGGACACGGTGGAGCACATCGGCGAGGACGGCGGCGCGACCGGCGTGAAGGTGCAGCACTTCTTCGTCTGCCGTCTGGGGTCCATGGACCCGGCCCTGCGGCACGGCCCGGAGGTCGACGAGCCCGCCGGCGAGTACGAGATCGTCCGGGTGCCGTTCACCCGGGTCGGGATCGCCTCGGTCCACCTGGTGCCACTGTCGCTGCGGCACTATCTGGACGGCAACATCGAAGGGGTGCGGGCTCTGCACGCCCCCGATCTCGGCTGAGCCGCTCAGGCACGACATGGCCAAAAGCTTGCCCGTTCCCCCGGAAACGGGTGGACGCGGGAGGCCGCTGTCGTACAGCCTGACCTGCGTGCCGACACCTTCCCCCGCCTCCGCTCCGATCCGCCGTCTGACGCTGCGCGATCTCACCGCCTGCGCCGACCTGTCCGAGGACCGGGGGTGGCCGCGCGAGGAGCACAAGTGGGGGTTCCTCCTCACCGCCGGGACGGGGTACGGCATCGACGATCCCGCCGGCGGCCTCGTCGCCGCCTGCACCGTGACGCAGTACGGCCCGCACGGCCGGCCCTCCCTGGCCGCCATCGGCATGGTGCTGGTGGCCGAGCGCCACGCCCGCCGGGGCGTCGGCCGCAGGCTGATGCGCCATGTCGTCTCCGAACTGGGCACCACCCCGCTGACCCTGCACGCGACCCCGTACGGCCGGCCGCTCTACGAGGAGCTCGGGTTCAAGGTCACCGGCCGGGCGGAGATGGTCCGCGGGCGCTTCACCCCGGTGGGGCCGGAGCCCGGGATCGCCACGCGGGCGGCCACGGCCGAGGACCTCACCACGATCGTCCGGCTCGACGAGGAGGTGTTCGGCGCCGACCGCACCCCTGTCATCACGCGCCTGCCCGCCTTCGCGGACCAGCTGCGGGTCGCCGAGGAAGACGGCCGGATCACCGGGTACGCCGCGGCCTGGCCGAACATGGACACGCACGTCGTGGGCCCGCTGATCGCCCGGGACACCGAGACGGCGAAGGCGCTGATCGCTTCCCTGGCCGCCCGCACCGACCGCCCACTGCGCACGGACATCGACGTGCGCCACGAGGAGTTGCTGGCCTGGGTGCGGGAGCGCGGCCTGGCGGTGGTCGCCCCGAACGCCGTGATGACGTACGGCATCACCGAGCTGCCCGGCGACTGGAACCGGCGGTTCGCGCCGCTGACGGTGGCGGCGGGCTGACCGGGGCGACCTGGCCGCCTGCCGTCAGGCGAGGGCCTTCACGGCAGCGGAGGCGAAGCCGTGGTCCTGGTCGGGTGCGCCACCGCCCACTCCGATCGCGCCGATCAGCCGGCCCTCGCGGTGCACGGGCACGCCGCCCGCGATGAACAGCAGGGGCCGGTCGAGTGCCGTGGGCAGGGTGTGGAAGAGCCCTCCGGGCTGAACGGCGGCGACGAGGTCGGCGGTGGGGGCGTTCAGCTGGAGCGCGGTGTAGGCCTTGCGGGTGCTGGTCTCGCCGGAGATCAGGACGGCACGGTCGTCGCGCCGGAAGGCGAGCAGGTGGCCGCCCGCGTCGAGGACGGTGACGCTGACGGTCACCCCGGCGGCCTCGGCGGCGCGGTGGGCGGCGGTGACGAGGGATTCGGCGTCCTCGATCGTCAGCGGGGTGACAGCGGTGGTGCTCATGAGGTTTCTCCTTGGTCCGTGCCCGGTGGGGGCGGTGGTGGGTGGCGCGGCGGCACCGCCGGCGCGGGAATGCGCCGGGGGTGCGCTGTGGCGCCTGGTGCGGTGCTTCGGTGAGCGCCGGGGCGGAGTGAGCCGCGGGGAGCGGGGACGGCCCTGGCCCCGCCCCCCGCGGCCCGGGTCGGTCAGTGGTGAACGGCCGCGGTGCGCTGCTCCGCGGCCGTGGAGCCCGCGACGACCGCGGCAGGCGCGCTCTCGCGACGTTCGAGCGCGGCCGAGAGGACGGCGAGGAGCAGGGCGGCGCCGGCCAGCACGGCACCGACCCAGTTCGGGGCGGTGTAGCCGAAGCCGGCGGCGATGACCACACCCCCGAGCCAGGCGGAGAGCGCGTTGCCGAGGTTGAAGGCGCCGATGTTCACGGCCGAGGCCAGCGTCGGGGCGCCGTGCGCGTGGTCCAGGACACGCTTCTGCAGCGGCGGCACGGTGGCGAAGCCCAGGGCGCCGATGAGGAAGACGGTCACGGCCGACGCGATCCTGTCGTGTGCGGTGAGGGTGAAGAGGGCCAGCACGACGGCCAGGGCGCCCAGGGAGATGTACAGCATCGGCATCAGGGCGCGGTCGGCGAACTTGCCGCCGACGAGGTTGCCGCCGACCATGCCGAGGCCGAAGAGGACCAGCAGCCAGGTGACGGAGCCGTCAGCGAATCCCGCGACGTGGGTCATCATCGGCGCGATGTAGGTGATCGCCGCGAAGACGCCGCCGAAGCCGAGGACGGTCATGGCCATCGCCAGCAGGACCTGGACGTTCTTGAACGCGGCCACTTCGTGCCGCAGCCGCACCCCCTCGGGCTTGGGCACGTCGGGGACCAGCTTGGCGACACCGGCCAGACCCACGACGCCGAGGGCGGCGACGACGGCGAAGGTGACGCGCCAGCCGGCGGACTGCCCGATGAGCGTGCCGAGCGGGACGCCGACGACATTGGCGACGGTCAGACCGGTGAACATCATCGCGATGGCACCGGCCCTCTTGTGCGGGGCGACCAGGTCGGCCGCGACGACCGAGCCGATGCCGAAGAAGGCGCCGTGGGCGAGGGACGCGACCACGCGGCCGATCAGCATGACGGAGAAGGCGGGGGCGAGGGCGGAGAGCAGGTTGCCGATGATGAACAGACCCATCAGCAGCATCAGCATCCGCTTGCGCGGGACCTTGGTGCCGAGGACGGTCATCAGCGGGGCGCCGAACATCACGCCGAGCGCGTATCCGGTCACCAGGAAGCCGGCGGTGGGGATGGAGACCCCGTAGTCGCTCGCGACCTCGGGCAGCAAGCCCATGATCACGAATTCGGTGGTCCCGATACCGAAGGCCCCGATCGCGAGGGCCAGAAGCGCGAGAGGCATGGAGGGGTACACCTTCCCAGAAGATTGCAGGAGCGCTTTGCGTGCGTTCACAATAGTTGCAGACGCGGGTTAAATGCAACCGCAGGCTATTGCACCCCTGGTCTACCCTGGTCTCAGCCGCTCCGGGACGGAGGAACCACATGACAGCGACGGACCCCGCGCTCACCGCCCTCTCCCAGGGCTGGTGCGCACTCTCCCTGCTGCACGGGAGGATCGAGGCCCACATCGAGCGCGCGCTGCAGGCCGGGCACGACCTGAGCGTGCGCGAGTACTCCCTGCTCGACGTGCTCAGCCAGAGCGCGACGACCCGCCTGGTCACCCGGCTCGAGGACCGCGGGCTGCTCGAGCGCTACCTGTGCCCCACGGACCGTCGCGGTA
>NZ_JBHYJX010000056.1:0-50237 GCF_042740985.1 Streptomyces sp. NPDC058985 | reverse complement strand
CACGAACAGCACGGTGATGCCGACGAGCAGCACGATGCCGAGCACGGACGTGAACCGGGGGCCGCGCAGGGGGCTGCGCCAGAAGCCCGGGGAGGTGGGAAGCCGTGTGGCGAGGTCTCGCATGTCCCGACCGTAGGCAGCGGGAGGCCCCGAAAGGGGTCCACGACCCATGACGAAACGCTGACGTCCGCCGTGTGCGCCGTCCGGCCGGCGATCTTCCGCCCTACGGTGCCGGTGTGACCCGCCTCCGCTCCGTCCCCCGCGACCTGTACGCCGCCGCGGCGGCCGTGCTGCTCGTGGCGGCCGCCATCCTGGTCGGCCGCCACGTGTACACCTACGACGACCTGATCGTCGGCTTTCCACCGTTGCTGGGCCGCTGGGACCCGCACCTGGGCCCCGGCACCCCGGCGGCCGTCCTGGTGGCCGCGGCGACCGTGGCGTACGGGCCGGCCGTCGCCGCCCGGCTGCGGTGGCGCGCGCTGCTCCCCGCGGCGTGGGGCGCGGCGATGGCGTGGACCTGGTCGCTGGCCCTGATCGACGGCTGGGAGCGGGGCGTCGCCGGGCGGCTCACCACCAGCCAGGAGTACCTGTGGGTCATCGACCGCTGGCGCGACATCCCGGCGACCCTGCGCGACTTCAACGGGCACATCCTGCTGCACTCCCCCGACAACTGGCCCGCCCACGTGGCCGGTCACCCGCCGGGCGCCACGCTCACCTACGTGCTGCTCGACCGGATCGGGCTGGGTGGCGGGGGCTGGGCCGGGACGTGGACGATCACCGTGGGCGCGACGGCGTGCGTGGCCGTCCTGGTGACGGTGCGGGCCCTGGCCGGGGAGCGGCTCGCCCGGCGGGCGGCGCCCTTCCTGGTGCTGGCACCGGCCGCGGTGTGGATGGGCACGTCCGCCGACGGCTACTTCGCGGCGGTCGCCGCGTGGGCCGTGGCGCTGCTGGCCCTCACGGTCACCGGACGCTCCCTGTGGTGGGCGGCGGGCGCGGGGCTCCTCTTCGGGCTGACCTGCTACCTGTCGTACGGTCTCACGCTCTTCGCCGTGACCGGGGCGGCGGTGCTGGTGCTCGGGCGGCGCGGGGTGCGCGAGCGCCCGCTGCTGTTCGTGCCGCTGCTGGCGGGCATGGCGGTGGTGCCGGTCGCCTTCACCGTGATCGGCTTCGACTGGTGGGAGGCGTACCACCTGCTCGTCGAGCGGTACTACGAGGGCGCGGCCGGCGTCCGCCCCTACGCGTACTGGGTG
This sequence comes from Streptomyces sp. NPDC058985, assembly GCF_042740985.1. Lineage (NCBI taxonomy): Bacteria > Bacillati > Actinomycetota > Actinomycetes > Kitasatosporales > Streptomycetaceae > Streptomyces > Streptomyces sp. NPDC058985. Next base: position 48,987 of record NZ_JBHYJX010000056.1, on the reverse strand, counting down.
TGGGCCAACCTCGCCTGCACGGTCCTCATCGCGGGCCTGGCCACGGTGGCGGGGCTGCGGCGGGCGGGTGTCGTGCTGATCCGGCGGCGGGGCGAGGGGGACGCGCCGGCGGAGGACCTCCGCCTCGCGTTCCTCGTGGCGGCCGGCCTGCTCGCCCTGCTGGTCGCCGACCTGTCCGGCATGAGCAAGGCGGAGACGGAACGCATCTGGCTCCCCTTCGTCCAGTGGCTCCTGCCCGCCTGTGCGTTCCTCCCGCGCCCGCGCGCGTGGCTGGCGGCGCAGGCGGTCCTGGCGCTGCTCGTCAACCACCTGGTCGCGACCGGGTGGTGAGCGGGCGGGAAGGACACGACCGCCTCCCCGGCGATGTCGCCGGGGAGGCGTGGTGGTGCGGACGCGGCCGTGTCCGGACCGGCCGACCGCGCGGGTCAGGTTCCCGCGCGGTCAGGCTGCCCGGCGGGTCAGGATCCCACCGGTGCCGGTCCGACCAGCTCCGTCAGGACGTCCTCCATCGTCACGAAGCCCAGGACGGCGCCCGTCTCGCCGGTGACCGCGGCGAGGTGGCTGTCCTCGGTGCGCAGGGCGGTGAGGGTGTCGTCGAGCGGGGTGTCGATGCGGACGCGGGTGACGCGGTGCAGGGCCGAGCGCGGGAACGGGCGGTCGCGGTCGGTGAGGCCCAAGGTGTCCTTGATGTGCAGGTAGCCCAGGACCGTACCGCCGGGGCCGGTGACCGGGAAGCGGGAGTAGCCCGCCTCGGCGGCCATGCGTTCCAGCTCGGCCGGGGTGACCGTGTGGGGGACCGTGCGCATCTTCTGCGACGGGACCAGGATCTCGCCGACCGGGCGGGTGCCCAGCTCCAGTGCGTCGCGCAGGCGCTCGCCGTCGGCCGGGGTGAGCAGCCCGGCCTCGCTGGCGTCGACCACCATGCGGGCCAGCTGGTCGTCCGTGAAGACGGCCTCGACCTCGTCCTTCGGCTCCACCCTGAGCAGCTTGAGCAGGGCGTTGGCGAAGGCGTTGATGCCGAAGACGAACGGCTTCAGGGCCCGGGTGAGGGCGACCAGCGCGGGACCGAGGAACAGGGCGGTGGTCGCCGGGGCGGCCAGCGCGATGTTCTTCGGGATCATCTCGCCGATCAGCATGTGCAGATACGTGGCGAGGGTCAGGGCGATCGCGAAGGCGACGGGGTGGACCAGCGCGTGCGGCATGTGGACCGCCTCGAACACCGGCTCCATCAGGTGCGCGATGGCCGGCTCCGCGACCGCGCCGAGCACCAGCGAGGAGACGGTGATGCCGAGCTGGGCCGTGGCCATCATCTGGGAGATGTGCTCCAGGCCCCACAGGGTCATCCGGGCGCGCTTGTCGCCCGCCTTCGCGCGCGGCTCGATCTGGCTGCGGCGCACCGAGATCAGGGCGAACTCGGCGCCCACGAAGAACGCGTTGGTCAGCAGCGTCAGCGCGCCGATGAAGAGCTGTACGGCGGTCATCGGGCCATCTCCCGCTGCTCGTGCTCCGGCTGCCCGCCCACCAGGGGCGCGGGCGCGGTGACGCGGAGGCGGTCCGCGCGGTGGTGGTCGACGTCGAGGACGTCGAGGTGCCAGCCGTCCAGGTCGACGACGTCGCCCTTGACGGGGATGCGCGCGAGGTGGGTGGCGACCAGACCGGCCAGGGTCTCGTACGGACCCTCCGGCGCGGTCAGGCCGATGCGCCGCAGGTGGTCCAGGCGCAGCGAGCCGTCGGCCTCCCAGGCCGCCCGGCCGTCCGCCCGCGCGGGGGCGGGCAGCAGGTCCGGTATCTCGACCGGGTCGTGCTCGTCGCGCACCTCGCCGACGACCTCTTCGACGATGTCCTCGACGGTGGCCACGCCCGCCGTACCGCCGTACTCGTCGATGACGACGGCCATGGTGCGGGCCCGGCGCATGCGCTCCAGGAGGCGGTCGGCGGGCAGGCTGTCCGGCACCAGGAGCGGCGCGGCGGCCAGCTCGGTGACGGGGGTGACCGCCCGGCGCTCCGGCTCCAGGGCCAGTACGTCGCGGATGTGCACGGTGCCGATGACCTCGTCCAGGCTGTCCCGGTAGACCGGGAAACGGGACAGGCCGGTGGCGTGCGAGAGGTTCGCGGCGTCGGCCGCGGTGGCGTGGGCCTCCAAGGCCTTGACGTCCACGCGCGGGGTCATGACGTTCTCCGCGGTCAACTCGCTCAGGTGCAGGGTGCGGACGAACAGCTCGGCCGAGTCCGCCTCCAGGGTGCCCTCGGCGGCCGAGTGCTGGGCGAGGGCGACCAGTTCCTCGGCGCTGCGGGCGGACGCCAGCTCCTCGGCCGGTTCCAGGCCGAAGCGGCGTACGAAACGGTTCGCCGTGTCGTTCAGGTGCCGGATGAACGGGCCGAAGGCGGTGGTGAAGCCGCGCTGCGGACCCGCGACGACCTTCGCGACGGCCATCGGGCGGGAGATCGCCCAGTTCTTGGGGACCAGCTCGCCGACGACCATCAGGACGACGGTGGAGAGCACCACACCGAGCAGCGTCGCCACCGTCGAGGCGGCGGCGCCCAGGCCGATCGCCGTCAGCGGGCCGCGCAGCAGCACCGCGATCGACGGCTCGGCCAGCATGCCGATGACCAGCGAGGTCACCGTGATGCCGAGCTGGGCGCCGGAGAGCTGGAGGGTCAGGGAACGTACGGCCTTCAGGGCTCCCTCGGCACCGCGCTCGCCGGACTCGGCGGCATGCTCCAGGTCACCGCGCTCGACGGTGGTGAGGGAGAACTCGGCCGCGACGAAGAGCGCGCAGGCCAGGGTGAGCAGGAGGGCCAGCAGGAGCAGCAGGACCTCGGTCACCGTGCCACCCCGCTTCCCTCACGCGCATACGGGGGCACTGGCGGGCCGGCCGTGGCACGGCCGGTACTGGGAGGCTCCATTACGGAACGGGACTCCTTAACGGGGTCGGCGGGCGCCGGTACCAGCCGGCGCCCGAGGTTTTCCCTCACATGGTAAAGGACCTGCAAAGAGAAGGGGAGTGCTCGCGCAACCCGCCTCTACTCGCCTGTAGAGAACGGTGCGCCGGACCCCGTTGTTCCGACTCCTGATAACTTCTACACGAGTGTAGATACAAGACTCTCCCGACCCGTACGGAGTTCTCATGGCCCTGTGGGACCGCTTCAAGGAGTCCGCGTCGCAGATGCAGACGCAGCTCGTGGCGAAGAAGAACGACCTCAAGAGCGGCGCCTTCCGCGACGCGAGCATGGCGATGTGCGCACTGGTCGCCGCGGCCGACGGCACCGTCGACCCGGCGGAGCGGCAGCGGGTCGCCCAGCTGATCTCGGCCAACGAAGTACTGCAGAACTTCCCCGCCGACGACCTGCGCCGCCGCTTCGAGGAGAACCTGGACAAGCTGACCGCCGACTTCGCCTTCGGCAAGGTCGGCATCCTCCAGGAGATCGCCAAGGCGAAGAAGAAGCCCGCCGAGGCACGTGCCGTGGTGCAGATCGGCATCGTGATCGGCGGCGCCGACGGGGACTTCGACAAGGACGAGCGGGCCGTGGTGCGGGAGGCGTGCTACGCGCTGGACCTGCCGCCGCACGAGTTCGATCTCTGAGGTCTCACGCGCCCTGTCACCCGCCGTCGCGGCCGCCCACGCGGGTGCGGTGCGGGCCCAGCTCGCGCAGGACCTCGCCGAGGTCCGCGGCGGTGAGCGCGGGCGCCGGCAGGGGCGGTGAAGCCGGCCCTGTCCGCAGACCGGCGAGGAACAGGGCGAGCGGGCGGCGCCAGGCGTCCGGCGCGGTCGCGGCGGTCAGCGCCGGGACCGCGCGGCCCAGCGCCGCCAGCCCGAACAGGACGTCCTCGGTGGTGACGTCGGCCCGCACGGTGTCCTCGTCCCGGCAGCGGACCAGCAGCGCGTCCACGGTCCGGCGGTTGTGCTCGTGCACGGCCTCCAGACTGTCCACGCCCCGCAGCCGCGTGGTCATCAGGTCGTTGGAGCCGCGGTCGGCGGCCAGCGCCGCGAAGACGACGTCCAGATAGCCAATGAAACCCGCCCACGCGTCCGGCGCCCGCCGGGCCCGCTCACCCGCCTCCACCGTGCCGGTCAGCGAGTCCCGGAACACGGCGTCCACCAGCGCGGCGCGGGTGGGGAAGTGGCGGTAGAGCGTCGCGTTGCCGACCCCCGCCCGGCGCGCGATCACGTCCAGCGGCGCGTCAAGCCCCTGCTCGGTGAACACCTCATGGGCCGCCTCCAGCAGAAGCTCCCGGTTGCGTCGCGCGTCGCGTCGCTGCCGGGGCGCTCCCTCGCCTGCGCCGACGGTCATCCCCACCCTCCGGATCGTACGAACCGGGGAGTACTCCCCGCGCTGTCGGTGCCGATGCTATCGCCGACCGCGAGCGTCAGGACGGGTCCTCCGGTACGGCGGACAGCAGGCTGTGGACGACCGGGCCCGCCGAGCCGCCGCCGGTGACGCCCTCCTCGACGACCACGGCGACGGCCACGTTGCCGCGGTGGGCGACGAGCCAGCCGTTGTTGTCCTGGTCGTCGGAGACCTCGGCGGTGCCGGTCTTCGCGCCGACCTCGCCGGGCAGGTCGGCCAGGACGCGCGCGGTGCCGTCGGTGACGGTGTCCCGCATCAGCCCCCGCAGCTGGGTGACGACCTCGCGGGGGAGCGGTTCGGTGCGAGTGCCGTTCTCGTTGCCCGCGGTGACGGACGGCTGGTGGAACTCGCCCGAGACCGCGGTCGCCGTCACCGACGCCATGATCAGGGGGTTGGCCTGGATCCGGCCCTGCCCGATCATCGACGCGGCCTTCTCGGTCTCGTCCTTGGGCACCGGCACCGAGCCGTCGTACGTCGGGATGCCCACGTGCCACTCCTGGCCGACGCCGAAGTAGGTGCGGGCGACCTGGCCCAGCTCCCCCTCGTCGAGCTTGCCGCGCAGGCTGATGAAGGCCGTGTTGCACGACTCCATGAAGTCCTTGCGGAAGGTGGCGCCCGGGTGCTCCGACGTCTCGACGTTGTGGAACTCCTTGCCGACCGTCAGGTACTTGGGACAGTCCACGACGTCGTCGGGGGCGACCGCGCCCTTGAGCAGCAGGGCACTGCTGGTGACGATCTTCCAGGTGGAGCCGGGCGCGTAGGTGCCGGAGGCGGCGCGGTTGAAACCGCTGGAGGGCGAGTTGGCGAAGGCCAGGACCTCGCCGTTGTCGACGCGCAGGGCGACGAGCGCGGCGTTCTTGCCGTCGGCCTTCGCGAGGGCCTGCTCGGCGGCGGACTGCCAGGTGGCGTCCAGGGTGGTGCGCACGGGCCGGTCCGCCGTCGCCGGGTCGGGCTTCTTGCCGAAGGACGCCTCGGTGCGCACGGTCTCGCCACTGGCCCGGTCGACCAGCTCGACCGCGCCGCGCGGACCACCACCGCCCGAGTCGCCGGCGAGCCGGCCCAGGAGCGGTGCCAGGGACGGGTACCGCGCGCCGTTGAGGGAGGTCCCCTCGCGGTCGGTGACCTTCGGCGGGGTGGTCTCGGCGCGCTCCAGCCGGAATTTCTCCGTGTCGCTCAGCCGCGGGTGCACCAGGGACAGCCGCCAGTCCACCTTCCAGGCGCCGTCCTCCTGTTCACGCAGCGGCAGTTCCGACTCGTACGTCCAGGTGCCGAGGCCACTGATCGGCATCCGGGCGGTGAACGGGACGCCGAGGGTGCCGTCCTCGGCCTCCTTCGCGTCCTCCGCCGCCGTCAGCTTCGGTTTCTCGATGTCGAGCCCGGCGGTGAAGCTCTGCAGCACCTCCTCGGCCGGGCCGGGTCTGGTGGTGCGGCCGGCCGCGTCCGGCAGGCGCCCGGCGGACCAGTCGGCGAGGAACGCGCGCGCCTGTTCCATCGCGGCGGGGTCCGGGCCGTCGTCGCCGCGCGCGAAGGGTCCGAGCCCGGCGGCGTACGAGCCACCCGCGGCGACCGCGAGCACGACCGCCACCGCGGCGACGGCCCGCACGCCGTTGCGGGGGCCGCGGCGGCGGGGGGAGGGGAGGTAGGGGGCGTCGGGCATGGGAGGTTCCCTGTCTCTCGGGGCGGTGGAGTGGCCGGGTGGCCTGGCGGTGAGGTGGCTGGGCGGTGGGGTGGCGGGGTGACCGGGTGGCCTGGCGGTGAAGGGGCCGGGCGGTGGGGTGGCGGGGTGGTGGAAGGGGGCCGTGGCTGCCGTCCGGTGCATCGCATCGGTGCGTTCGGTGCGGCGGCTCGGTGCGTTCGGTGCGTTCGGTGCGGCGGCGGCAACGGGTCGGCGGCCGGGGGCGGCGCGGCGCGCGACGGCGGGTCAGCGGGCCGAGGCGGCGAAGAAGTCGAGGATCGTGCCGGTGGCGTCCAGGTCCTTGCTGACGGGGCCGAAGCCCTCGGGCGGGGCGACGGTCGTCCCCGGCCAGGTGTGACCGGCGTCGTGGACGACGAGGAGCCGCACGGTGCCGGCGTCCGGGCCGCCCCGGCCGTCCTCCGGCCGCCAGACGGTGTCGTCGTAGCCCTTCCGCGCCCGCGTGACCGGATCGCCCGCGCCCCCGGCGTCCGCGAACGCCTCCGCGGTGTCCCGTGCCGACAGGCTCGGCAGGATCGGTTCCTCGGGGTCCGGCGGCGGGGAGGGCAGGCCGGCCAGGGGCCGTACGGGGTCGTCGGCGCCGTAGACGACCAGGACCGGGACGGGGCCGGTGGGCTTCACCGCGCCGTCGCCCGCGGCCAGCTGGCCGGAGACCGAGGCCGCGCCCGCCAGCAGGTCGGGGCGTTCGGCGGCCATGCGCAGGGCCATCGAGCCGCCGTTGGAGAACCCGGCGACGTAGACCCGCCGCGGGTCGGCGTGCTCGGTGCCGACCAGGTGCTTGATCAGCGCCTCGGTGAACCGCACGTCGCGCCCGGGGTCGGGACGCTGCCCGGTCGCCTTCGCGCCCGCGCCCCAGCCCCGGTCGAGGCCCTCGGGGAAGGCGACGAGCATGCCGCGCTCCTCGGCGGCCCGTTGCAGCCCGCTCTTCTCCCGCAGGTCCGCGGCGCTCTCACCGCGGCCGTGGAAGGCGATGACGAGGGGCCTGCGGCCGTCGGCGGCGGGCCGGTGCAGGAGGTAGCGGCGGGTGTCGCCGTCCACCCGCAGCTCCCCGGACACCTCCGGCGCCGCCGTGGCCGTACCGCCGGTGCCGGACGCGCCGCTCGCCGGCGGCGCGGCGTCCGGGCGGGAGGAGTCGGCCGAGCAGCCGGCCAGGGGGAGCACGAGGCCGAGGGCGAGCGCACCGGGCCACCGGCGGAGGCGGGGTGCGAGGTCGCGGAAGGAGCGCATGTCCCGAGGAGAGCAACCCCACCGGGCCCCTGTCCAAGATTGATATGGATGTTGGATCGATCAATCCCCGATATGATTACTGCTCGTGGACCTGGTGCGGCACCTGGAGTGCTTCGTGGCTGTTGCAGAAGAGTCACACTTCGGGCGTGCCGCCACCCGGCTGGGCATGGCCCAGCCGCCCCTGTCGCAGCGCATCCAGCGGCTGGAGAAGGAGTTGGGCGTCCGGCTCTTCGAGCGCACCAGCCGCCAGGTGACCATCACCGAGGGGGGCACGCTGCTGCTCGCCGAGGCCCGTGAGCTGCTGGCCCGCGCCGAGTCCCTGCGGGCCACCGCGCGCCGGGTCCGCGACGGCGAGACCGGTCTGCTGCGCGCCGCCCTGTCCCCCGACATCTCCGGCGAGACCGTCGCCGCGCTGCTGGCGGACTTCCGGCGCCGCCACGCGGGGCTGGAGCTGGAGCTGCACGAGCTGTCCACCGCCCAGCAGCTCGCCGGGTTCGCCGCGCACGAGCTGGACGTCGGCCTGATCCACCACCCCTGCGACGTGGCCGGCCTGGAGCTGGGTCCGGTGCTCCGCCGCGACCTCGGCGTCCTGCTGCCGCGCGGCGCACCCCAGGCGGACCGGGCGGAGGTGCCGCTCGCCGCCCTGACCGGCTACGACCTGGTCCTCTTCCCGCGCGCCGACGCCCCCGCGGTCTACGACGACCTGCTCACCGCGTGTGCCCGGGGCGGCTGGACGCCCGGTGCCGTACGGCACGGCCAGGGCGCCAGCTTCGTACGCGGCCTGGTGCTGTCGTCCGGGGCCGTCGCCCTGTGCCCGCGCGACACCCGGCTGGTGACGCCCGGCGACCAGGACCTGGTCTGGCGACCGCTGGCCGGGGCCGCGCCCGCCTGGCGGCACTCCGCGGCCTGGCCGAAGGGGCGCGGCGACGCCGCCGTCGGCGCCTTCACGGCCGCGGCCACCCACGCCCTGCGCACCACGGCCGACGCCCACTCGGAGGCCCCCGCCCGGCCCCTGCACCTTCGCCCGGCATCGGAGTACTGGCTGTGACCGACACCGCGACCGCTGCCCGGCTGGGCGCCGCCTTCGCCGAGGCCGGGGTCACCGGGTGGCTGCACGCCGTGGACATGGACTCCGGTGCGCAGGTGGAGGCCGGTGCGGACCAGGCGGTGTGCACGGCGAGTGTCCACAAGGTGTGCGTGCTGGTGACGCTGCACGAGCAGGCGGCGGCCGGGGTGCTCGACCTCACCGAGCAGGTCGAGTGCCCGGCCGACGGGCGCACCCCGGGGCCCACCGGCCTGTCGGCGATGCTGGACCCGGTCCGGCTGTCACTGCGCGACGCGGCGTTCTGGATGATGTCCGTCAGCGACAACACCGCCGCCGACCTGCTGCTGCGCCGGGTCGGTCTGGACGCCGTCAACCGGACCACCGAGCGGCTCGGCCTGACCCGGACGCGGGCCGTGTACGGCTTCGGCGAGATGCTGGGCACCATGCGGGAGGACGCCGGGCCCGCCGGCGCCCAGGCCCTGGCCGACCCGCATGTCATCACCCGGCTGCGCGCCCTGGACCCCGCCCGCACCAACCGCAGCACCCCCCGGGACATGACCCGGCTGCTCACCGCCCTCTGGCGGGACGAGGCCTGCCCGCCCGAGTACGGCGCCGCCATGCGCCGGATCATGGGCCTCCAGGTCTGGCCGCACCGCCTGGCCTCGGGCTTCCCCTTCGACGACGTCCACGTGGCCGGCAAGACCGGCAGCCTGCCGACCCTGCGCAACGAGGTCGGCGTCGTCGAGTACCCCGACGGGGGCCGCTACGCCGTCGCGGTCTTCACCCGCACCGCCCACACCGCCGCCACGCTCCCGGCCGCGGACGCGGTCATCGGCACGGCGGCCCGGATCGCGGTGGACGCGCTGCGGGCGCCGTGAACCGCCATGCCCGGAGATCAAGGAGGGCGCGGGGACATATCGGGCGCTTTATTCCATTTGGGGGTACATAATCGGAACATGAGTACGGCAACGTATGAACTGCTGGCCGCCCCCGACGCGGTCAACGTGACAGTGGCCTTCATCCTCGGGCTGGTGGTCGCCGGCGCGCTCATCGGCGCCGTACGGATCGGCATGCGGGTCATGGACCGGGAGTCCGACCGCCCGCGCGCCGAGGATCAGCCCCACCTTCCGGAGACCGGCGCCGTCCGCGAGGAGCGGGAGATGCGGGAACCCGACGAGATCCCGCTGAACCAGGACGGCAGCCCACGGCTCATGCCCTACGAGCTGCACCACTCGGGCAGCCGCCGGGGCGAGGACCAGCGACGGCGGCGCTGGCTCCCCGGCTCCAGCGGAGCCTTCGGCAGCGGCGGCTCCGGGCACCACTGAGCGGTCCGGCGGCGGACGGGCCACCAGGCGGACACGGCGGCAGCGGTCCGGCGGCGGACGGGCCACCAGGCGGACACGGCGGCAGCGGTCCGGCGGCGGACGGGCCACCGGGCGGACACGGCGGTAGCGGTCCGGCCGATACGACCGAGCGGCCCGGTGGACACGGCCCAGCAGCCCCGCGGACACGGCCCAGCAGCCCGGCCCGCGGGGACGCGAGCGGGCGCGCGTAGGGTCGCCGGGACCGGCCCCCGCAGCCCAAGGAGCCCCCGCCGTGACGACCGCCCCCGGCCAGCCGCAGCCCGTCCCCGTGATCATCGACTGCGACACCGGCATCGACGACGCCCTCGCGCTGCTGCTTGCGGTCCGCCACCCCGGACTCGACCTGCGCGCGGTCACCTGCGTGGCCGGGAACACCGACGTGGCGGGCGTCGTACGGAACACCCTGACCGTGCTGGAGCAGGCCGGCGCCCCCGGCATCCCCGTGGCCCGGGGCGCCGAGCGCCCGCTGATCGAGGGCGTACGCACCGCGCGGCACGTGCACGGCCACGACGGCATGGGCGACCTCGGACTGCCCGCGCCCACCCGCACCGCCGCCGACGTGGACGCGGTGACCCTGCTGCGCCGGGAGATCCTCGCCTCCCCGCGCCCGGTCACCCTGATCCCCACCGCGCCGGCGACCAACATCGCGCTGCTGCTGCGCACCCACCCGGAGGTCACCGGGAACATCGAGCGGATCGTGTTCATGGGCGGCGCGGTGGCCACCGGGAACGCGACGCCGGTCGCCGAGTTCAACGTCTGGCACGACCCGGAGGCCGCCGCGATCCTGCTCGGCGCCCGGGTGCCGATCACGATGTACGGCCTCGACGTCTTCCAGCGGGTGATCGTCCCGGGCCCGGACGTGCGCCGCCTGCGCGCGAGCGGTGAGCCCGGCACCCGGCTCGCCGGTGAGCTGCTCGCCCACCGCGGCCCGGCCACCGACGCGTCGGACCCCGGCGGCGGCCTCGGCGACGCGGGCGCGGTCTGCGCGGTGCTCGACCCGGCGGGCCTGACCACGCACCGGCTGCCCGTCGAGGTCTGCCTGGCCCCCGGGCCGGCCCGCGGGCAGACCGTCGTCGACCGCCGCGTCCGCCCCGGCGAGTCCGAACTCCACGACGGGACCCGGGAGCAGCCCCTGGTGGACGTGGCCCTGGACGTGGACGTGGACCGCTACGTGGAGCTGTATCTCTCGGCGGTCGAGCGCCGGACTCCGTAGCCCTCGGCGCGTCGCGGGCACGCGGGTTCGCTTTTCGGGTGATGTGGACAGATCTATTCGTGTCGCCCGCACGCTCGCGAAGGAGACCGCGTGACTGTACGCAGCACCGCCGCCAAGCCCGACCTGTCGTCCAAGGACCCCAACTGGTGGCGGCAGGCCGTCATCTACCAGGTCTACCCCCGCAGTTTCGCCGACGCCGACGGCGACGGGCTCGGTGACCTGCGCGGCATCACCCAGCGCCTGACCCACCTGGCCGCCCTGGGCGTCGACGCCCTGTGGCTCAGCCCGTTCTACCCCTCCGAACTCGCCGACGGCGGCTACGACGTCGACGACTACCGCGACGTCGACCCGCGCCTGGGCACCCTGGACGACTTCGACGCGATGGCCGCCGAGGCGCACCGGCTGGGCCTCAAGGTGATCGTCGACCTGGTCCCCAACCACACCTCGCACCGGCACGCGTGGTTCCTGGAGGCCCTGGAGGCGGGCCCCGGCTCCGCGGCCCGCGACCGCTACGTCTTCCGCGACGGCCGCGGCACGCAGGGCGAACTCCCACCCACCGACTGGCAGTCGGTCTTCGGCGGCAGCGCCTGGAAGCGGGTGCCGGACGGGCAGTGGTACCTGCACCTGTTCACCCCCGAACAGCCCGACCTGAACTGGGAGAACGAGCAGGTCCGCGCCGACTTCCGCACCACGCTGAAGTTCTGGTCGGACCGGGGCGTCGACGGCTTCCGCGTCGACGTCGCGCACGCCCTGGTCAAGGACCTGGCCGAGCCGCTGCGGGACCTCGGCTCCCCCGAGCTGAGCGGCGAGGCGGCGCTCGCGGAGTTCGCTCCGGGCACTCACCCGCTCTACGACCGCGACGACGTCCACGAGGTCTACCGCGACTGGCGCAAGATCTTCGACACCTACACCCCGCCCCGGATGGCGGTGGCCGAGGCGTGGGTCCCGGGCGCCCGGCGCGCGCTGTACGCCCGCCCGGACGAACTGGGCCAGGCCTTCAACTTCGAGTACCTCCAGGGCGGCTGGGACGCGGATCAGCTGCGCGCGATCATCACCGGCTCGCTGGCCGACGCACACGCCGCCGGTGCCTCGGCGACCTGGGTGCTCTCCAACCACGACGTGGTCCGCCACGCCACCCGCCTGGTGCTGCCGCCGGGCACCGACACCGACGCCTGGCTGCTGTCCGGCGGCCACGCCCCGGCCGTCGACGCGGCCGCCGGCCTGCGCCGGGCCCGCGCGGCGACGCTGCTGATGCTGGCGCTGCCCGGTTCGGCGTACGTCTACCAGGGCGAGGAGCTGGGGCTGCCCGAGGTGGCCGACCTGCCCACCGAGGTCCTCCAGGACCCGATCTGGGAGCAGACCGGACACGTCCGCAAGGGCCGCGACGGATGCCGGGTGCCGCTGCCGTGGACGACGGAGGGACCGTCGTACGGCTTCGGCGCGGGCGCGGCGTGGCTGCCGCAGCCGCCGGTCTTCTCGGCGTACTCGGTCCAGGCCCAGGACGGCGTGGCGGACTCGACCCTGGAGCTGTACCGCACGGCCCTGCGCCTGCGCCGCAAGCTGCTCGACGGCGAGTCGCTGACCTGGTCCGACGACGTGCCGGCCGGGGTCCTGCGGTTCGACCGCACGGACCGCTGGCGCTGCGTCACCAACCTCACCGGTGCCACGGTCGACCTCCCGGCCGGTGAGGTACTGCTGAGCAGCAGCCCGTTGGACGGCGGCCGCCTGGGCCCGGACACGACGGTCTGGCTGGGGCTGTAACCGCGCACCGTCCCCGTCCCTCACCCGGATGGCCGCGCGCGCTGGTGGCGGGGCGGGGACGGTGGTGGCCTGGGGGTGCGGCCGAGCCCGGAGCGGCGCCGGCCGCACCGGCCCTCCAGGAGGCACCGATGCAGCACGCCCCCGCCGCCCGTGCCCCGCTCGCCGCCCTGCTGTCGGCGGTCCTGGCGCTCACGGCGGCCGCCTGTGCCGGTGGCGGGCGGACGGCGGAGCACCCCGCCACGCCCGCACCGACGGCCCCGCGGTCCCCGGCCGCGCTGACGCCGGCCGCCGTGCCGCCCGTGCTCACCGAGGGTCAGGCGCGGGCGGCCCTGATCACGGAGGCCGACCTGGGGGAGGCGTGGGAGCCGACGCGGGGCGCCGCGACCTGGCGGGACGAGGTGCTCAAGGCCACCGCCGAGCGGCCGGACTGCCGTCGCCTGCTGGACGTCCTGTACACCGAGGACCTCTTCGGCACCGCGCCGCGCGCCACGGCTGCCTTGGACGACACGGACGGCGGGGCCCAGCTGCACTACCGCGTCACCTCGCACCGTGCCGCCGACCTCGACCGCACGCTGGCCTGGCTCGGCGCCCTACCGGACACCTGCGGACACTTCACGTCCCGCGCCGCCCACGGCCCCACCCGGGACGTCCGGGTCACCGCCATGCCGCTGCCGGAGGCGGGCGAGGCCCGGCAGGGCGTCCGGGTCACTCTGAACGCCGGGGAATCCGTCCTCACCGTGGACCTCGCCGCCGTCCGCGTGGGCGACGACGCCGCCAGCCTGACCATCGGCACCCTCACCGAACCGTCCGACGACCCCACATGGACGGCCAGCGAAACGGGCGCCCGGCGCTTGGCGGAGGTCCGGCGACAGGGGCGGGTGCAGGTGTAGGGCGGGTGCAGGGGGAGGGTGGGCGGCGGTCTACGGGCCGGGGTCCGGACCCGGCGGTCGGTGGTCGACGGGCGGCGGTCGGCCGGACCCCGGGTCCACGGCCAGCGGCCAGCCGACGAGGCCACCCGGGCGGCCCGAGCGCGCAGCGCATTGCACGAGCCCGCGGCAGGGGCCGGCGCGGGCGGCGGGCTACGGGCCGGGGTCCGGGTCGTGGCCGCTGGGCGGCCGGGCGACGGTCCACGACCAGCGGCCAGCGGCCAGCCGACGAGGCCACCCGGGCGGCCCGAGCGCGCAGCGCATTGCACGGGCCCGCGGCAGGGGCGGGCGCGGGCGGCGGGCTACGGGCCGGGGTCCGGGTCGTGGCCGAAGTGTCTGCGGTGGGTCAGGACCTCGCGGGCCACGGCTTGAGCCGTGCGGCCGCGGGCGAAGGCGTCGGCGCGCAGCCGGGCCAGGGCCTCGTCCGCGCCGATGCGCAGCTGGGCCATGATCATGCCGACGGCCCGGTAGACCTCGTCGTGGTCGCCGGCCACCTCGTCCAGCCAGGCCCCCTCCCGGCGCGGCAGGGTCATCAGGGCCACCGTGATGACCCCGGCCACCAGCCGTGCCGTGCGCAACTGCGGCGCGCTCAGGCCGCCGGGGCTGTTCCGGTAGAGGTCGAGCGTGCCCAGGCACGCGTCGTCGGTGCCCAGCGGCAGCGCGTAGACCGCGCGGACGCCGACCGCCGTGGCCTGCTGGGCGAAGAACGGCCACCGCCCGGCGTCCGCGGCGGACGTCAGGTCGCAGGCGAGCACCGGCACACCCTCCTCGACGGCCGTCACACAGGGGCCGGTGCCGAGCGTGGCCTGGATCTCCGCCAGGTACGACGCGCGGTCCCCGCTGGCACACAGCCGCACCGGCACGCCCTCGCCGCGCAGCGACGCGCTCGCCCCGGTCACCGGCAGCAGCCGTACCGCCGTCGCGCACATCCGGCCCGGCACCTCGGCCGGCGGTGTGTCCCGCACCTCCGCCGCGATCAGCTCGGCGGCCGAGGGCTCGTCGGTGGGCGACATGCGCACCACTTCCTTCCCGCACGGCGGCCGAGGGCCGACTACCCGTGCCCGACCGGCGGAAACCGGCGGCCGGGCAGGACACGGCGGTCGGGGCCGGCGCGACTACAGCGGCGGCTGTGCGGGCGCCGGTCCCAGCGTCGTCGTGCCCGGCGCGGTGCGGTGCCCCAGGCCGGTGCGGTACGCGTCGAGGGCCGCCTCCACACGGCCGGTGCGGCGCAGCAGGTCACCGAGGAGCCGGCACAGGTCGGCCAGGTCACCGGCCGCGCCCGCCCGCTCCAGCAGGCTCAGCGCCCGGACGTAGTGCTCCTCCGCGGCCTCGGTGTCCCGGGCGTCCTCGGCGATGATGCCGAGCAGCCGGTGCGCGCCCGCGGCGTGCACCGCCCCGCGCTCGGAGGAGAGGTCGTCCAGCACCCCGTGCAGCAGTTCCGCGGCCTCCTCGGACTTGCCGCGCCGGTGCAGTACGTCGGCCAGCTCGACGGCGACCTGGCTGCTGTAGAGGGCGGCACGGGTGGCGGAGAGCATGCTCAGCGCCTCGCGCATCTCCTCCTCGGCGCGCGGGAGTTCGCCGTTCTGGGCGTAGACGTACCCGCGCATCCAGTGGCAGTTGGCCAGCTCGGTGCGCAGCTGCAGCGTGCGGTACAGCTCGGCGGCCTTGGCGAGCGACGCGTCCGCCTCGGCCAGGCGGCCCTCGGCGAGCAGGGTGCGGGCGACCGAGCGGTGCATCCGGGCGACCAGCGCGGGGTCGCCGGCGCCGGGGGCGAGGGAGAGCGCCAGTTCGGCGGCCTGGGCGGCGCGCGCGTGGGCGCCCATGTCCATGTACGGGCCGATCGCGCTGGCGTAGAGCAGCAGCAGCGCGTCGGGGTCGTGCAGGCCGCCGCGGTTCAGCTCGTCGAGCGTGGACTCCAGGAGGTAGACGGCGTACCGCAGTTCGCCGGCGAGGTAGTGCGCGACGGCGCGTCCGCGCAGGGCGGGCACCCGGCCGGGCAGCGGGACACCGGCGTCGGCGAGGCACCGCTCGGCCCGTTCGAAGTACTGCCGTCCGACCGCCAGTTCCCCGGTCTCCAGGGCGCACTCGCCGAGCCCGAGCAGCGCGGCGGCGCGTTCCTCGGGCAGCTCGTGCGTCTCGGCCTCGGCGAGCAGCGCGGTGTACTGCCCGGCGGCCTGTTCGGCGCCCTCGGTGGCGAGGGCGCGCTGCGCCTCGGTGAGCCTGAGCCGCAGATCCGTGGCGAGCCGTGCCGGGCGCCCGGTGGCCAGCTCCTCGTAGCCCACGCCCAGCCGCTCGGCGAGGTGCCGCAGCGCCTCTTCGGAGGGGCGGACACGGCCGGCCTCCAGGGTGGAGATGTAGGCGGGTGTGTACGCCGGTTCGGCGAGCTGGCGCTGGGTCATCCCGCGCTCGGCCCGCAGTCGTTGCACCCGGCGTCCGATGGCCTCTCGGTCGTCACGGTCCCCCACTGCCAACTCCCCTTGAGGCTCTTGCCGTTCGACTCGGACGGCTCTAGGTTAAACCGCGTATTAAGCGCGCTTAACAGTGCTTGACACGATCCCCGGATCCCGCAGAGGAAGCCGTGCCCGTACGCACCCGCACCGCCGAACGCTACGCCAGAGCCCTCGCCGCCGCCCTCGCCGCCGTGGCCTGCCTCCTGCTGGCCGCGAACGCCGGCCCCGCGGACCCGTCCGGCTCCCCCGCACCGGCACCGGTCGGTGAATCCGCCCCGCACCTGGAGGAGCTGGCCTCCGTGGACCGCTGAGCGGCGCCCGGGCAACGACGGGGCGACACATACTGCCCCTGCGGCCACGGGCCGTGCCCGTTCCCCGCTCCTCTCCGCGGTCGCGCGCTGATAGACAGGCGGGTCAGGCCCGGACGGGGCCCGGGGCAGAGAGGAGCCGGCGTGCGGGCACACCACGACCGGGAGAACGAACGGCAGTCGGCCACCGACCCGCGGCGAGCCGTCCGCCGCCCCGCCCAGGACCCGAGAGAGGCTCGGCTCCTCGGGCTGCAGGAGAGCGCCGGCAACGACGCCGTCACGGAGTCCCTCCGCCGGTCCGGACATCCGGGCGCGCGGCAGGGGGCCACCGTGCAGCGGGCGAAGCGCGACCGCGACGAGAGCAACCAGGGTGAGATCAACCCGGAGGCGGTCAGCATGATCGCGGAGCCGCTCGGCCACGAGGACACCTACAAGGGCGGCAGGGGCCGCAAGCTGCCCAAGGACCAGAAGGAAGCCGCCTGCTGGGAGTGGGCGGTCCGCGCCGCCTCCGCGGGCAGCGGGATCTCCCACGGCGACTACTGGGAGTACCTGACCAGCATGGGCGAGCCGGCCGCACTCAGCCAGATCGCCCCCACGGTCAAGCAGGAGCTGGACGAGTTACGGTCCGCCATCACGGCGGCCGGGATGAACTACGACCCCCTCAGGCTGGACGAGAAGCACGACGAAGGAGCCATCCTGCCGCTCATGCGGCGGGCGGTGGAGGGCTTCGTGAGACACAACGGGCTGAGCGTGGCCGACGGGACCCCGGCGGGCTGGGTGGTGTGCAATTACAAGATGACGGGCAAGCTCGCCGTGCCCGACCACTTCTGGATCGAGCTTCCCGATCCGAACACCGGCAGGCGCGTCGTGCTCCAGACGGTCCCCGACATCCCGTTCATCGAGGCCGGCGGGCAGAACCTGCGCTGGCACGAGAAGAACAGCGTGAAGGAACGGCAGAGCGAGCACGAGGTGCACCAGAAGATCGAGATACCCGTCGCGGCGCTCAAGGGCCGGCACACCGAGATCATCAACGGCGTCCTGGACGGCGGCCGCCGCACCCGGGCCAAGGCCGGACCCGCCTGAGCCCTGTCGCAGCGGGTGCCGGTCGGCTCAGCCCTGGGTCTGCAACCGGCTCAGCTCCCGCCGCACATGGTCCAGGGCGCCCTCACGGCGCCCCGGTACGCGGCCGCGCAGCGTGGCGAGGGCCGCGCCGAGTTCGCGGGCCGGGACGGTGTCGCGCACCCGGCCCCACTGGTGGTGGGCCCGGTCGACGGCCGCCTCCACCGCGGGTGACTGCGGGGGCTGGCCGGCGCCGAGTCTGGCCTCGGCCACCGTCAGCCAGGCCCGGCAGCTGCGCACCGCGTCGCCCGCGAACATCGCCAGGTCGGCCCGGACCTCCGTCCAGTGCAGCGCCTCCTCGGAGGCGGGCCCGTAGGCGTGCGCGGCGGCCCCCTCATGCCGGGCGGCGAGGGCGTCCGCGTCCGGGTGCCGGCCCGCCTGCACGGCGGCGGCGATGACCGCGTGCGGGTCGCCCGCGGCCGGCCCCGGCCCCGTCAGCACCAGGTCCGCGCCGGCCGCCGCGCCGCTGCCCGCCGCGTCGGCCGCCGTGCGGGCCAGCGCCTGCTGGTGCAACTCGTCGAGGGGCGGCCGGTGCCCGCTGCGCAGGATCGTGGCCAGGGCCCGCATGTACGAGGGGGCGGCCAGCGTCCGCCGCGGGGGCGGCGGCGCGACGCGACCGTAGACGGCGTTGTTGCGCCCGCAGTCCAGCGCGTTCAGCGGATTCAGCGGATGCAGTGCATTCACCGCATTCACCGCATTCACCGCATGCGATGAATCCACTGCGTCCACTGAATCCGCCCGCAGCCACTGCCAGGTCTCCCGGTCGGCGTGCAGGTCGAGCAGCAGCGTCGTCGCACCGCTCGGCCGCAGCCGCAGCTCCTCGCGGATCCAGTGCCAGGGCAGGGCCGTGTAGCGGACGGTGGCCGGGGTGGTGCGGGCCAGGGCCAGGTGCGGCAGGCGCTGGCGCCGGTCCAGCTGGAGCTGCCCGACGACATAGACGGTCAGCGGCCCCGGGGCCGCCGCCGCGGCACGCAGCCGGGTGAGCACGGCCTGCGGCTCCAGCGGGTCGGCGAGTTCGACGACGTTCGCCGTGTCGGTGCCGGACAGCACGGCGGGCGGCACGGCCGCGAGCACGGGGAGCACGGAGGCGGCGTCCACCAGGCATCCCCTGCCCACCGGCGACGCCGCGAGCAGCAGCACGGTTCCGGGCATGTCCCCTCCCCCTGTCGATCACGTACGGCAGCACCGTAACCGCTGCGGGTGCGGAGCGCGGCGCTCAGGGCCACTTCGGGGGCCGCCCCACCCGCCGTACCGCGAAGACCGTGGTGTCGTCGGCCAGCCGCCCCCGGCAGTGCCGCAGCGTGCCGTCCCGTACGAGGGCCACCAGCCGCTGCGGCGCGGCGTTCGCGGCGTCGGCGGCGACGGCGCGGGCGACGGCCTCGCCGTGCGGGAAGAACCGCCCGTGGGGATCGCGGGCCTCGGAGACCCCGTCGGTGACCAGCAGCAGCGCCTCGTCGTCGGCGAGCGCCTCGCGGCTCACCGACACCAGGGGGCGGGAGATGAGATCGCTCATGCCCAGGGGCAGGCCGCTGGGGACCGAAAGGGCGCGTACGCCGCCCGGGCTGACCGCCAGGGGCGGCTCGTGGCCGAAGACGACGATCTCCACGGCGTGGGGCAGGTCGAGGCGGAAGCTCACCAGCACGGCCGTGGCGAACCGGTCGCCGTCGGCTCGGCCGAGGGCCGCCGTGTGCGCGCGGTGGCGCAGCATACGGACCTCCAGGTGCTGGGCGACCACGGCGAGGTCCGGCTCGTGGTACGCGGCGTCCCGGAAGGTGCCGAGCAGGGCGGCGGCCGCGTCCACCGCGCCCAGGCCCTTGCCCTGCACGTCGCCGAGGAGGACGCGGGTGCCGTGCGGCCCGGGCTGGATGTCGTAGAAGTCGCCGCCGACGCGGGCCTCGCTGTCCGCGGCGAGGTAGACGGCGGCGTGCTCCAGGCCGCCGAATCCCACCGGGAGCGGGCGCAGCACGGTGCGGCGCGTGGTCTCCGCGATGTCCCGCATGTGCAGCATCCGCTGCTCGCCGCCGACCCGGACCGCGGCCACCACCACCGCCACGCCGCCGCCGATCACGACGAGCATCAGACCGGGCAGCCCGGTCTCCTCCCGGTGCTTCCAGACCAGGTCGGCGAGGAGGTAGACGACCACCGCCAGCAGCGAGAACACGGCGGTGGCCCGCACCCCGCAGATCGCGGCGGCGACACCGGGGACGAGGACGGTCCAGGAGATGATCTGGAACACGTCGGTGGTGAGGTCGGCCAGCGCGATGCCGGCGAGCAGCGCGGCCGGGATCAGCCAGGCGACGGTGTGCCCGCGCACGCTGAGCAGTTCGTGCCGGGACACGGCGTCACCCCGGCCGGCGGCCTGGACCAGCCGTCCCCACTTCCACCGGCCACGCGCCGGCCTGCGCACGCGACCCCTCACAGCAGCAAGCGAAGCACGCCCCCCGGTGCCCCGCATCCTGACTTGCCGCCCGGCCCGCCCAGGTGTGCCCTGGAAGTCGGGGGGAGGCGAGAGGAGTGCTCCCATGGCTCACGCGGCACCGACACACCGGCCGCCCGACGTCTTCGGCGCGCGAACCCACCTGCTGGCGAAATGGGCGATGCCGCTGGCGATCGGCCTGGTCTACGGCTACTGGGTCGCATCCGTCCGCCGCCACGGCGGGCCCATCACCGGCTGGAACCTGCTGGTCGGCTTCCTGAGCGTCCTCGTGTTCTTCGTGCTCTTCGTCGCGGTCCGCGCGGTGGCGGCGCGGTTGCCGCGGGAGGGGCACGCGGTGCTGTGGGGCGCGTTCGCGGGCAGCGCGCTGGGGTTCCTGTACTCCGGCAGCGGCGTGGCCATGTTCACGTCCATCCTGGTGTCCCTGCTGCTGGCGGCGGCGGTGGCGGCGTCGCTGTTCTACCGCTACTACACCCACGAGGACGCCGAGAAGGCACGGGCGGCGCGCATGTAGGGGCCATCTGCAGTCATCCCGGTCGCCGCGGGTGGCCGCACGGGCTTGCCTGGGAGGGTGGCCCCGCGACTGAGGAGCGGCCTGTCGGCCGTACTGATCTCCCTCGCCTGCCTGCTCGCACCGTGCGGCACGCTGGCGGGCTGGGTCGCGTACGGGCTGGCCGACACCGGGCGGTACGTCGCGGCCATGGCGCCGCTCGCCGACGACCCGGACGTACGGGACACGGTCGCCGACACCCTGGGCACCGGAGTGGCCGACGAGGTCGCGGCCGGCCCCGGCGACGGCGCCGTGCGGCTCTTCGTGCGGGACGCGGCCCGTTCCTTCGCCCGGACCGAAGCCTTCCGCGTGGGCTGGGACGCGGCGAACCGCGCCGTCCACGTCGCCGTGCTGCGCGCCCTGCGGGACGACGGGGCACGGGGCCGCCCGGTCACCGTCGACCTGGCGCCCGTCACCGCACGCGTACGGGAGCGGCTGGCCGCGGACCACGTGTCGTTCGCGCGGCGCATCCCGGTGCGGCACACCGCCGTCACCGTGCTCCCGGCCCACGAGGCGGACCGGCTCAGGAAGGGCTACCACGTGCTCGACGTCGCCGCCTTCTGGCTGCCGCTCGCGGCGGTCGTCTTCGCGGTCACCGGCATCGCGGTCGCCGCCTGCCGCCGCCACGCGCTCACGGCCGCCGGGATCGGCACCGCCCTGGGCGGGGCCCTGCTCGCCCTCGCCGTCGTCCTCGGCCGCCGGCTCACCGTCACCGACCTCCCCGGCCCGGTGGACGGCCCCGCCGCGGGCGCCGTCTACGACGCCCTCACCGAGACCCTGCGCACGGCCTCCTGGCTCCTCGTCGCCCTCGGCCTCACGGTGGCCC
Source organism: Streptomyces sp. NPDC058985 (assembly GCF_042740985.1). NCBI lineage: Bacteria > Bacillati > Actinomycetota > Actinomycetes > Kitasatosporales > Streptomycetaceae > Streptomyces > Streptomyces sp. NPDC058985. The sequence goes on along the minus strand of NZ_JBHYJX010000056.1, from coordinate 27,721 downwards.
TGACCTCCTGGCTCACCGCCCGCCTCCGCCCCTTCCTGCACCGCCGCCGACCCCCCACACCGCCCGCCCCGGACTCCACGGCCCCCGGGCCGACCCGCACCAGGCTCTGAAATCGCCTGGCGGCGCCCGCCTCCGGGCGGCTACCGTCACCGCTCATGCCCGAGACGACGACCCTGTGGCGCCCCACGGGCCCCGAGGAGCTGGCCCTGGTCGAGGCCGCCGACTGGACGGCCTGGCCGCCGCGCCTGCCCGAGCAGCCGATCTTCTATCCCGTCCTCAACGAGGACTACGCGGTCCGCATCGCCCGCGACTGGAACGTCCCCGCCTCCGGCTCCGGCTACGTCACCCGCTTCGAGGTCGACACCGCCTTCCTGGAGCGCTACCCGGTGCGCCAGGCCGGCGGCGAGACGATCCTGGAGCTGTGGGTCCCGGCGGAGGAGCTGGCCGAGTTCAACCGGCACATCGTCGGCCGTATCGAGGTCGTCCGGGAGTTCCACGCACCGGCGTAGGTCCGGGCGCGCAACTTTCGCCGCCCCGCCCCCGTCTTTGAGGGAGGATTCGGGCATCGCACCCGCGAGCGGAGGGCCGGTACGTGGACACGGACACCGACACGGCGACCGGTGAGTGGACGGACTCCCCCGGCCTGCCCGCCGACCGCCGCACCGGACGGCGTTTCGGAGCCTGGTGCGCGGCGCTGCTCTTCGCCCTGGTGAGCGTGGTCGTCGGCTGCCGCGTCGCGGACACCGACGGCGTCACCCCCGTACCGCAGCTGCTCGCCTTCCTGCCCTGGCTCCTCGTGCCGACCGGCGCCGGACTGCTGCTGACGCTGCTCGCGCGGTGGTGGACCGGCGCGGTGTGGGGCGTCGCGCTGCTCGGCCTGCTGGCCTGGTTCATCGAGCCGTACGGCAAGTCCGGCGACCCCGCCGGACCGCCCCTCGCCGAGCTGCGGGTCATGACCTCGAACGTCGAGTTCGGACAGGGCACCGACGCGCTCGTCGCGGCCGTCCGCGAGGAGAAGCCCGACCTCGTGTTCGTACAGGAGTGCGAGTACACGTGCGACGCGGCACTGCGCCGCGACCTCGCCGCCGACTACCCCCACCGGCAGGCGGTCGAGGGCGGCGGCTCCGAGGGGTCGGTCATCCTGAGCACCTACCCGCTCGAGGCCACCGCCGGCGTTCCCGCCACCATGGGCATGCCGGGCGCCGTCGCCGACGTGCGCGGCCACGCCGTACGGCTCCAGCTCGCCCACCCCATGCCGCCGCTGCCGGACCAGGTGGGCCTGTGGCGCGACGAGCTGGACGCGCTGCGGGACGCGGTCGCCGGGGACCGCGGCGCGCCCGCCGTCGTGGCCGGGGACTTCAACGCCTCCCAGGACCACGCCGCCTTCCGCCGCATCCTCGACTCGGGGCTGCGCGACGCCGCCCGGCTGGCCGGGGCCGACCGTACGGTCAGCTGGCCGGCCCGGACCGCCCCGGCGTTCGGCGTGCAGATCGACCACGTCCTCGTCTCGGAGGACTTCGCCGCGCGCGGCGCCCGGTTCCTGGACCTGGCCGACACCGACCACCGCGCGCTGGTCGTCGACCTCACGCTGCACGGGGCCGGCTGACACCGGCCCCGCACGACGTGACCGGCGGGGCTCAGACGCCGATGTCCTCGCCGTCCGCGCGCCACACCGCCACGACCGCCGGCCGCACGATCTTCCCCGGCCCGTCGGGCCAGCTGCTGGCGGGCTCCTCCACCGACGCTCCGTCCACCTCGCCCGGGTGCTGCACGGCGACCAGCACACGCCGGTCCTGGATGAGCGGACCGCAGGTCTCCGCGCCGGTCGGCACGGTCAGGAACTGCTTCAGCTCGCCGCGCCGGTCACCCTTGGTCGCGACGCCGAAGAGGCCGTCGTGGGTGCCGAGCGCGTTGCCGTCCGTGGAGATCCACAGGTTGCCGTGGTCGTCGAACGCCACGTTGTCCGGGCAGGAGATCGGGCTGACCCGGTCCTTCGGGAAGCCGGCGAAGTAGGTCGCCGGGTCCTCCGGGTCGCCCGCGACCAGGAACAGCGACCAGGCGAAGCTGGTGGCGTCGGCCCGGTTCCAGCGCTCGGTCAGCTCCAGGACGTGCCCGTGCTTGTTGGCGTTGCGCGGGTTGGCCTCGTCGGGCTTGGCGTTGGAGCCGACCCCGCGGTTGGAGTTGTTGGTGAGGGCGACGTACACCTTGCCGGTGGACGGCGACGGCTCGATGTCCTCGGGCCGGTCCATCTTCGTCGCGCCGACCTTGTCCCCGGCGAGCCGCGTGAAGACGCACACCTCCTCGGCGCTCATGCCCTCGACGTGCGAGACGGCACCGTCCTCAGTGGCGGTGACCAGCGGAATCCACCGGCCACTCCCGTCGAACTCGCCGTCGCGCGGCAGCTTGCCAGTGCCGTCGATCTCGATCGCCGGGGAGTCGCCGCTGAGCTTGGCGACGTACAGGGTGCCCTCGTCGAGCAGCGACAGGTTGTGCTCGCGCGCCCAGCGGCTGCTGCCGTGCCGCATCCGCTTGCTGCCGACGAACTTGTAGAAGTAGTCGAACCGCTCGTCGTCGCCGGTGTAGACGACCGGACGGCCGTCCCAGGTCAGCCGCACGGTGGCGGCCTCGTGCTTGAAGCGGCCGAGGAGCGTGTGCTTGCGCGGCGTGGACTCGGGGTCGTACGGGTCCAGCTCGACGACGTACCCGAAGCGGTGCACCTCGTTCGGCTCCTGGGCGACGTCGAACCGCTTGTCGAACCGCTCCCACTTGCGCTCGGTGGTCCCGGTGCCGATCCCGTACCGCTTGTCGGTGTCGCGGCTGCTGTTGGCGAAGTACTGGTTGAAGTTCTCCTCGCCGTGCAGCGTCGTGCCCCACGGGGTGGTGCCGCCGGAGCAGTTGTTGAGGGTGCCGAGCACCTTGCGCCCCGACCGGTCGACGGAGGTCTTCACGAGGTCGGACCCGGCGGCGGGCCCGGTCAGCCGGAACTCGGTGGTGGCGGTGACCCGCCGGTTGAGCCGGTGCCGCGAGACGGGCGTCAGGTTGCCGCTCCGCCTCTCCTCCTCCACGGCCACGACGGACAGCCCGTGCGCCGCCCAGGCGATCTCGACCTGCTCGCGCGTCGGGTTCTCGGGGTCGTAGCCCCGGAACATGAGGACCTCGTCGGTGTACTCGTGGTTGGCGACCAGCACCTGCCGGTCGCGCTCGCCGTGCAGCGGCAGCAGCGCCAGGAAGTCGTTGTTGTACCCGAACTGACCGGCCTGGGCCTTGGCGGTCTGCTTCTCCGGGTCGAAGGCGGGCGCCCCGCGCAGAATGGGTTCACCCCAACGGATCACGACGTCCTGCCGGTAACCCTCCGGAACGGTGACCTTGTCGTCCTTGTTGGGCGCGACGGGCGTGAACCGCAGCCCGCGCGCGCCCTGCGGTTTCGGGTGGTGCCCGTGTCCCCGGCCGGCCACCGGCGCGGCCTGCGCCGACGGCGCCCCGGCCACGCCCACGGCCCCGGCACCCGCCGCGGCGACGGTGACGACGGCCGCGGCACGCATCATGGAACGGCGGCTGAGCGCACCGGCGATCACGTCACCGACGTACTCGTTGGTGCTGGTGTTGGGCACCTCGTGGAAGCAGGCGTCCCCGCACCGGAAACGACAGGTCATGGCGGACCGGCCGCCCGGGTGCGAACCGGAGGACGGTGTCCCGATCAACGGCAGCAGCTTGCGCACTGTGTTCTCCCCTGAGAAGCCCTTGGATGCCCTTGGTGTCAGCGCGACCGTAGGTGCACATACGTGCGGGAGCCGGGCGCCGCGGTGAACGGCGGGTGAACCCGTGGCAGCTGGAGGGGAATTGCCGTGCCGTCTCGATCCCACCTTGACGCGCCCGTGCTTTCGTGGCAGACCCTGCACAAGATCACAAGTCGGGACCGCTAACCTTACGTGTCCGTCCTGGCCAGGGATTGACGGGCATCAACTCACCCGAAGGGTTGCGCACATGGGCATTCTCACTCTCCTGCGGAACGCGTTCGGCCGGTCACGCAAGGAACAGACCGCCCCTGCGGAGGGTGCGACGCAGGAGACGGCACCGCCGGTCACCGCGCCGGAGCCGAAGCTCCCGTCCCAGCCCACCGCACCCCCGAAGACCCCGGCCCAGCCGGAGTCCACCCAGCTCCCCGAGCCCCGCTCGGAATCCACCCCTGACGAACACGACCTGGTGAAGGCAGCCTTCACCAACATCAACGTCCCGAAGCCGACCGCCGAGCCCACCCCGGCCCAGGCCCCGGAGCCGACCCCGGAGAGGGAGGCCACCCCGGAGGCGGAGGCGACCCCGGAGGCGGAGGCGACCCCGGAGCGGGAAGCTACCCCGGAGCCGACCCCGGCCCCGGAGCCGACCCCGGACCCGGAGGCGAAGGCGACCCCGGAGCCCGAGCCCGAACCGGAGACCAGCCCGGAGCCGGCGGCGAAGCCGGAACCGAAGGCCGAGGCGAAGCCCGAGCCGCAGGCCGAGGCGAAGCCCGAGCCGCAGGCAAAGTCCGAGCCCGAGCCCGAGCCGGAGGCGGAGGCGGCGGAGCCCCCGACCGCCCCGGAAGCCACCCCCGCACCCGCAGCCGCCGACGGCGAGGCCGCCCCACAGGGGCCACCCGCACCCGACAACGAAACCCGCACGGGTGGTGCGGGTGGGAACAAGGACTCCGAAGGCGAAGCCGAGGAGAAGGCGCCGCACCCCCAGCCGGAGGCCGCCGCGACCCCGAAGCCGGCGACCACCCCCGCCCGCCTCCGATCCCGCGCCCCCGCCCTCACCACCGCCTACAAGGCCGCCGCCACCACCCTCAAGACCCACGACCTCACCGGCACCCGCGCCAAGGTCCACCTCGTCCTCGACCGCTCCGCCTCCATGCGCCCGTACTACAAGGACGGCTCCGCCCAGGCCCTGGCCGAGCAGACCCTCGCCCTCGCCGCCCACCTCGACCCCGAGGCGACGGTCCACGTCACGTTCTTCTCCACGGAGCTGGACGGCACCGGCGACCTCACCCTCACCGACCACGAGAACAAGATCGACGAGCTGCACGCAGCGCTCGGCCGCATGGGCCGCACCAGCTACCACGCCGCCGTAGAGGCAGTCCTCGCCCACCACACCAAGGAGACACCCGCCGGCACCCCCGCCCTGGTGGTCTTCCAGACCGACGGCGCCCCGGACGCCAAGACCCCGGCCACCCAGTCCCTCACGGACGCCGCCGCGAACCACCCGAACGTCCACTTCTCCTTCGTCGCCTTCGGCGACCCGGAGAACAAGGCCTTCGACTACCTCCGCAAGCTCAAGACGGGCAACACGTCCCACTTCCTCGCCGGCGAGACCCCGAAGGAGCTGACCGACGAGGAACTGTACGAGGGCGTACTGGCCACCTGGCGTCCGTAGCCGTCACCCACCCGTCGGAGGGGTGGACCGGAGTACGGCGAACGCACCCCCGTCCACCCCCCGAAACGCGTGTGAGTCGATCACCGACGGACCAGTAGGATTTCGCCCATGGCGGCCACTGGAAACGAGAAGCAGGGGACGAAGGCGTTCTACGTCTCGACCCCCATTTACTACGTCAACGACGCTCCTCACCTGGGCCACGCCTATACGACCGTCGCAGGCGACGTGCTCACCCGCTGGCACCGCCAGCGCGGCGAGAAGGTGTGGTACCTCACCGGCACGGACGAGCACGGTCAGAAGATCATGCGCACGGCCGAGGCGAACGGGGTCACCCCGCAGGCCTGGGCCGACAAGCTCGTCACCGAGGCCTGGAAGCCCCTGTGGGAGCACCTGGAGATCGCGAACGACGACTTCATCCGCACCACGCAGAAGCGGCACACGGACCGCGTCCAGGAGTTCGTGCAGGACCTGTACGACAAGGGCGAGATCTACAAGGGCGGCTACGAGGGCCCGTACTGCGTGGGCTGCGAGGAGTACAAGCTCCCCGGCGAGCTGCTCGACGGCGAGGGCGAGTACGCGGGCCAGAAGCTGTGCCCGATCCACAAGAAGCCGGTGGAGATCCTCAGCGAGGAGAACTACTTCTTCAAGCTCAGCGAGTACAGCGAGAAGCTTCTCGCCCACTACGAGGCCAACCCGGGCTTCATCCAGCCCGAGTCCGCGCGCAACGAGGTCGTGAATTTCGTCCGCCAGGGACTCCAGGACCTCTCCATCTCCCGCTCGACCTTCGACTGGGGCGTCCCGGTCCCCTGGGACGACAAGCACGTCATCTACGTGTGGGTCGACGCCCTGCTGAACTACGCCACGGCGGTCGGCTACAACGAGAACCCCGAGAAGTTCGAGTCCACCTTCCCGGCCGACGTCCACCTGGTCGGCAAGGACATCCTCCGCTTCCACGCGATCATCTGGCCGGCCATGCTGATGGCGCAGGGCCTCCCGCTGCCCGGGAAGGTCGCGGCGAACGGCTGGCTGATGGTCGGCGGCGAGAAGATGAGCAAGTCCAACCTGACGGGCATCAAGCCGCAGGACCTGACCTCGCACTTCGGCGTGGACGCGTACCGCTGGTACTTCCTGCGCGCGATCGCGTTCGGCCAGGACGGCTCGTTCTCCTGGGAGGACTTCTCCGCCCGCTACACGAGCGAGCTGGCCAACGACTACGGCAACCTCGCCTCCCGAGTCGCGGCCATGGTCGGCAAGTACTTCGGCGGCGAGCTGCCGGCCGCGACGGCCGACGGGGACGCCGAGAAGGCCATCCACGACGGCCTGGCCAAGGCGGTCGCGGAGGCGGACCGCAAGATCGGCGAGGAGCTGGACTTCCAGGGCGGCATCCTGGCGGTCTTCGACTTCGTGAAGCAGGTCAACGGCTACATCACGGAGCAGGAGCCCTGGAAGGTCGCCAAGGACGACTCCCAGGAGGGCAAGGCCCGCCTCGCGACGATCCTCTACACCGCCGCGGAATCCCTCCGCGCCGTAGCCGTCCTCCTGAACCCGATCATGCCGGACACCTCCCAGAAGCTCTGGGACTCCCTGGGCGCCGAGGCGGCCCTGGGCGCCCTCGCGGACCAGAAGGTCCAGGACGCGGCGGACTGGGGCCGGCTGCCCGCCGGCGCGACCGTCACCAAGGGCGCGGTGCTCTTCCCCCGTCTCGAGGAGAAGCCGACCGCGTAGCACGTACGCAGCACGTCCAGAGGCCCGGAAACATCGTGTTCCCGGGCCTCCGCGCTGTCGGGTGGACCGGCGGCTGATGGGTATAGGTCAGTGGACGGCTGCCTACGGGTGGGGGCAATGGGGGAATCAGGACAGGCGCGGCCGGATCAAGCACGGCCGGATCAAGCGCGGCCGGACACGGCCGCGGACACCGGAGAGGACACCGCGGAGGACACCGCCGCGATCCGCCACGAGTTCGCGCTGGAGCGATACCGGTACGTGCTGCAGCAGATCCAAGCCGTGAACGAGAACGCACACCGATTCCTCGCCCTCTACCAGACCCTCGCCACCGCCCTCGTCACCGCGGCGCTCGCGCTCTTCGTCGGTTACCGCAAGTGGGAACTGACGGCGGCCACCGCCCGCGGCGGAGTGATCGGCCTGCTGACGCTGGCCACGGTGGTCGCCGCCTTCACCAGCACGCTGATCGTCGTGGGGGCACTCGCCTGGCTCGACTACCGCAACGAGGAGTGCGACATCACCGACGAGATCGTCGGACCCGACTTCCGCAAGCGTCCCCGCCCCGGCAACTTCCTGCGCTGGTACGAGACGTACGTGGTGCTCTTCATCCTCGTCTCGGTGATCACCATGTGGGTGCTCGCCGCCCTGTTCCTCCTGCCCGCGATGAGGTGACCGTTCCCCGTGACCGAGCACGTCCACACGAGCACGAACCTGTGGCAGAACACCCTGGCCGCGCGTCCGGACCCCGACCCGCACGCCGCACAACGGGAGCGGCTGCGCACGTCGTACACGGAGTTGCGGAGGAAGGCGTGCGTACTCCTGGAGGAGAACGCACGGAGCATGCCCGACTTCACCGTGCACGACATCAGCCATGTGGACGCGCTGTGGGAGACCGCCGATCTCGTCTGCGGCGACGAGGTCACCCTGAATCCGGCCGAGACCTACGTCCTGGGCTGCGCCTTCGTGTTGCACGACGCGGCCATGGGGTCGGCCGCCTACGGTACGACCGTGCCCGAGGCACTGGGCGAGCAGCGGTGGCACGACCTCGTTTCGCTGGCCTTCTACGAACGAGAGGGCTCCTGGCCGGACCGGGAGGAGCTGGGTGATCCGCCTGCGGAGATCGCCGAAGCCTGTGTGGCGAGCGCGATCCGCGAAACCCACGCGGAACAGGCGAAGCGGCTGGTGGACCAGCCTTGGCGGTCGAGCGCGGGGAACGAGATCTTCCTCATCGAGGAGACCCAGCTGCGGGAGTGGTACGGCCCGCTGATCGGCGAACTCGCCGCCAGTCACTGGTGGCCCGTGGACCGCCTCGCCGGAGAATTCCGGCACTCGATCGGCTCCCTGCCCTGGCAGCCCAGCGAGTGGATCATCGAGCCGCTCAAGCTGGCCTGCATCCTGCGGCTCGCCGACGCCACCCAGGTCGACAGCCGGCGCGCGCCCAGCTTCCTGTTCTCCCTGCGGCGGCCGCGCGGTGTCTCCCGCGAGCACTGGCGGTTCCAGGAACACATCAGCCGCCCCTACCGGAAGGGCGACCGGGTCACCTACAGCTCGCTGCGCCCCTTCCCCCCGCGGGACGCCACCGCGTGGTGGCTGGCTCTGGAGTACTTACGCGGAATCGACCGCGAGCTGAAGGCCGTGGACGCCCTCCTGCACGACCTCGGCCGGGACCGGCTCGCGGCGCGCGCCGTCGCCGGTGTCGACTCCCCGGAACGCTTCGCGGAACTGTTCCGCGCGCAGGACTGGCGCCCCATCGACGCCACCGTCAAGGTCTCCGACATCCCCGCACTGGTCGGCACGCTCGGTGGCCAACAGCTCTATGGCGACGAGCCGGAGGTCGCGCTCCGGGAGCTGATCCAGAACGCCCAGGACGCCGTGCTGGCCCGGCAGACGCTTCAGCCCGACTTCCCTCTCGGGCGGGTGGAGATCCGTCTCACCGAGGTCGGGGGAGACTGGTTCCTCGAGGTGCGGGACTACGGCACCGGCATGGACGAGGAAACGCTGGTCCACGGGTTGCTCGACTTCGGCACCAGCGGCTGGAGTTCCACGAGTGTCCGCAACCGGCTCCCCGGGCTGGCTGACGGAGGTTTCCGGCCCAACGGCCGTTTCGGTATCGGCTTCTTCTCCGTCTTCCTCCTCGGCGACCAGGTGGAACTGATCACCCGTCGCTACGACTCCTCGCTCGCGGACGCCCGGCGCCTCACCTTCGACGGAGCCTCGCACCGCCCCCTGCTCACCCCCGTCACCGGCCAGGGTTGGGTACCCGAAGGCACGACGGTGCGGGTCAGACTGAGGATCAGTCCCTACGCGTTCAAGGGGTTGTTCAGCCGGACCGACGACGAACGGATGGCCCAGCTCGCCCGGCGTCTCGTCCTGGAGAACGCGGTGCCCATCCACACGTGGGAGCCGAGAGCGACCGATCCCGAGATCCTTCCGCCCTTCTCTATGGCGACCGGCTCGCCCGCGGAGGTCTTCGACCGTCTCTACCCGCCCCAGGCGGCGAAAGGGCGCGCGGGTGAGGAGAAGTTCCGCCTCCGGATGCGCGACGATTTCGTCAGCAGGGCCACGGAGGTACGTGACGAACAGGGTCGACACATCGGGCTCGCCATGCTGTGGAACAGCATTCAGCATCAGGGGCAACGCGACTTTCCGGGCATTGTCACGGTCAACGGTTTCCTCTCCGACAACTCCGTCTCGTTCGCCGGCTATCTCGCCGGGCAGCCCAGTCGGGCATCACGGGACAAGGCCGCACTGGTCGCCACCCGGGACCAGATGCGGCAGTGGATGCGTACGCAGGAACAACGACTCCGCGGCGCCGGGCTCTTCGACGACTCGCTCCAACTCGAACTCGCCTACACCCTGCACTGTGCCCTCCACCCGCTCGCGGACGACGTCGCCTTCGCACTGACATCGCAGGGCGTTCTACGTCTGCCCGACGTGCGCGAGTGGGCACGGCAGCGCAGCGACATCTTCGTGAGTTTCGGGTGGCCCCTCACCTGGCGGACGCGTCCGCCCGAGCTCGACCATCGGCTGTCCGGGGATCGGATCCAGATCCCCGACCACTGCGTCTTCATCTGCCAGTACGGTTTCGACGCACCCCTTTCCGAGGTGTTTCCGTCGTCCATCCACCGGGACAGCGCGTACGAGTTCGCCCGCGACCACGCCACGCTCACCTGGCAAAAGCACTGGTGGCGAATGTCGGACGATCTGTACGGCCTCTTCGTCCGCACCCTGTGCGAGGTGTGGTCCTGCACCCTTGAGTCTCTTCTGGCGCCTCTTGAGCGGCGTGACTGGTCCGACAGCATCGACGTGGACGGCGAGAGTCTCGGCCCCGTGTCCGGCTACCGCTTCCGACGACCCTCGAACGGCTGAGGCCGGTCACGTCACACGCTCGTCACAGCACAGGGCCAGCAGACGACGACCCTTCTCCCGGTCCCCGCGGTTTGCGAGGATCGGAGGGCAGCAAGTTCACGCGAGGGGGAACCATGGCACTGTTCGGCAACGCCCACAGCATCGACCCGGCCCAGGCCCAGCAGGAGTACGCGCGCCTGCTCGGCCAGGGTGAGCAGGTGTACGCCGCGTACCTGCTGATCCGCGACACCATCCTCTTCACCGACCGGCGCCTGATCCTGATCGACAAGCAGGGCATCACCGGCAAGAAGACGGAGTACCACTCGGTCCCGTACCGCAGCATCACGCACTTCGCGGTCGAGACGGCCGGCACCTTCGACCTCGACGCGGAACTGAAGATCTGGCTCTCCGGCTCCCAGGTCCCCATCCAGAAGACCTTCACCAAGGGCGTCGACATCTACGAGGTCCAGGCCATCCTGACCCAGTTCGTGGCCCGTTAGCCGAAGAGGTCAGCTCCCGGAGGCGTACGCCACGAAGTCCGCCCAGGCGTCCGCGCCGAGCGCGAGGCGGGGCCCGGCGTCGCGGTACTTGGAGTCGCGGACGTGGGTGATGCCGGGGGCGAGGGCGATCTCCACGCAGGAGTTGCCGTCGCCGCTGCTGCTGTAGCTGCTCTTGAACCACGTCAGCGCGGAGCCGTCCATGGTGCTCATGTCTCTCCAAGCATCTGCTCGATGAACGCCCGCGACTCCCGGGGCGTGAGCGCCTGGGCCCGGATCATGCTATAGCGCAGGTCAAGGATGCGGATCTGCTTCGGATCGCTCACGGGGCGGCCGTTGAAGGCCCCCTCCGAGCGCCCCACCGCCGTGCCTTCCGGGAACTTCAGCTCCTCGATGAGCCCGCCCGTGCCGAAGTGGTCCTCGACGTCCGTCGGCATCACCTGGATCGACACGTTCCGCAACTCCCCGAGCTCAAGCAGGCGTTCGAGCTGTCGACGCCACACCATTCTGCCTCCGACCGGCCGTCGGAGCGTCGACTCTTCCTGGACGAAGGTGAGCGTCGGCGCGGGTGACCGATCGAAGATCGCACGGCGGGCCATACGTGCGGCCACCATGCGCTCCGTCTCCTCGTCCGAGTAGGCGGGAAGCCACGCGCCGAACAGCGCCCGCATGTGCCCCTCGGTCTGCAACAGACCCGCGACGTTGCTGTTCTCGTACACCCCGATCTCGACCGCCCGCGCCTCCATCTGAGCAAGATCCCGCACCTTCTTCGGGTACCGGACCTTGGCCACGTCCTCCCGCATCGCCGCGAGCAGCCCGCCTGCCCCCAGCACCTCGTCCGCCCGCTCCAGGTACTCGGGCCGGGGAATCCGCTTGCCGCCCTCGATCTTGTAGACGAGGTCCTCGCCGTACCCCACGGCCCGGCCGAAGTCCCCGGCGCGCATCCCCACCGCCTCGCGCCGCAGTCTCAACTGCCGCCCCACGGTAGCGATCACCGCGACGCCCCACTCGTCGTCCGGGTCGACCTCCCACCCCGGCTCGTCAGCCTCGGTCCTGAGCTGCCGAACCTCGCCGTCCACCGACATGCGCGCGCCCCTCCGTCGTACCGCCTCGTACCAGCCCGCCCTACCCGTGAACGACGAGCCGACAAGCCTGGACACGACCGGACAGATCCCACCCGGCCCGTCCCCGAAGCCACCGGAACCTGACGCCTCAAGCTCCGGTCCGACCTGTGCCCCCTATGAACTACTCACTGGAGAGAAAGAACCCGCCCAAACCCCACCCCTCCCTCCCGTCGGGCCAGGTCACTCCCGCGAGTGAATATGCCCAACTGGGCTGGATATGCCACCGGTTGCCTGCCCTACGCTCAGCGACAGCAGCACACCGCAAACCACCCCCAGACATGCGACGGCCCCCGCCGGGACTGGCATCCCACTGCGAGGGCCTACCACCAAGGAAGAAGCGCTTCCCGATGGATACCGAAAACCCTAGTGCCCCCCTGCACGCCCAGTCCCGTATCACGCGCGAAAACCACCCCGCCGAAAAGCCGTTCGCCGGCGTGACCCACGACCACGTCCGCCACACCGAGAACTTCACGGTGGTCGGCAACGACCTGGTGCAGCACCCGGAGCTGTCGGGGCTCGCCATCGGCCTGGCCTGCTACATCCAGTCGGTCCGGCCGGGCACCGCCGTCGACATCAAGACGCTCGCCGCCCGCTTTCCCGAGGGCCCCACCCGCATCGCCGCCGCGCTGAACGAACTCGAAACCCACGGCTACCTGAGCCGCAGCAGGGAACGCACCGCCACCGGCCGGATCGTCACCCGCACCGTCTCCCGCAACCGGCCCGGCCACCGCAGCGCCACGCGGGACACGGCACCGCGCAGGCCCGCCCGGCGGCGCACGGACCCCGACGAGGCCGTGCCACGCAAGCGCCTCCTCCCCGCCGTCCCGCGGCCCTCGTGCACCGCCCCCGCCCTGCTCCAGGCGGCCGTCGACGTCCTCACCGGCCTGCGCCGTCGCGACCCCCGCCTCCTGCTCTCCGCCACGGACGCCGAACACCTGGCCCCGGGCGTCGCCGCCTGGCTCGAACGGGAGGTCACCCCGACCGCCGTACGGCACGCCCTGACCACGAACCTGCCGGACGAACCCCTGATCCGCCCGGCCGCCCTCCTCGCCCACCGCCTGACCGCCCAGTTGCCGCCCGCACCGCCGTTCAGGCCACCGGCCTCATCGGCTCCCGCGCCCCGCCACCCCCTCCAGACCTGCGACGGCTGCGACCGCGCCTTCCGGGCGCCCGAGCCGGGCAGATGCCGCGACTGCCGACCCGAGGTGCTCCCCGGAGGCCGCCTAGCATGAGAGCGACGATCCTTGCCCCTGGGCACAGACGACGAGGAGCGAGCGCCATGACCATCGCCCCGGACCACGCGCAGCAGAGCGCATCGCACCGCTACCGGGCCATGCGGGACTTCCTTCACTCCGGGGACGACAGCCTGCCCGGCAAGTTCGAGATCACCCAGGAAGGGATCGTCCACGACATGATGGCGCCCGTCGGTCCGCACGAGCTGACCACTGTGCACCTCCGAAGGCGCCTGGAAAGCGTGATGCCGGAGGAGATCGTGGCTCACACGGGTGAACCGGACGTCGAGGACGAGTCCCAGGGCCTCATGCGCCGACCTGACGTCATGGTGATCACCCTGGAGGACATGGACGTTCCGGGCTCCTTCGATCCCCGTACTCTCATCGCCGCCATCGAGGTCGTATCCCGCTCCAATCCGGACAACGACTGGGTCTCCAAGACCCGCGACTACCCCCTGATGGGTATCCCCATTTACGCGATCTTCGACCCCCGCTCGGGCGAGGGCGCCGTCTTCACCGACATCCACACCACCCCCGACGGCCCTCGCTACGCCACGCGCAAGGACTTCGTCTACGGCGAGGACGTCGCCATCGCCGACTGGACCATCTCGACCCGGAACCTGCCGCTCTACCAGAGTGAGGATCAGGCGTGACGACGCCGAAGGGCCCGGAACCGACACACGGTTCCGGGCCCTTCGCCGGTAAGACTCTCGCCGCCTACTTCGGCTGCGGCTTGCGCACCGTCAGGTGCAGCTCCCTCAGCCGGGACTCGTCCAGCTCCGTCGGGGCGCCCATCATGAGGTCCTGGGCGTTGCCGTTGAGCGGGAAGGCGATGGTCTCGCGGATGTTGGGCTCGTCGGCCAGCAGCATCACGATGCGGTCGACGCCCGGGGCGATGCCGCCGTGCGGCGGGGCGCCGAAGCGGAAGGCGCGGAGCATGCCCGCGAACTCGCGCTCGACGGTCTCCGCGTCGTAGCCCGCGATCCCGAAGGCCTTGAGCATGATGTCCGGCTCGTGGTTCCGGATGGCGCCGGAGGACAGCTCGACGCCGTTGCAGACGATGTCGTACTGCCAGGCCAGGATGTCCAGCGGGTCCTGGTTCTCCAGGGCGTCCATCCCGCCCTGCGGCATCGAGAAGGGGTTGTGGGAGAAGTCGATCCTCCCCGTCTCCTCGTCCTTCTCGAACATCGGGAAGTCGACGATCCAGCAGAACCGGAAGACGTTCTCCTCGAAGTGCCCGGCGCGCTTGGCGGCCTCGACGCGGACCGCGCCCATGATCTTGGAGACCTCGTCGAACTCGCCCGCGCCGAAGAACACCGCGTGCCCGGCGGCCAGCGAGAGGCGCTTGGTCAGCTCGGCGACGTTCGCCTCGGTCAGGAACTTCGCGATCGGGCCGGTCAGCGAGCCGTCCTCGGCGACGCGGACCCAGGCCAGACCCTTGGCGCCCTGCTCCACCGCGTAGTCGCCGAGCTGGTCGAAGAACTTGCGCGGCTGGCCGGAGACGTCCGGCACCGGCAGCGCGCGGACGTGCTTGCCGGCGAAGGCCTTGAACTCCGAGCCCTCGAAGACGTCGGTGATGTCGACCAGCTCCAGCTGGGCCCGCAGGTCCGGCTTGTCGGAGCCGTACTTCAGCATCGCCTCGCGGAACGGGATCCGCGGGAACGGCGAGGTCACGTGGCGGCCGTTGCCGAACTCCTCGAACAGCTCCGTCATCAGCTGCTCGATGGGACGGAAGACGTCCTCCTGCTCGACGAAGCTCATCTCGACGTCGAGCTGGTAGAACTCGCCCGGCGAGCGGTCCGCGCGGGCGTCCTCGTCGCGGAAGCAGGGCGCGATCTGGAAGTACCGGTCGAAGCCGGAGATCATCAGCAGCTGCTTGAACTGCTGCGGCGCCTGCGGCAGGGCGTAGAAGCGTCCCGCGTGGAGGCGGGAGGGGACGACGAAGTCGCGGGCGCCCTCGGGGGAGGTCGCGGTGAGGATCGGCGTCGCCATCTCGTTGAAGCCGAGGGCCACCATCTTGCTGCGGATCGAGGAGATGACCGACGTACGCAGCATGATGTTGCGGTGCATGCGCTCGCGGCGCAGGTCGAGGAAGCGGTACTCCAGGCGCCGCTCCTCGTTGACCCCGTCCTCGGTGTTGATCGTGAAGGGCAGCGGCTGGGCGGCGCCGAGCAGCTCGACCTCGCCCACCTCGACCTCGACCTCACCGGTGGGCAGGTCGGGGTTGATGTTGTCGGCGCCGCGGGAGACGACCTGGCCGTCGACCCGAACGGTCGATTCCTTGGTCAGCTTGTCCAGCGTCTCGTACGCCTCGGTGCCCGGACGGGCGACGAGCTGCGTGATGCCGTGGTGATCGCGCAGATCGATGAAGAGGATGCCGCCCAGGTCGCGCCGATTGTGCAGCCAGCCACTCAGCCGGACGTCGGTACCGACGTCAGAGGAGCGGAGCTCGCCGCAGGTGTGGGACCTGTACCGATGCATCGTCGTTCATCCAGCCTTCGCGGATCGGGGATGGTGTTTCGCGTTTCACGTGAAACAACCCCAGCGTACCGGGCACCCAAGGCTGCCCTCCTCCCCTTTGACCGCCGGGGCCCCGCAGCGAGCGGTGGCAGCGTGCGAACACCTCTTCTTACAGTGGGGCCATGCGCACTGGTGAGCCCCTGCCCGACGTGGGGGACGTCCTCGCCGCCCTGGCGACCGGCCTGTGGCACTGGGACACCGCCACGGGTGAGGTCACGGTCGACGCGGTGGCCGCCCGCCTGCTGGGGCTGTCCGCGCAGCAGGTGACCCTCACCGAGGCGCAGGTACGGTCCCGGCTGCATCCGGTCGACTGGAACGAGATCACCGGCGTGATCCAGCTCGCCGTCGCGGAGGGCACCCTCGCCGAGGTCCGGATCCGGATCATGGACGAGCGGGGCCATGTCGTCCGGGTGGTCCGCAGCCGCTCCAAGCCCTCCTTCGACCCCCTGCGCAAGGCGTACGAGCTGACCGGCACCCTCCAGGAGGTCACCGAGCCCACCCCCGGCAGCCGCGCGGGGCGCAGCGCGGTCACCGGCGACTGGCGCCGCTCGCGCGAGGCGTTCCTGCTGGACGCGGGGCGCGCCCTGGCCGAGGCACGCTCCACGGAGGAGGTGCTGAGGGTCGCCGCCGCCCTGTCGATGCCGGGGTTCACCCCGGACGGGCTCGCGGTCTTCGGGGTCTCCGGCGACCGCCTCACCGTCATCGGCCACCACGGGCAGCCGGAGCCTGAGGTCAACCCGTTCCTGGACATGTCCCTGGACACCGACTACCCGGCCGCCGAGGTGGCCCGCACCGGCCGGGCCGTCTACCTCTCCTCCCCCCAGCAGTACCGCTCCCGCTACCCCATGACCTGGCATCTCGCCGAGCGCTTCGGCCGCCGTTCCTGGGCCTACCTGCCGCTGACCGTGGCCGGCCGCACCATGGGCGCCTGGCTGGCGGCCTTCGCGTATCCGGTCACGTTCACCCCGGACGAGCGGTCCGTGCTGACCACCGTGGCGCGGATGCTCGCGCAGGCTCTGACCCGGGCGGGCGCCGCGGAGACCCAGCGGGAGCTGACCGACGGGGTCCAGCGCTCCATGCTGCCCGTGCTGGGTCCGGACATCCCCGGCATGGACATCGCCGCCCGCTACGTCCCCACCGGCGGCGGGCTCCAGGTCGGCGGCGACTGGTACGACATGATCCCGCTGCCCGGCGAACGCTTCGCCATCGTCATCGGCGACGTGCAGGGGCACGACGTGCGGGCGGCCGCGCTGATGGGCCAGCTGCGCATCGCGCTGCGCGCCTACGCCTCCGAGGGCCACCGCCCGGACGCGGTGCTCTCCCGTGCCTCGCACTTCTTCCACGGTCTGACCCAGTCCGACGATGACCCCGGCGACATGCGCTTCGCGACCTGCTACTACGCCGAGGTCGACCCCGCGACCGGCACCGTGGAGAGCGCCCGCGCCGGGCATCTGGACCCGGTCGTGCGCATGGCGGACGGGACGGCGCTGATCCTCGCCACGGCGGGCGGGCTGCCCCTCGGCATCGACCCGGACACCGACTACCCGACCACGCGGCTCGCCCTGGAGCCCGGGGACACCCTGATGCTGTGCACGGACGGCCTGGTGGAGACCGGCGGGCACGACCTCCAGACCGGCTGGCACCGCCTGCGCGTGATCCTGGAGGACCACGAGGGCGGCCTGGAGGACCTCGCCGACGCTCTGGTCCAGGCCGTGCACGGCCCCTCCTCGCACCACACCACCGGCCCGCTGGCCGACCGGCGGGAGGACGACATCGCCCTGCTGCTGCTGTGCCGGCAGGGCGAGGGCTGCGGCTGCGGCGACAGCACCGTGGCGCGGCCGACGGTGCGCCGCACCATGCTCTCGGTCGCCCAGGCCGAGCCCGCCCGGGTCGCCACCGCCCGGCAGCACCTGCGCGACCTGCTGCACGACTGGCCCGACGAGGACCAGCGGGACGCCGCGGTGCTCCTGCTCTCCGAGATGCTGACGAACGTCCTGGTGCACACCGACACCGACGCCCTGCTGGTCGCCGAGGTGGCGGGCGAGCCCGGCGAGCGGCGGATCCGGGTGGAGGTCACCGACAACGGCGACGACCTGCCGCACAAGCGCCGCCCGGGGGAGATGGCCTCCTCGGGACGCGGCCTGATGCTGATCGAGCTGCTCGCCGACGCCTGGGGCGTCGCCCCGCGCGGCAAGGGCAAGAGCATCTGGTACGAGGTCTACGAGTCCGCGGACCCGGCGGCGGACGGGCCCGCCGACGGCTCGGCGGCGGCGTAGCGCTTCTGCAGCTCGTGCACGATCCCGAACGCCGCCGCCGTCAGCGGAACGGCGAGGAGCATCCCGAGGATGCCCGCCACCGAAGCCCCCGCGGTCAGCGCCAGCAGCACGACCGCCGGATGCATCTGCACGGTCCGGCTCTGGATCATCGGCTGGAGCACGTGCCCCTCCAGTACCTGCACGGCCAGGACCACCCCGAGCGCCCAGAGCGCGATGACGAACCCCCGGTCCGCCAGCGCGACCAGCACGGCGACGGTGCCGGAGATGAACGCCCCCAGGTACGGGATGTAGGCGCCGACGAAGACCAGCGCGCCGAGCCCCACCGCGCCGGGGACGCGCAGGATCAGCAGCCCGACGGTGATGCAGAGCGCGTCGATGAGGGCGATGAGGGTGGTGCCGCGCATGAAGCCCTCGACGGCCCCGAAGGCACGCCGGCCCATCGCCTCGACCGTGTCGGCGGCGCCGGGCGGGGCGAGGGCGCGCACGGTGCCGACGGCCCGGTCGGAGTCGCGCAGGAAGAAGAAGACCAGCAGCAGGGCGAGGACCGCCATGGCGATCATCTCGCCGACGACGCTGAGCCCGGTGACCACGCCGGAGGCGGCCGTCCCGCCGAACTTGCCCAGCAGCTCACGCGCGTTGGACGCCAGATCGTCCAGCGAGGTCCCGGCCGCCCCGAAGTGGTCGGTGATGTCCCGGGCCGCGTTCCGGACCGAGGCGACGATCTGGTCGCCGGTCTCGATGAGCGCGGACACCACGATGTACATCGCGCCGCCGACCACGGCGACGACGGCGACGCAGGTCAGCGCGGCCGCCAGCGAGCGCTGCACGTGGGCCTTGACCAGCCGCTTGTGCAGCGGCCTGAGCAGGGCGGTGCCGAGCAGCGCGAGCAGCGCCGGTGTCACCGCGGTGCGCAGCTCGACGCAGAGCCGGATCGCGACGTAGGCGACACCGCTGGCGAGCAGGATGACGGCGCACCAGGCGGCGAGCCGGCGGACCGGGCCGGGGAGCAGCTGCACGTCCCCAGCCGATCACGCCCCGGGCGGGCTGTCCTGCGCGGACTACCCGCCCGGGTGACACGGCGTCAGGACCGGCGGCCCCAGGGCCGGCCGTCCCGCAGGCGGGGGCGCCCGCCGGCCGAAGCCGCTCGCACACGGTCGCGCGGCGGAGACGGAGTTCATCTCGCGCCACGTCCACTCCGCTAATCTCCCCACCCATGAAGCAGCGGCAGCAGAAGAAACTTTCCCGCCACCTCTTCGAAGCGATACTGCTGGGGGACGCCGCTCGTGTGCGGACGGTGCTGCGGGGCGGTGCCGACCCCGAGCGGGGCGACAGCGAGGGCACGCTCCCCCTGTACGAGGCGGCGGTGAGCGGCAGGACCGAGATCGTGCGGCTGCTGCTGGAGGCGGGCGCCTCGCCCGACACCGAGAGCCGCGGAGTCGGTGCGGAAGGCACCCCGTTGTGCGCGGCGGCGTGCTGGGGGCACGCGGAAACCGTGCGGGAACTGCTCGCGCACGGCGCCGATCCGGTGCTCCGGGAGGACCACGGAGCCGGCCGCTCCCCCCTGGACTGGGCGGACGACGGCCCCCACTCCGAGACCGCCGCGCTCCTGATCGCGGCGGGGGCGGCGCCCCGCACGGAAACCGTGTAGCCGCCGCCTCCCGCCGGGCGCCGTCGGCGCCGGAGGACCTACAGACCGTCCTCGGTCATCCCGTGCACCGCCGGGACCGTCCCCAGCCGGCCCTTCTGGAAGTCCTCGAAGGCCTGCTGGAGCTCGTCGCGCGTGTTCATCACGAACGGCCCGTAGTGCGCCATCGGCTCCCGGATCGGCCGCCCGCCGAGCAGCACGACCTCCAGGTCCGGCGTGTGCGCGTCCTGCTTCTCGTCCGCCCGGACGGTCAGCGAACCGCCGGCCCCGAAGACGGCGGTCTGCCCGAGGCGCACCGGCCGCCGCTCGGCGCCCACGGAGCCGCGCCCCGCCAGCACGTAGGCCAGGCCGTTGAACTCC
Source organism: Streptomyces sp. NPDC058985 (assembly GCF_042740985.1). Classification (NCBI taxonomy): domain Bacteria; kingdom Bacillati; phylum Actinomycetota; class Actinomycetes; order Kitasatosporales; family Streptomycetaceae; genus Streptomyces; species Streptomyces sp. NPDC058985. The sequence continues at coordinate 7,591 of NZ_JBHYJX010000056.1, read as the reverse complement.
TCCCGCCAGGGCAGGGTGACCTCGGCGCCCGGCGCCAGCGTGGCGTGGACCATGGTGATCGGCGTGTGGGTGATCCCGGGGCCGTCGTGGCCGTCCAGCTCACCGGCGATGACGCGGAGCAGCGCGCCACCGTCGGGGGAGGTGAGCAGCTGGACGCTGCCACTGCGGATGTCCTGGTACCTCGGGGCCATCATCTTGTCCTTGGCCGGCAGGTTCACCCACAGCTGGAGCCCGTGGAAGAGGCCGCCGGACATCACCAGCTGCTCCGGCGGCGCCTCGATGTGCAGCAGTCCGGAGCCCGCCGTCATCCACTGGGTGTCGCCGTTGGTGATGGTGCCGCCACCGCCCTGGCTGTCCTGGTGGTCGAAGATCCCGTCGATGATGTAGGTGACGGTCTCGAAGCCGCGGTGCGGGTGCCAGGGCGTGCCCTTGGGCTCGCCGGGCGCGTACTCCACCTCACCCATCTGGTCCATCATGATGAACGGGTCGAGATGGCGGTAGTTGATCCCGGCGAACGCGCGGCGCACCGGGAAGCCCTCCCCCTCGAAACCGCTGGGAGCGGTCGTGACGGTCAGGACGGGGCGTGCGACGGCGTCGGCGGACGCGGATACACGGGGCAGCGTCAACGGGTTCTCGACGGTCACTGCGGGCATGTCGGTACCTCCTCGGGTACGCCCACTTTAGTTGAGCGTTGAACTTCTTGCCAGTCCGAACCACGAAAGCCCGGAGGACATTCCCTCCGGGCTCGCTCAGCGGTGACGGCGGCGACGCCTAGCCGCCTGTGAAGCAACGGCGTCTAGCCATACATGCGGCGCATCGCAAAATCGACCATCTGTTCGACCGCCTTCGCGTCGAAGACCATCCGGTGCTCGCCCTCCATGTCCAGGACGAAGCCGTAGCCGGTCGGCAGCAGGTCGATCACCTCCGCCCCGGTGATCACGAAGTACTTGGACTCCTTGCCCGCGTACCGGCGCAGTTCCTTCAGGCCGGTGAACATCGGGATCACCGGCTGCTGGGTGTTGTGCAGCGCGAGGAACCCGGGATTGTCGCCGCGCGGGCAGTAGACCTTCGAGGTCGCGAAGATCTGCTGGAAGTCCTCGGCGGACATCTGGCCGGTGGTGAAGGCGCGCACCGCGTCCGCGAGCGAGGGCGGGGACGGCTCGGGATACAGCGGCGGCTGCTGCCCGTACCCGCCGCCCATCGGCTGCTGCGGCGGCGGGGCGTACTGCTGCTGCTGAGGACCCGCGGTCTGGTCGTAGCCGTACATGCCGCAAAGAGTAACGAGTAACGAGTCACAGATGACCCGCTCGGGGTTGCTTCTTATTACCGACGGGTAGCATCATCGGTAGCGAGGCTGAGCTACTGCTTGGTACGCACAGTCGGTATGTGTACAGATGCGAGGATCCAGTGCCTCGCCGATCTCTCAACGGAGCCGTCGCCATGGGGCACTACAAGCCGAATCTCCGGGACATCGAGTTCAACCTCTTCGAGGTGCTCGGCCGTGACAAGGTTTACGGCACCGGCCCGTTCGCGGAGATGGACACGGACACCGCCAAGAGCGTCCTGGAGGAGCTGACCCGCCTCTCGGAGAACGAGCTGGCCGAGTCCTTCGCCGACGCCGACCGCAACCCCCCGGTCTTCGACCCGGAGACCAACACCGCGCCGGTCCCGGCGTCCTTCAAGAAGAGCTACCAGGCCTTCATGGACTCCGAGTACTGGCGCCTGGGCCTGCCCGAGGAGATCGGCGGCACCACCGCGCCGCGCTCGCTGATCTGGGCCTACGCGGAGCTGATCCTCGGCGCCAACCCGGCCGTGTGGATGTACTCCTCGGGCCCGGCGTTCGCCGGCATCCTCTTCGAGGAGGGCAACGAGGTGCAGAAGCACATCGCCTCGTTCGCCGTCGAGAAGCAGTGGGGCTCCACCATGGTGCTCACCGAGCCGGACGCCGGCTCGGACGTCGGCGCCGGCCGCACCAAGGCGGTCCAGCAGGAGGACGGCTCCTGGCACATCGAGGGTGTGAAGCGCTTCATCACGTCCGGCGAGCACGACATGTCGGAGAACATCCTCCACTACGTCCTCGCCCGCCCCGAGGGCGCGGGCCCCGGCACCAAGGGCCTCTCCCTCTTCCTCGTCCCGAAGTACGAGTTCGACTTCGAGACCGGCGAGCTGGGCGCGCGCAACGGCGTCTACGCCACCAACGTCGAGCACAAGATGGGCCTGAAGGCCTCCAACACCTGCGAGATGACCTTCGGCGACCGCCACCCCGCCAAGGGTTGGCTGATCGGCGACAAGCACGACGGCATCCGCCAGATGTTCCGCATCATCGAGTTCGCCCGCATGATGGTCGGCACGAAGGCGATCTCCACCCTGTCGACGGGCTACCTGAACGCGCTGGAGTACGCCAAGGAGCGCGTCCAGGGCCCCGACCTGGCCAACTTCATGGACAAGTCGGCCCCCAAGGTCACCGTCACGCACCACCCGGACGTCCGCCGCTCCCTCATGACGCAGAAGGCGTACGCCGAGGGCATGCGCGCGCTGGTGATGTACACCGCGTCCGTGCAGGACGAGATCCAGGTCAAGGAGGCGAACGGCGAGGACGCCTCGACCGAGCACGCCCTCAACGACCTGCTCCTGCCGATCGTCAAGGGCTACGGCTCGGAGAAGGCCTACGAGCAGCTCGCCCAGTCGCTCCAGACCTTCGGCGGCTCCGGGTTCCTCCAGGAGTACCCGATCGAGCAGTACATCCGCGACGCCAAGATCGACACCCTGTACGAGGGCACCACGGCGATCCAGGGCCAGGACTACTTCTTCCGGAAGATCGTCCGCAACCAGGGCGCCGCGCTGAACTCGCTCGCCGAGGACATCAAGAAGTTCCTGGCGCTGGCCACCGGCGGCGAGGAGCTGTCCGGCGCCCGCGAGCACCTGGCCAAGGCGGCCGTCGAGCTGGAGGCCATCGTCGGCCTGATGCTCACCGACCTCGCGGCCACCGAGCAGGACGTCAAGAACATCTACAAGGTCGGGCTGAACACCACCCGCCTGCTGCTCGCCTCCGGCGACGTGGTCGTCGGCTACCTGCTCCTCAAGGGCGCCGCGGTGGCCGCCGAGAAGCTGCCGACCGCCTCCGCCCGGGACAAGGCCTTCTACACCGGCAAGATCGCCGCCGCGAAGTTCTTCGCCGCGAACGTCCTGCCCGGTCTGACCCTGGCCCGCAAGGTCGCCCAGGGCGTCGAGCTGGACCTGATGGAGCTGGACGAGGCCGCGTTCTAGCCAGTTCTGGCCGGTTCCGGCCAGTTCCGGCCCGTTCTCGTCAGGGCCCGCCTCCCGGGTCCGATCAGTACCGGGGAGTCCGGTCTCCACACTCCCCACACACCCTCACGAGGGCCCGCTCCCGGCAGACCGGGAGCGGGCCCTCGTACGTCGTTAAGGTGAACCCCATGAGCGCACCGTCCCGCTTCGACCGCGGCCACACCGACGACCTGATGTCCTTCCTCGCGGCCAGCCCGACGCCGTACCACGCGGTGGCGACCGCCGCCGAGCGGCTGGAGAAGGCCGGATTCCGGCAGGTCGCCGAGACGGACGCGTGGGAGGGTTCCTCCGGCGGCAGGTACGTGCTGCGCGGCGGCGCGCTCGTGGCCTGGTACGTGCCGGAGGGCGCCGCACCCCACACCCCCTTCCGCATCGTCGGCGCGCACACCGACTCCCCCAACCTGCGCGTCAAGCCGCGCCCGGACAGCGGGGCGCACGGCTGGCGCCAGGTCGCCGTGGAGGTCTACGGCGGCCCCCTGATGAACTCCTGGCTCGACCGCGACCTGGGCCTGGCCGGCCGGCTCTCGCTGCGCGACGGCTCCACCCGGCTGGTCAACATCGACCGCCCGCTGCTGCGCGTTCCGCAGCTCGCCATCCACATGGACCGCAACGTGTCCGCGGAGGGCCTCAAGCTCGACAAGCAGCGCCACCTCCAGCCCGTCTGGGGCCTCGGGGACTCCGTGCGCGACGGCGACCTGATCGCCTTCCTGGAGGAGGAGACGGGCCTGGCCCGCGGGGAGGTCACCGGCTGGGACCTGATGACCCACTCCGTGGAGCCACCCGCCTACCTGGGCCGTGACAACGAGCTGGTGGCCGGCCCGCGCATGGACAACCTCCTGTCGGTGCACGCCGGAACGGCCGCGCTGATCGCGGCCGCCGCCTCGGGGGACGGCCTCTCCCGCATCCCCGTACTCGCCGCATTCGACCACGAGGAGACCGGCTCCCAGTCGGACACGGGCGCCGACGGCCCGCTGCTCGGCAGCGTCCTGGAGCGCTCGGTGTTCGCGCGGGGCGGCTCCTACGAGGACCGGGCGCGCGCCTTCGCCGGCACCGTCTGCCTGTCCTCCGACACGGGCCACGCCGTCCACCCCAACTACGCGGAGCGGCACGACCCGACGCACCACCCCCGCGTCAACGGCGGCCCCCTGCTCAAGGTGAACGTCAACAACCGCTACGCCACCGACGGTTCGGGCCGCGCGGTCTTCGCCGCCGCCTGCGAGAAGGCGGACGTCCCCTTCCAGACCTTCGTCTCCAACAACTCCATGCCGTGCGGCACCACCATCGGCCCGATCACCGCGGCGCGGCACGGCATCAGCACCGTGGACATCGGCGTGGCGATCCTGTCGATGCACAGCGCCCGGGAGTTGTGCGGCGCCGACGACCCGCACCTGCTGGCCAACGCGCTGGTGGCGTTCCTCCGCCCCTGACCCGCGCGGACGCGGAACGGCGTTCCACGGCATGCGGGTTGACACCCGGGGTACCCGAACGGAACCGGATCGACCGGAGACCCGGATCCGACCGGCTCTACAGGGAGGCGACACTCATGGGCCTCGGCGGGTGCATCATCCTCATCGCCGTGGGAGCCATCCTCACGTTCGCGACCGACTGGGACATGCAGGGCGTCAACCTCGACCTGGTCGGGGTCATCTTCATGGTGGTCGGCCTGATCGGTGTCGCGACGTTCAGCAGCATCGCCCGGCGCAGGCGCGTCATGGTGCCGCCGACGACCCAGGTCGTCGAGGACCGCTCCCACCAGCCGCGCGACGGCTACAGCAACGGCTACGGCGCCTGACCGGCCGCGGAGTGCGCGCGGGCCAGTCATCCTGTCGGCCTACCGGCCGCGTTCCGCGGCGCCTGGCGGGGAAGCGGTCCGGACATGAGATTCCTCGTGTACGACCGGCTCCTCGGCATCGGTGACGACTACTGGATCGAGGACGACACCGGCAGCAAAGTGTACCTCGTCGACGGCAAGGCGATGCGGCTGCGGGACACCTGGGAGCTGAAGGACGCCCAGGGACGCGTGCTCATCGACATCCACCAGAAGATGCTCGCCCTGCGCGACACCATGGTGATCGAGCGGGCCGGCGAACCCCTGGCCCGGATCAAGCGGAAACGTCTCTCCCTGCTGCGCAACCACTACCGCGTCGCCCTGGCCGACGGCACCGAGCTGGACGTCAGCGGCAAGATCCTCGACCGGGAGTTCGCCGTCGAGTACGACGGCGAACTGCTGGCCGTCATCTCCCGCCGCTGGCTGACCCTCCGGGACACCTACGGTGTGGACGTCGTACGGGACGACGCGGACCCGGCGCTGCTGATCGCGCTGACCGTGTGCGTGATCCACCTGGCGGAGAAGGAACGGGAGAAGGACGACGGCGAGGACGGCTGAACGGGCGGGCCGGCCGGAAACGAGGTGGCCGGAGACGGGGCTGCGGCTAGCGCGGGTGCGGGGCCGCCAGCCCCATCACGCGGTCCTTCAGGGCCGGGAACTGCTCCCGGGTCGTCGCCACCTTCGCCGGGTCGAACTCCACCGTGAGGACCTCCTCACCGGCCCCGGCCTCGGCCAGCACCTCGCCCCAGGGGTCGACCACGATCGAGTGACCGGCCTGCGGAACTCCGGCGTGCGTCCCGGCCGTTCCGCAGGCGAGGACGAACGCCTGGTTCTCCACCGCCCGTGCCTGGGCGAGGAGCGTCCAGTGCGCCCGGCGGCGCTCCGGCCAGCCCGCCGGGACCACGAGCGTCTCGGCCCCGGCGTCGACGAGCGAGCGGAAGAGTTCGGGGAAGCGCAGGTCGTAGCAGGTCGCCACACCGAGGCTGGTCTCCGGCAGACGGACCGTCACCGGCTCGCGCCCCGCGCCCATCAGCACGGCCTCGCCCTTGTCGAAGCCGAAGCGGTGGATCTTGCGGTAGGAGGCGGCCAGGTCGCCGGTGGGGGAGAAGAGGAGCGAGGTGTTGTAGAGGACTCCGTCCGGGGCGCGCTCGGGGACCGAACCCGCGTGCAGCCACACGCCCGTGTCGCTGGCCGCCTTGGCCATCGTCTCGTGCGTGGGGCCGGTCAGCGGCTCGGCCAGCGCCTCGAAGTCGTCGAAGGCGAACGCCCCGGTGGTCCACAGCTCCGGCAGCACCACGAGATCGGCGCCCGCCTGCTCCCGTACCAGAGCCGCCGCGCGCACTCGACGCGCTTCGGGCGATTCGTCCTCATTCACTTCGATTTGAATCAGAGAGGCGCGCACACTACCACCGTCCTGGCGTTCGAGCCGTCCACACGGGCCTACGATCGTCACACGAAAGCACTGCCGGGGTGCCGCACAGCAGCGTAACTTAGCGTCCCAAGACGCCCGCCGACCGCAGCCACCGCCCACTGGCACCGCCGCCACCGCCCGCCCGTGTACCGACCGCCGAGGGGTCCCGTTCCGTGAGTCTGCATCCCACCCTCCAGCCCTACGCCGACGCCTGGACTCACTCCATCGAGGCGATATCCGAGCTGGTCCAGCCGCTTGCGGAAGCAGAGTGGAACCGCCGTACCCCCTGCCCGGGCTGGTCGGTGCGGGACATCGTCTCCCACGTCCTGGGCCTGGACTCCGAGATGCTCGGCGACCCCCGCCCCATCCACACCCTGCCGCGCGACCTCTTCCACGTCACCAACGACCACCAGCGCTACACGGAGATGCAGGTCGACGTCCGCCGCCACCACACGGCCCCCGAGATGACGTCCGAGCTGGAGTACATGATCATCCGGCGCAACCGCCAGCTGCGGAACGAGTCGCGGGACCCCGGTACGAAGGTGCGCGGCCCGCTCTCCACCGAGCTGACCCTGGAGGAGGCGATGCGCCGGCACGCCTTCGACGTGTGGGCGCACGAGCAGGACCTGCGCACCGCCCTCGGCCGCCCCGGCAACCTCGACTCCCCGGGCGCGCACGTCGCCCGTGACGTGCTGCTCGACGAGCTGCCGGCCGTCGTCGCCGAACGCGCGGACGCGCCGCGCAGCTCGGCCGTCGTCTTCGACGTGCACGGCCCGATCGAGTTCCTGCGCACGATCCGCGTCGACATCCAGGGCCGCGGCACCCTGGAGACGGCGCCCGCGCTCGGCCCCGCGGCGACGCTGACCATGGACTGGGAGACGTACTTCCGCCTGGCCTGCGGCCGCGTGAGCCTCCAGGCGTCGGCGGACCGCATCAAGACGGAGGGCGACCCGGACCTGACGGACGCGATCCTGCGCCACTTCACGGTGACGCAGTGAGTTTTTCCAGCCCGTCCGGCGTCTGAGGACGAGGCCGTTCAGGCCGAA
>NZ_JBHYJX010000055.1:17175-52214 GCF_042740985.1 Streptomyces sp. NPDC058985 | reverse complement strand
GTCGCAGAGGTCTGGCCACCGCATGGTACCTGGCGAGGGGACGGCGAGGTGGTCGAGTGGGAGGTTACCACCGCGGCCCGCGTCCCTCCCGACTAAGCCGAGGCCCCGGGCGCACCCGGACCGGCGGGCGGCTGCGCGGCGGGCGGCGTCTGCGGCGCGGGCGGCGGCGTGCCCGGACCGCCGGGCGCGGCCGGCGCGTTCGGCTCGTCGAGCGCGGGCGAGAGCGCCGTCGGCGGCAGCGAACTGCCGCCCGACATCAGCGCCGTCTTGGCGTCCGGCGTCGCGGTCGGCGGCGCATCGTCGTCGGCACCGCTCAGCGGCGGCGAGAACACGGTGTGCGGCAGCGGTACGGAACGGTCCTCACCGGCGTCCGCGTTGGTGTCCGTCCCCGCCCAGGGCGTCGCCCCGGCAGGGGCACCCGGCGTACCGGACGCGCCCGCCCCGGAGCCACCGTCGCCACTGGACGCGGCGGCCGGCCACGCCGCCCCGCTCCCCCCGGCAGGCGCCGACGGCACACCGGCCTGCGTCTCGGGAAGCGGCGCGGCAGGACCGGCCACGGAACCGGGACCGGAACCGGAACCCGAACCGGAACCGGCGGCACCGGTGTCCCCGGTGCCGCTGTCCTGATCCCCGCGCCGACGGTCCGGAATCCCCAGCTTGTCCGCCGCCTCCTGCAGCCACTCCGGCGGACTCAGCAGGAACGACGTCTGGTTCAGGTCGACCCGCGCGGCGGGCGCCGGCTGCGCCTCCTCGGCCTCGTCGGGACGGCCGTACTCCTCCTCGTACCGGCGGATGACCTCACCCACCGGCAGCCCCGGCCACAGCGTCGCCTCCCCGCTGTCCCGGGCGATCACCAGCCGCTGCGCACCGCCGTCCGAACGCGGGCCGTCCGCACGGTCCTCGGCCCACACGACGAACCCGAGATCGAACTCCCGCACCCGCACCTCACGGTGCTGGTACGCCGGCAGCTCGCCGTTGACCCACTCCTCCGCGCGCTCCTGCGCCTGCGCGAACGTCACCATCGTCAGCTCACTCCCCTACGGACGCCGGCGTCGCGGGCACCGCGTGCGCGAACCCGCCGTCCACCATCAGGTTCGCCACCGTCTCCAGCTCCGGCGGGGACCCCGCCAGCCGCGACAGGAACACGTCGAAGTCCTCGCCGCAGGGCATCAGCAGCCGCTCCACCCGGTCCGCGGGCGGCACCGACGGGTCCACGTCCCGCACGTCGTCATAGGCGCAGAACCACACCGAACCGAGCCGGTCGCCCTTGACCTTCACCGCGAGCAGACCGCCCTGGACGAACGCGACACCCAGGTAGTCCTTGGTCAGGTGGTCCCGCAGGCACTTGTTGACATAGACCAGGTCGTTGACCGCCGCCTCCTCACGCACCGTGAAGAACGGCTGGTCGACCAGCAGCCCCAGCTCCGCGTCCAGCGCCGTGCCCACCGGCGCGCAACCGCCCGCCGCCTTCAGGAACGACCGGTACGCGCCCGGCAGCCGGTAGCCGAGATCCTCCTCGACCCCCTGCACCTGCTGCTCCGACACGGCGACGCCCGACTTCGGCAGCCCGAAGTGCGCCGGCCGCGTCTCCTGCAACGGCCTGGTGCCGCGCTTGCCCTGGTCCACGGTCGCCGTCGCGATGCCGCCGTGGTGCCGCAGCAAAGCCTTCACCTCGACCGGCACCAGCTCCATCCGGCGCGAACCGGCCACGTGGTGCCACGTCCAGCCGTGCGGCGTCGCCACCGCGGGCACCGTGTCCCACAGCTCGTGCCCCGACGCGGACAGCGCCGCGTTGGCCGACACGTAGTCCGTCAGCCGCAACTCGTCGACGCCGAACCCCACCGGCGGCTCCGCGATCTCCGCCACCGCGCGGGCGTACGGCGAGAAGACGGGGTAACCGCCCTCGTCAACCCGTACTCCTCTCGGGTGACGGGCCGCCCGCACCGGATCCGGGAAATGCACGACCTGCCCGGCATAGGCCGCGTTCGGCGGCGCGGCTCGCTGCCCGAGCCGACCTGTAGTCATGGCGGTTGCCCCCTGCGGCGTCTGTCTGATCTGTCTGCACTGTCCGACCTGTCTGGCCACCGCACGCAATCGCGGTGCCGACAGCCTATGCGGTACGTCGAGAGGGGTCACCGGCGCCGGACCCCGCACCCGACACACCGGCCTCCGCTACCGTGACCTGCCGTCACCCTCCCGTGACACACCGCCCATACCCGGGCGTGTCGCCAAGCCCCAGCTTCCCCAGCAGCCACGGGATTTGGCACTCTGTGACCTTCCGGGGGATGCTCAGGAGGGGAAGATGATCATGAGTGCGACACAGACGGGACCCGCCACCGGGCGACCCGACGACCCCCGCGGCGGCGACCCCCGCATCGGCTGGAGCAGCGCCGAGGCCCAGCACGCCCCCTCCCTCCAGCACCGCCGCGACGGCATACTCCCGACCGTCGCCGCCGCCCTCTCCGTACGCGGCACCACCCTCACCGGCACGGCCACCCGCGCCGACGCGCCGCCCGCCCTGCACCACCTCGTCCAGGACTTCCTCGACACCCTCACCAGCGGCCAACGAGACCGTTACACCGGCCGCTGCGCCGAGACGATCCTCATCTCACGGCACCTGGCCACCGCCGACGCCGCCCGCAGCAAACGCGCCGCACGAAAACCCATGACCAACGGCGAAGCCCGCAAAGCGCTCAAACACGCCAAACTCACCACCCGCCGCATCCGCGAGGACGGCGACCCCCTCCACGGCAGCTTCGCCGCACCGTGCCGCGCCTGCACCGCCCTCAGCGCCCACTTCGGCGTCCGCGTCGTCGACCCCACGACGAGCGAGGACTGACCCGCCGGCCACCGACGCCGAGGACCGAGCCGCCCAGAGCCGACCGAAGAGAACCAAGGGCCGATGCAAGCCGACCGCACCTCCACCACCCGCTTCCCCGTCCCCGTCGACGCCGCACTGCGCGACGCCGGCTGGCAACCCGGACGCTGGGACATCAAACAGGCCGAGATCTGGGCCGACACCCTGCGCGAACACACCTCACCGGCCGGACACCGCCACACCGTCTTCCCCGCCGCCGTCGAGGCGTGGGCCGAATTCGGCGGCCTCCGCCTCGCCCCCACGGGCCCCGGCCGCCAGATCGCCCCCGCCACCCTGCACCTCGACCCCCTGCACGGCCTCCACATGGCCCGCACCCTCGGCGACCTCGGGCGCGCCCTCGACACCCAGACCTGCCCCCTCGGCACCGAGACCGACAGCCAGGCCCTCATCGCCATCGACACCGAGGGCCGCGTCTACGCCCTCGACCACACCGGCGACTGGTACCTCGGCCCCGACATCGACACCGCCCTCGCCGCGCTCGTCGCCGGCACCCAGCCGACCCGCCTCACCACCGGCTGACCCCACGCACCTCAGTACGGCCCCGCCGCAGTACGGCCCCGCCGCGCGGCTACGACGCCGGAATCACCGCCGACACCCGGAAACCCCCTGCGTCCGTCGGCCCCGACACGAACACGCCCCCGAGCGCCGCCACCCGCTCCTTCATCCCCACCAGCCCGTTGCCACCCGACGGCAACCGCGCCGACGTCGCGGCCTCGGGCGGCGGCTCGTTCTCCACCTGCATCGCGATCTCCGACACCCGGTGCGCCAGCCGCACATACGTCTTCGCACCCGCCGCGTGCTTGTGCACGTTCGTCAGCGCCTCCTGCACCACCCGGAACGCCGTCGCCTCCACCTCCGCCGCGTACACCCGCTCCTCCCCCTCCACGGACAGATCGACCACCATCCCGGCCGCCTCCGACTGCCCGACCAACTCGTCCAGCTCGGACAGGCACGGACCGTCCGACTCCCCTTCATCCACCGCCCGCGACGCCGCCGCGGCCGCCGCCACGCCCACCGCCGCCAACGGCACCGAGGCCCGCTCCGCACGGGCACCGTCCCCACCACTGCGCAGCACGCCGAGCATCTCCCGCAGCTCCGTCAGCGCCTGCCGCCCCATGTCCCCCACGAGCGCGGCGTTCTTCACCGCCTTCTCCGGATCCTTCCGCGCCACGGCCTGGAGCGCCGCGGCATGCACCACCATCAGACTCACCCGGTGCGCCACCACGTCGTGCATCTCCCGCGCGATCCGCGTCCGCTCCTCGCCCCGCGCCCACTCCGCGCGCTCCTCCGCCCGCTCCGCGAGCAACTGGAGCTCCCGCTCCAGCGAGTCCGCCCGCTCCCGCAGGCTCTCCATCAACCGCCGCCGCTGGCCCACGTACAGGCCGAGCAGCAACGGCGGCGCGGTCAGCCCGAGCGAGGTCGCGATCGACGCGAACGGCAGGAACCAGTCCCCCAGGTCCACCCCGTCCCGCGCCATGTCCTGCCGCAGCCGCACGAACGTCACGATCAACGTCCCCAGCAGCGACATCCCGGCCAGCGAACCGATGATCCGCCGCGGCAACTCCGAGGCCGCCAGCGTGTACAGGCCGACGACGCCCATCAGGAAGCCCATCTCGGCCGGCGTGACGGCGATCGCCACCAGCACCACCGCGATCGGCCACTTGCGCCGCACCACCAGCACCGAGCCGGCCAGCAGCCCGAAGACGACCCCCACCGCCAACGGAATCCCGGCGTCCCGCGCGAACGGGACCCCCTCCGCCGCGCACTCCAACGCGGACACGGCACCGAGGCTCACATCGAGCACCGCGCCGCGCCGCCTGTCCCACCACCAAGGCCCACCCCGGGCCGGCACGTGGTCTTCCCCCGTCGTGGTCATGCCTCCAGCCTACGGGCGCGACCCGCCCCATTTCCGGTGACTTTCGACAAACGATAGGACGCGATATCCCTCGAACTGGTGAACCCCATGTCACTCAACGCCGAAGGCGAGGATTCGAACCGTGGACGCCTCGTGATCAAAGTCCTCAAGAGCGCCGACCTCTACCGTCGCATCGAAGGCTCTTGGTACGGCATAGTGTTGGGTGCCGACTCGGCGACCTAACTAAATGTCCGGTTTAGTCGAGTTCCATCCCCCATGGTGTAATCAGGCAGCACTGAGGGTTTTGGTCCCTTAAGTTCAGGTTCAAATCCTGATGGGGGAGCTGTCGCCTCCGGGCCCTGACCACACGGTCAGGGCCCGCACTCATGCCCCCCACAAACAGCCCCGGTATCCTGCGGATGTCCCCACCCCCAACAGCCGAAGGGCATCCCGTGAGCGCCATTCGCCCGGCAGCCGTCGTCGTTCTCGCAGCGGGTGAGGGCACCCGTATGAAGTCGGCCACACCCAAGGTCCTGCACGAGCTGTGCGGGCGGTCCCTCGTGGGGCACGTGCTCGCCGCCTCCGGTGAGCTGGACCCGCAGAACCTGGTCGTCGTCGTCGGGCACGCCCGCGAGAAGGTCACCGCGCATCTCGCCGAGGTCGCCCCCGACGTGCGCACCGCCGTGCAGGAGCAGCAGAACGGCACCGGGCACGCGGTGCGGATGGGCCTGGAGGCGCTGGGCGGTGCCGTGGACGGGACCGTGGTCGTGGTCTGCGGCGACACCCCGCTGCTGACCGGCGAGACCCTCGCGGCCCTCGCCACCACGCACTCCGCCGACGGGAACGCGGTGACCGTGCTGACGGCCGAGGTGCCGGACGCGACGGGGTACGGCCGGATCGTGCGGGAGGAGGCCACCGGTGCCGTCACCGCGATCGTGGAGCACAAGGACGCGTCCGAGGCGCAGCGGGCGATCCGGGAGATCAACTCGGGTGTCTTCGCGTTCGACGGGCGGCTGCTGGCGGACGCGCTGGGGAAGGTGCGGACGGACAACAGCCAGGGTGAGGAGTACCTGACGGACGTCCTCGGGATCCTGCGCGAGGCGGGGCACCGGGTGGGTGCCTCGGTGGCCGGTGACCACCGGGAGATCGCGGGGATCAACAATCGTGTGCAGCTGTCGGAGGCGCGCCGGATCCTCAACGACCGGCTGCTGACCGAGGCGATGCTGGCCGGCGTGACGGTCGTCGACCCGGCGAGCACGTGGGTCGACGTGACGGTGACGTTCGAGCGGGACGTGGTCGTCCACCCGGGTACGCAGCTGCACGGTGCGACGCACCTGGCCGAGGGGTCCGAGGTGGGGCCGAACTCGCGGCTCACGGACACCCGGGTCGGGGCGGGGGCGCGGGTGGACAACACCGTTTCCTACAGCGCGGACGTGGGCCCGCAGGCGTCGGTCGGTCCGTTCGCCTATCTGCGGCCGGGGACCCGTCTGGGTCTCAAGTCCAAGGTGGGTACGTACGTCGAGACGAAGAACGCGTCGGTCGGTGAGGGGACGAAGATCCCGCACCTGTCGTACGTGGGTGACGCGACGATCGGTGAGTACACCAACATCGGTGCCGCGAGTGTGTTCGTGAACTACGACGGGCAGGACAAGCATCACACGACCGTCGGCTCGCACTGCCGTACCGGTTCGGACAACATGTTTGTGGCTCCTGTCACGGTCGGGGACGGTTCCTACACCGCCGCCGGCTCGGTGATCACGAAGGACGTGCCGCCCGGTTCGCTGGCCGTGGCCCGCGGCCAGCAGCGGAATATCGAGGGTTGGGTGGCCCGGAAGCGTCCGGGGAGCGCGGCGGCGAAGGCGGCCGAGGCGGTCTCCCGGGAGGCGGGAAGCGAAGACTGACCGGAAACCGGCGCGTCGAACACGGCGTACCGTGAAAAGTGCACATCTGCACCCCACCAGCTGAGACGCCCCCGCGGCCAGTCGGGAGAGCGCCCGTGATGCTCAGCTGCGAACCTCTGAGGAGACAGTGCTGTGACCGGGATCAAGACGACCGGCGAGAAGAAACTGATGTTCTTCTCCGGCCGCGCCCACCCCGAGCTTGCCGAGGAGATCGCCCACCAGCTGGGTATCGGGGTCGTCCCGACGAAGGCCTTCGACTTCGCCAACGGTGAGATCTATGTGCGTTATCAGGAGTCCGCGCGTGGTGCGGACTGTTTCCTGATCCAGAGCCACACGGCCCCGATCAACAAGTGGGTCATGGAGCAGCTGATCATGATCGACGCGCTGAAGCGCGCGTCGGCCCGCTCCATCACGGTCATCGTGCCCTTCTACGGTTATGCGCGGCAGGACAAGAAGCACCGCGGACGTGAGCCGATCTCGGCGCGTCTGATCGCGGACCTGATGAAGACCGCGGGTGCGGACCGGATTCTCGCCGTGGATCTGCACACGGACCAGATCCAGGGGTTCTTCGACGGCCCGGTGGACCACCTGTTCGCGCTGCCGCTGCTCGCGGACTACGTGGGCGCGAAGGTGGACCGTTCGAAGCTGACGGTGGTCTCCCCGGACGCGGGCCGGGTGCGGGTGGCGGACCGCTGGTGCGACCGGCTGGGCGCGCCGCTGGCGATCGTGCACAAGCGGCGTGACAAGGACGTGGCGAACCAGGTCACGGTGCACGAGGTCGTGGGTGACGTGGAGGGGCGCATCTGTGTCCTGGTCGACGACATGATCGACACCGGTGGCACCATCTGCGCCGCCGCGGACGCCCTGTTCGCGCATGGTGCGGAGGACGTCATCGTGACGGCGACGCACGGTGTGCTGTCGGGTCCGGCGGCGGACCGGCTGAAGAACTCGAAGGTGAGTGAGTTCGTGTTCACGGACACGCTGCCCACGCCGAACGAGCTGGAGCTGGACAAGATCACGGTGCTGTCGATCGCGCCGACCATCGCGCGTGCGGTGCGCGAGGTGTTCGAGGACGGTTCGGTGACGAGCCTCTTCGACGAGCTGTGAATCTCGTCGAGCTGTGAATCTCGTCGAGCTGTGAGTTTCGTCGAGCTGTGAGCGTTGTGCAGTAACCGTTCTGCACAGCACGTGGAGATCGTTTTGGGTGCGGCCTCCCCCTCCGAGTAGACTGCTGAAGTTGCTCGGCGAGGGAGGCCGTACCCGTGTCGCGGGTTCGGTTGTCCGTTATCGACGCGCTCTTCGTAGCAGGCCGTTCGTGGCCGGGTGACCACGTCCGTTTCTACCTCTACGAGGAGTGATCATGTCCGAGGTGAAGATCTCCGCCGGCACGCGCACCGAGTTCGGCAAGGGTGCCGCCCGTCGTATCCGTCGTGACGACAAGGTTCCCGGCGTTCTGTACGGCCACGGTTCCGACCCGCTGCACCTGACGCTGCCGGGCCACGACCTGCTGATGGCGCTGCGTACGCCGAACGTCCTGATCGCGCTGGACATCGACGGCAAGACCAACGAGCTGGCGATCCCGAAGTCCGTGCAGCGTGACCCGATCAAGGGTTTCCTGGAGCACGTCGACCTGCTGCTCGTGAAGCGCGGCGAGAAGGTCGAGGTCGACGTTCCGGTGCAGGCCGAGGGTGAGCTGGCCCCGGGCAACTTCCTGCTGGAGTACGTCCTGGACGCGCTGCCGGTCGAGGCCGAGGCCACGCACATCCCGGAGCAGGTCACCGTGTCGGTGGAGGGTCTGGAGGCCGGTGCCTCGATCCACGCCAAGGACATCAAGCTGCCGTCCGGTGTGAAGCTGACCGTCGACGAGGACGCCGTCGTGCTGCAGGTCCTGGCCGCGCAGGCCGAGGAGCCCGCCGCCGAGGGCGAGGGTGAGACCGAGGGCGAAGAGGCCGCCGAGGCCTGATCGTCCCCCGGGTCCTGCCGGGCCTGGGTCATCATGTGGTCGGCCGCTGTTCCCGTGCGGAGCAGCGGCCGACGCGTATGTGCGGACGGGTAGCGAGGAGACATGGACGTGACGACGGACGCGAGTGCGCCCTGGCTGATCGCCGGCCTGGGCAATCCGGGCCCCGAGTACGCCGCGAACCGGCACAACGTCGGCTTCATGGTGGCGGATCTGCTGGCGGACCGGGTGGGGGCGCGGTTCAAACGGCACGGCAAGGCGCAGGCCCAGGTGGTCGAGGGGCGGATCGGACCGCCCGGGCCGGCCGGCCGGCGGGTGATCCTGGCGAAGCCGATGTCGTTCATGAACGTGTCGGGCGGCCCGGTGACGGCACTGGCGGACTTCTACAAGGTTCCGCTCGCCAACATCGTGGCGGTGCACGACGAGTTGGACATCGACTACGGCGTGCTGCGGCTGAAGCTGGGCGGCGGGGACAACGGGCACAACGGGCTCAAGTCGATCACGAAGGCGCTGGGCCGGGAGTACCACCGGGTGCGGTTCGGGATCGGGCGGCCGCCCGGGCGGATGCAGGTGGCGGACTTCGTGCTGCGTGACTTCGCGTCGGCGGAGCGCAAGGAGCTGGACTACTTCGTGGACCGGGCGGCGGACGCGGTGGAGGCTCTGGTCATCGAGGGGCTGGAGCGGGCGCAGAGCACGTACAACTCCTGACTTGTCCGCTGATGGCGCGCGGGCGAGTTGACCGACCGCTCATATATGGCCAATGATCCCGGCCATGCCTGCCTCCGCCGCCGTCCCCCGCCCCCGTCGGGCCTCGTACGCTCTGCTGCGATTCGGCCGGATCGCGGCGATGGGCACGGTCGCGGCGCTGATCCTGATCGCGGGTGTGTGGGCGTCCTGGGGCACGGCGCAGCACGTGCTGCTGACCAAGGGCCGGGAGCAGGGCACGGTCGAGGTGACGCGGTGCGGTGACGGTTCGTGCAGCGGGCCGTACGCGCCGGTGTCGGCGGGGTCCCGGGAGCGGGAGCAGGTCGTGCTGGAGGACTCGGTCGCCGTGGCCGAGGGGCGGACGTACTCGGTGGTGGTGAAGCCGGGGAGCGACGAGGTGGTGCGTTCCGGTCCGGCGGGGGTGCTGTACGCGTGGGTGCCGCTGGGCGGGGCGCTGCTGCTGGCGTCGGTGGTGGTGGCCGGAGGGCTGCGGCGGACGCGGACGGCGTGGGCGATGGCCGGGGCGGGTGTGGCGCTGCTGACGGCGGCGTTCTTGGCGGTGTGAGTCTCCGGCGTACTGCTTGGATTCCCGCGTACGGCATGGCGGTGCCCCCGGCTCTTGGTGAGCGCGGGGGCACCGTCCTGTGTACGGGGCTCGGGTCAGCCGGTGTTGCGCAGGCCCGCCGCCACGCCGTTGACGGTGAGGAGCAGGGCGCGGGCGAGGAGCGGGTCGGGGTCGGTGCCGGCGGCGGCCGCCTCGCGCTGGCGGCCGAGGAGGGCGACCTGGAGATAGGAGATGGGGTCCAGGTAGGCGTCGCGGATGCTGAAGGTCTGCTTGAGGACCGGGTCGGCGTCCAGCAGTTCGGTCTCGCCGGTGACGCGCAGGACCTCGGTGACGGTCAGCTCGTGCTCGGCCTTGATGGCGTCGAAGACGTGCTTCAGCTCGTCGGGGACGAGGGTGTCGACGTAGTGCTGCGCGATCCGCAGGTCGGTCTTGGCGAGGGTCATCTCGACGTTGGAGATGAAGTTGCGGAAGAAGTGCCAGTGCTGGTGCATCTCCGCGAGGACGGCGTCGCCCTCCTGGCGTACTCCGGCCTCGCGCAGCGCCTTGAGGCCGGAGCCGACGCCGAACCAGCCGGGGACGATCTGCCGGGACTGGGTCCAGCCGAAGACCCACGGGATGGCCCGCAGTCCGTCGAGCGAGACGCCCGAGCCGGGGCGGCGCGAGGGCCGCGAGCCCAGGTGCAGGTCGGCGAGCTGGTCGACCGGCGTGGAGGCCAGGAAGTACGCGGGCAGGTCGGGGTCCTCGACGAGTGACCGGTACGCGGTGTGGGCGGCGTCGGAGACGACGTCCATGGCGGCGTCCCAGCGGGCGAGGGCCTCGTCGGACTGGCGGGGCGCGGTGTGCAGGGCGGACGCCTGGAGGGTGGCGGCGACCGTCAGTTCCAGGTTCTCCCTGGCCAGCGACGGGATGAGGTACTTGTCGGAGATGACCTCGCCCTGCTCGGTGACCTTGATCTCGCCTTCCAGGGTGCCCCAGGGCTGGGCGAGGATCGCGTCGTGGGTGGGGCCGCCGCCGCGGCCGACGGTGCCGCCGCGGCCGTGGAAGAGGCGCAGCCGTACGCCGTGGCGGTGGGCGACGTCACGCAGCCGGCGCTGGGCGCGGTGGATCTCCCACTGCGAGGTGGTGATGCCGCCGAACTTGGAGGAGTCGGAGTAGCCGAGCATGACCTCCTGGACGTCTCCGCGCAGCGCGACCAGGCGCCGGTAGGAGGGGTCGGCGAGGAGGTCCTCCAGGATGGTGTCGGCGGCCTTCAGCTCGTCGGTGGTCTCCAGGAGCGGCACGATGCCGATCTTCGCCCAGCCGGCGTGCAGGTCGATCAGGCCGGCCTCGCGGGCCAGCACGGCGGCGGCGAAGACGTCGTCGGCGCCCTGGCACATCGAGATGATGTAGGACTCGATGACCTCGGGGCCGAAGACCTCCAGGGCGCGCCGGACCGTCTGGAAGACGCCGAGGGTCTTCTCGCCCGGCGCGTCGACGGGCGCCGGGGTGGGCGCCAGCGGACGCCGGGAGCGCAGCTCCTTGGCGAGGAGCTTGGCACGGTACTCGCGGGGCATGTCGGCGTAGCGCCAGGACTCCTCGCCGAGCCGGTCGAAGAGCTGGCCGAGCGCGTGGTGGTGGGCGTCGGCGTGCTCGCGGACGTCCAGGGTGGCCAGCTGGAGGCCGAAGGCGGCCAGGGTGCGGATGGTGCGGGCCAGGCGGCCGTCGGCGAAGAGCCCGCCGCGGTGCTCGCGCAGGGATGCCTGCACGACGCGCAGGTCGTCGAGGAGTTCGGCGGTGCCGAGGTAGTCGCGGCCGTCCTCGTGGGAGGTGCCCTTGGCGAGGCGCTGCTTGGTGTTCTCCAGCTTCTGCCGGATGCAGGTGGCCTTGAGCCGGTAGGGCTCCTCGGCGTTGAGCCGCTTGTAGCGGGGGCTGATCTCGGGGAGCCGGTCGAGGTCGGCCTGGAGGGAGGCGAGGAGTTCCTCGGTGGCGCCGGCGTAGCGGATCGAGTTGGAGAGGAAGCCGCGCAGCTCGTCGATCATCTCCAGGGCGTCGTTGATGCCGTGCTCGTGCTGGAGGATGAGGACGTCCCAGGTGACCTGGGGGGTGACGTTGGGGTTGCCGTCGCGGTCGCCGCCGATCCAGCTGCCGAAGGTGAGCGGGCGGGTGTCGTCGGGGAGCTTGACGCCGGCCCGCTCCAGCTCCGCGGTGAGGTCCTCCAGGACGTCGCCGACGGCGCCCGCGTGCAGCTCGTCGAGGTAGTAGATGGCGTTGCGGGCCTCGTCGGCGGGCTCGGGGCGCACGACGCGGAGTTCGTCGGTCTGCCACACGAGGTCGATGTTCTCGGCGAGGCGGGTGTCCAGGCGGCGCCGGTCGGACTCGATGACCGGGGTGTCCAGGAGGGCGGCGATGCGGCGCAGCTTGTTGAGGACGGAGCGGCGCGCGGCTTCGGTGGGGTGCGCGGTGAAGACGGGGCGCACGTTGAGGTTGCGGACGGTCTCCTGGAGGTGCTCCGGATCGGCGTCCTTGAGGCGGTCGGCCGTGCGGGCGAGCAGTCCGCCCTCGGCGGCGCGCTTGGCGCCCAGCTCACGGCCTCGGTGCACCTGCTCGGTGACGTTGGCGAGGTGGAAGTAGGTGGAGAAGGCGCGGACCAGCTTGGCCGCGGTCTCCAGTTCGGTGCCGCGCAGCAGTTCGGCTGCGGCCTCGCCGTCCTCTCGGGTGAGTCGGCGCACCTTCTCGACGAGTTCCAGCAGCTCGGGGCCTTCCTGCCTCACGAGGGTCTCTCCGAGGAGGTCGCCCAGCCGGCGGATGTCGGCTCGCAGTTCGCTGCTGGTCGTCGTGGTGGTCTGGTCGTCGGCACTGCTCACAGGTGCGGCTCCTTGCAGTGATCGAAGGTGCGTCGCGCCAGCGACTCCCTCGAGGGGCGGTGGCGGGCGACGGGTGGGATCGTCTGGGAGGGAACCCGGACGGCGTCTCGCGCGGCGGGCGCCGCTTACGGGCCGGACGTCCGGGAAATATTCAGAGCGGACCGCGCTGTCCGACCGACTCCCAGGATAGGTGTCGGCCCGGACGCGCAGGTTCTCGGGCTCTTGCCGCGCGGCAACGCGCTGCCATACTTACGTCGCCGTAGGTTACGGAACCGTAGGAAACGTGCATGGTTCCGAGGCCCGGCACCGGACACCACCCTCGACCCCACAGGGGACGCGCATGACCACGAGTTCCGATGTGATCCCAGACGCTCCGCAGCCTCCCGGCGACGCCGCGGCGTCCTCCGCCACGCTGGGCGGTGAGCAGAAACGGTCGATCGAGCAGATCACCCTGCTGCTGTTCATCGCCGTCCCGTTCCTCGCGCTGGTGGCGGCGGTGCCGCTGGCGTGGGGGTGGGGCGTGAGCTGGCTGGACCTGGGGCTACTGGTCTTCTTCTACTTCCTCGGCTGCCACGGCATCACGATCGGCTTCCACCGTCACTTCACCCACGGGTCCTTCAAGGCGAAGCGGCCCCTGAAGATCGCGTTGGCGATCGCGGGCTCGATGGCGGTCGAGGGGCCGCTGGTCCGCTGGGTGGCCGACCACCGCAAGCACCACAAGTTCTCCGACGACGAGGGCGACCCGCACTCGCCGTGGCGGTACGGGGAGACGGTGCCGGCGCTGATGAAGGGCCTGTGGTGGGCCCACATCGCATGGATGTTCGACGAGGAGCAGACCTCGCAGGAGAAGTACGCGCCGGACCTGATCAAGGACCCCGCGCTGCGCGCGATCTCCCGCCAGTTCGTCCTGTGGACGCTGCTCTCGCTGGCCCTGCCCGCGCTGATCGGCGGGCTGGTCACGATGTCGTGGTGGGGAGCGTTCACCGGGTTCTTCTGGGGTTCACTCGTCCGGGTGGCGCTGCTGCATCACGTGACCTGGTCGATCAACTCGATCTGCCACGCGGTGGGCAAGCGGCCCTTCAAGTCGCGTGACCGCTCGGGCAACGTGTGGTGGCTGGCGATCCTCTCCTGCGGCGAGTCCTGGCACAACCTGCACCACGCCGACCCGACCTCGGCGCGCCACGGCGTCATGCGCGGTCAGCTCGACTCGTCGGCCCGGCTGATCCGCTGGTTCGAGGCGTTCGGATGGGCGTACGACGTGCGCTGGCCGTCACGCTCGCGTATCGATTCGCGCCGCAACACGGAGCAGGACGGCGCCCGCCGCCGGAAGGAGACGGCGAAGGCGGCATGATTGACGGCGTGGCGACCGACTCCAGCAGCACCCCAAGCAACGAGAAGCCCAGGCGCGCGCGTCGCACCCGGATGACCGGTGCCGAGCGCCGCCAGCAGTTGCTGGAGATCGGCCGCACCCTCTTCGCCGCGAAGGGCTTCGAGGGCACGTCGGTGGAGGAGATCGCGGCGAAGGCCGGGGTCTCCAAGCCGGTGGTCTACGAGCACTTCGGCGGCAAGGAGGGGCTGTACGCGGTGGTGGTGGACCGCGAGATGCGGCGGCTGCTCGACATGGTGACCGGCTCGCTGACCGCCGGCCACCCGCGCGAGCTGTGCGAGCAGGCCGCGTTCGCGCTCCTGGACTACATCGAGGAGTACACGGACGGCTTCCGCATCCTGGTCCGCGACTCCCCCATCCCGCAGTCGACGGGCTCCTTCGCCTCGCTCATCTCCGACATCGCCACCCAGGTGGAGGACATCCTGGGCCGCGAGTTCAAGAACCGCGGCTTCGACGCCAAGCTGGCCCCGCTGTACGCGCAGGCGCTGGTCGGCATGGTGGCGCTGACCGGCCAGTGGTGGCTGGACGTGCGCAGGCCGAAGAAGGCGGAGGTGGCCGCCCACCTGGTGAACCTGGCCTGGCACGGGCTGGACGGCCTGGAGCCCAAGCCCCGGCTGATAGGGCACCGCAAGAGCTGAGTCACGGCCACGGCACCGGAGAGAACACAGATGCAGCCGCTGCGCGGAGTCACCGTCGTCGCGCTCGAACAGGCCATCGCCGCGCCCTACGCGAGCCGTCAGCTCGCCGACCTCGGCGCCCGGGTGATCAAGGTGGAGCGCCCCGGCACGGGGGACTTCGCCCGCGCCTACGACTCCCGGGTGAAGGGGCTCAGCTCGCACTTCGTGTGGGCGAACCGCGGCAAGGAGTCCCTCACCCTGGACATCAAGGACCCCCGCGCCAAGGACGTGCTGCTCCGGCTGATCGCGGGCGCCGACGTGTTCCTCCAGAACCTGGCGCCGGGGGCCGCGGCACGGGCGGGTCTGGGCGCCGGGGAGCTGCGGGCGCGCCACCCGGAGCTGATCGTGTGCGACATCTCGGGCTACGGCGGCCCGGGGCCCTACGAGGGGCGCAAGGCTTACGACCTGCTGGTGCAGTCCGAGGCGGGGCTGCTCTCCGTCACGGGCACGCCGGACGAGATGGCCAAGGTGGGCATCCCGGTGTCGGACATCGCGGCGGGCACGTACGCCTACAGCTCGATCCTGGCGGCGCTGCTGGAACGCGGGCGGACGGGCCGCGGCACGCACCTGGACGTGTCGATGCTGGAGGCCACCGTGGAGTGGATGGGCTTCCCCCTGTACTACGCGTACGACGGCGGCGAGCCGCCGCCCCGGGCGGGTGCCGCGCACGCGACCATCCACCCGTACGGCCCGTACACGGCGGGCGACGGGAAGACCGTCATGATGGCGGTGCAGAACGAGCGGGAGTGGCGCGGCTTCTGCACCGTCTTCCTGAACCGACCGGAGCTGGCCGACCACCCGCACTACGCCACCAACGCGGACCGCAACACGCACCGCGAGGCGCTCGGCGCGCTCGTCGCGGCCCGTTTCGCGGAGCTGACCAGCGCGGAGGCGATCGAGCTGCTCGGCGCGGTGCCGGTCGCCAACGCGCGGGTCAACACGCTCGCCGAGGTCTGGGAGCACCCGCAGCTCGCCGCGCGCGGACGCCGGCACGAGGTCGCGACTCCGGCCGGTCCGGTCCCGGCGCTGGCTCCGCCGGGCCCGACCGGGGACACGCCCCGCATGGACGCCGTACCGGCGCTGGGCGAGCACACCCGCGCCATCCTGGGCGAGCTGGGCCTGTCCGGCGACGCCATCGACGCGCTGGTCGAGGAGGGCGTGGCGTGACGCGGTCGGGGTGCCCGGGGAGCGCGCCCGGTCCGCCCGGCGTCACGGGCGGGGCCGCCGGCCGGGCTCCAGGAACTCCAGGCGGTTGCCGACCGGGTCGGCGCAGTAGAAGCGCCGGTGGCCGGGCAGCTCGTCGTCCCAGGTGACGGAAGTACCCCGGGCCTCCAGCCGGGCGGCGTACGCCTCGATCCCGGTGACCCGCAGCCCGGGATGGGCCTTGCGGGCCGGGCGGAACCCCGGCTCGATCCCCAGGTGGAGCCGGACGGTCCCCGCCTCGAACCAGCAGCCGCCGCGGGCGGCGAGCGCGGGCGGCTAGGGCCTGTCTGACAATTCCCGTCGTCGCCCGGAGGGCGGCCTCGCGGCGTCAGGTGCGTGCTCTCGCCATGCCGGGCGTAGAGCCTCGTACTGGATGTACTCGGCTCTGCGCCCGGTGCGGCGAGAGTGCGTGCATGGCGTCGCGAGGCAGACGGGAATTGTCAGACAGGCCCTAGGGGGTCTCGGCCATGCCGAGGACGCCCGTGTAGAACGCGCGCAGCGACTCCTCGGAGCCGGGCGGCGCGGCGAGCTGCACGTGGTCGACCGCGGTGATCACGACCGCTCCGGCCTGCGGGCGACGGCGAAGACGCGGCGGAAGGGGAACGGGGTGCCGTGCGGTCCGGCCGGGTAGGCGGCGCGGAGGACCGTCCGGTACTCCTCGACGAAGGTGTCGCGGGCGGCCGGGTCGTCGTCGAGGGCGGCCAGTACGGGGCGCAGTCCCGTCCCCTTCACCCAGTCCAGCACGGCGTCCTCGCCCTCCAGCAGGTGGACGTACGTCGTCTCCCAGACGTCGGCGGTGCAGCCGGTGGCCGTGAGGTGGGCGAGGTAGGCCTCGGGGGTGAGGACGGCGTCGTCGTGGCGCAGGACGCCCGCGAGACGGTTCCGCCAGCGCCGGGAGTGGGCGAGTTCGCGCATCAGGCGGTGGCTGGGGGCGTCGAAGTTGCCGGGCACCTGGAAGGCGAGGGTGCCGCCGGGGGCGGACCGGTCGATCCAGTCGGGGAGGCGGTCGACGTGGCCGGGGACCCACTGGAGGGTGGCGTTGCTGACGAGGAGGCCGAGGGGCTCGTCGGGGCTCCAGGTGCGGGCGTCGGCGTGGGCGAAGTCGAGGTGACCACCGCCGGAGGTCGGTCCCTCGTACTGCCGGGCCCGGTCGAGCATCCGGGGCGAGTTGTCGTAGCCGGTGATGCGGGCGGTGGGCCAGCGGCCGGCGAGCAGGGCGGTGGCGTTGCCCGGGCCGCAGCCGAGGTCGGCGATGCGGGGCGGGTCGCCCGGCAGGTCCGGGACACGGGCGAGGAGGTCGGCGAACGGGCGCGCGCGGTGATCGGCGTGGCGGAGATACTGGGCGGGGTCCCAGGCGGGGGCGGTGGCGGGCATGGGCTCTCCAGGGGTGGCCGTGCGGGACGGGTACCCAGCGTCGCGGCAAACTATCTCGACGTCAAGACAATTGACATCAAGAGACTTCACGTCGACACAACCACTACACTGATCGCCATGGAGGACGAGGTCGATCGACTGGTCGCAGCGTGGCGCCGGGAGCGCCCGGACCTCGACGTGGAACCGCTGGAGGTGCTG
Source organism: Streptomyces sp. NPDC058985 (assembly GCF_042740985.1). Lineage (NCBI taxonomy): Bacteria > Bacillati > Actinomycetota > Actinomycetes > Kitasatosporales > Streptomycetaceae > Streptomyces > Streptomyces sp. NPDC058985. The sequence continues at coordinate 34,668 of NZ_JBHYJX010000055.1, read as the reverse complement.
AGCCGGGTCAGCAGGCTCGCCCGGCACCTGGACCGCGCCCGCCGACTGGCTTTCTCCGAGCACCAGTTGGAGCCCTGGGAGTTCGACGTGCTCACCGCACTGCGCCGGGCCGGCACCCCGTACCAGCTCTCACCGGGCCAGCTCCTCACCCAGACCCTGGTCACCTCGGGCACGATGACCAACCGTATCGACCGCCTGGCGAAGAAGGGCCTGGTCGAGCGGCTGCCCGACCCCAGCGACCGGCGCGGCGTACTGGTCCGGCTCACGGACGAGGGCCGCGACCGCGCCGACCAGTCGCTCGCCGGGCTCCTGGCGCAGGAACGGGCCATCCTGGCCGAGCTGTCCCGCGCCCAGCGCAGCGAACTGGCGGCACTGCTGCGCCAGCTGACCGCCCCGTTCGACAACATCCCCGGTTGAGGGCCTGCCGAGCAGCTCGCGCCGCGGAGGCGGGGGCCGGCATGCCCGTCTGCCCCCGCTCGCCTGCCTCCGCTCACCGGCGCAGTCAGGCGCTGTTGCTTTCCCGCGGCCCGATCTGCCCGGGAGGCCCCAGGTCGGCGGGCCCGACCCCGGCCCTCCTCGCCAGCGCCACCGCCGCGAGGGTGGAGTGGACGCCCAGCTTGCCCAGCACGTTCTGCATGTGGGTCCGCACGGTGTGCGGGGACAGGTACAGCCGCTCGGCGACGGCCTTGCGCCCGAGCCCGGCCACCATGCACCGCAGCACCTCACGCTCCCTCGGCGTCAGCGACTCCACCAGGCGCTCGCTCTCGGTGCGGTGCTTGCGGGCGGCGGTCAGTTCGCGCAGGACGCCGGTGAGCAGGGCGGGCGGCAGATGCGTCTCGTCGCGCAGCACACCCCGGATGACGCTGAGCAGCCGCGACAGGGAGCAGTCCTTCGCGACCCACCCGGAGGCGCCGGCCCCCAGCGCGAGCGCCGCCCGCCGGGGGTCGTCCCGCCCGGCGAGGACGACGATCCGTACCCCCGGCTGCCCCGACCGCACGCCGGCGACCAGCGAGATCCCGTCCACCAGCCCGTCCTCGTTGCCCTCCCGCACGGGCACGGCGGGGCGGGTGCCGGGCACCCGGCCGCCCAGGTCGGCGTCGACGAGCAGCACGTCGAAGGGCCGCCCCTCGGACGCGGCCCGCTCCAGGCAGCGCAGTGCGGCCGGACCGCTGCCGGCCGCGGAGACGTCGACGTCGGGCTCGGCGGCCAGGGCGGCGGCGAGCGACTCGGCGAAGATGCGATGGTCGTCGACGACCAGGACTCGGATACGAACCACGAAACCCCCTCCCCCGAGCTCCTCCCGGAGCAGGGGATACCCATCGTCTGTCCATCCTGGGAGGACGACACCGGCACGGGTACGGCGCCCGAAGCCCCGTATCCAGCAGTGCGCCCGGTACTCCGGGCGGGAACGCCACGGCCGCACGGCCGCCGCCGCGCGTACACCGCTGTCCCGCCCCGAGCGCCGTACCCGGCTGTCTCGCCCCCTGAACGGCACCGGCCCCCACCGGTGCTGTTCATCAGAGTACGGGCGGGCGCCGGGAGCGGAAGGTTATTTGCAGAACTGACAGCCCCGCCCGTTTATGGTGAGCCGCATGTTTCGTCTTGTGACAGAAGTCGACAAAGCGCGACGCGATCTGCTGCGCACCCGCCTGCGGGAGACGAACACCGCGGCGTCCTCGGTCCTGCGTTCGCTGCGCGGAACCCCTCACGAACGCGAATTCCCGTTGCACGTATGGGTGCTGGACGAGTCCGGCGACCTGGCGGGCGGCCTCGTGGGCCACACATGGGCGAGCTGGCTCCACGTGACCTACCTGTGGGTGGACGACCGGCACCGGGGCGGGGGGCTGGGCTCTACCCTGCTGACGGAGGCGGAACGAACGGCCCGCGAGCAACGCGGCTGCGCGGCGTCCCGCGTGGAGACCTGGGACTTCCAGGCACCGGACTTCTACACACGGCACGGCTACGACGTGATGTGCGTGATCCCCGACTACCCGCCGGGGGTCACGGAGTACACGCTGGTGAAACGGCTGGCGTGAGACGGCCGGGCGACGCACCACGGGCGCACACCTCGACAGGGAGTGAGGAGTCGACACGCATCACGGTCCGCCTTCCCTGCCGGGGCGCCGGGCGCCCGGGTGCCGGAGGGGGCGGCGGAGGAGGGCCCACATGGCCCGCCCGCTGCCGGTCGTACATGTCCATGAGCCGCCGGTTCTTCTCGTACCAGCGCCTCATCCACCGTGGGGTCAAGGCCGCCACCACGGCCACGGGCGCGCCAAAGTACACCAGCAGCACGGCGGCCCCCGGTCTGTCCCGCAGCACCCATGCCAGTGCCAGGCACCCGAGGCTGAGCAGAGCGAGGACGGCGGCGAGGTTTCTTCCTCCGTTGGCGTTCTCCTCGTAGACCGTCAGAGTGCGCCGCGTCGAGGCCATGGCGATGTCCGACACAGCGCTGCTCGCCCCCGATCGGGTATCAGGCGCCACCCACGTCTGCAGAAGCGGGCCTCCCGAGCGCAACCGCTCCTGGGCTTGAAGGGCGCGTTGGCGGGCCGTAGGTGAGTCGTCTCGTACGAAGACCAGCCGGAGGGCGCTCCTGCTGCGCACCTCCGTAGCCCGGAGGCTGTAGCCAAGTTCGTGGCCGATCGCCGCGATCTTGCCGGAACTCCCCCCGTCGAAGGCTCCGAGGAGGAACTCGGCGCGCCCCCGTCCGTCGAAGGAGGCCAGAATCTCAGAGTCCTTCATGCGGCTCCCTTTTCGACGCCTTCGCCACCTCCGAAGTCCCTTGTTCAGCGGTTGACGGCCTGGATCTCCTGGACCACGACGTCCTGGCCCGCCCCGAACTCGCCGTCGGGCAGGTCGCCGCCGGCGCCGGTCGTGCTCGTCCAGCTGATCTTCCAGGTGACGGTGGCCTGGAGCTGGTACGAGCCGTCGCCGGAGGAGCGCAGGTACTTCACGCCGCACGGCGGGGTCTCGTCGGCCTTGCCCTTGGCGTAGGGCGCGCCGATCCGTCCGTCCCGGATCTCGCACTGTCCGGACGCCGGGTAGGTGACGGCGTCGTCCGTGCCCGGGGTGATCTTCAGTGACACCGGTTCGGCGGTGGTCGTCGCGCTGAGGCCGAGCATCGGGACGGAGGCGGTGACGGAGACGGGCTTGAACTCGGCGGTGTCCAGCCAGGCCCAGGTCGGCAGGTTCACCTTCGTGGTGCCCTCCGGGGCCAGTTCGACCTCGGTCGAGGGCACGCGGATCTCGGCGTAGGCGAGTTGGGCGAGCGTCTCGGCGGTGATGGCCTGGGGGCGGTCGGGGGGTGGCGCGTCGCCCTCATCGACCCAGAAGGACATCTCGTCGCACTCCTGCGACGCCGGGTCGCCCTCGCGCCCCTCGGTGACGTAGGAGTCCCACCAGTAGCCGTCGCCCGCCTTGTCCTTGTTGAAGTCCTTGTAGGGCTTGCCGTTGACGTAGTAGTTCTGCGTCTTCAGGGCCCACTCGTGACTGGGTGCGCTGCTCTCCCACACCTGCCGCATCTGCGCCTCGATCTCCTCGGGCGTGTACTTCGGTGCGTAGTAGCAGGCGGGGGGCGTCCAGGAGGTACTGGAGGTGACGGTGCCGGCCGACTTGCCGGTCCCGTTCTTGGACCGGTCAAAGACGATCACTCCGCCGACGCCCGACTTGAGTGTGTCACCCTCACGCTCACCCGAGGCGCTCGTGTCGGCCGCCGGTCCGGAGTCGCCGATAGAGCCTGCTCCCGGATTGGTCCTGTCCGCGACGGCGCTGGGCATCGAGCACAGCCACAACGACCCTGCGGCAACTGCAACGGCGCCGAGGCGCAACAGCCGCGTCACGGCTGGCAGCCGGTGGCGCCGCGGGTTGAAGCGATCTTCACAAGCTCCCAGATGCCCTGCTTGTTCTTGGCGACCTGAACGCTGTAGGCCACGTAGCTGTCCTTACTCACCTTCGTACCCGTGAGCTCGCCGGTCTTGATGACCTTGCTGAAGGCCTTGCTCTCGTCGGCGCAGTAGCCGATCGCGGCACTGTTTTCGGACTTCACCTTCACGGCACGGTCGAAGTACCGAGTCGTGCCCGTCACTGTCCAGCCCGCGTCCTTGAAGCCCTGGACCCACTTCTCAGCGGCCACGGCGCCCTCTCCCTCCGTGTAGAACTCCAGGGCGGGAAGGCGTGGATCCTGAGCGACGATCGCCGCGTCCAACGCCCGGACGAATTCGGCGTTGTCGCGCAGAATGGCGTCTTCGACGGATTTACCGGTCTTTTCCGGCGAGAAGACGTCCTTGACGTCCGACGGCAACGTGACCTCGGGCCGCTCGGCGGAGCCCGTCGCACTAGGCGAAGCCGGCGCCGGCGAGTCCCCCGTGTCCGCGCCCGCGATCTTGTCGTTGCCGCCGGAGTCGTCGTCGCCGCCCCCGCACGCGGACAGCGTCAGGGCCGCGGCGGCGGCGAACGTGGCGGCTGTGAGGAACGTGGGGCGGCGATTCACGGATGGCTCCCGGTGGGGCGAGGGTTCACACGAGTGTGTCCACGCTATCCACCGGGAGTTACGGAACGTCAGTCGGGTTCTCGTCAGAGCACCCGCCGCGCCCCCGCCGAAGGCACCGCTTCGAACACCCGGGGAGCCGTGAAGGCCGCTGCCGCGAAGGCCTCTTCGACCGCCTTGGTGATGGCGTCCACGTCGGTGGCCTCGGCCAGGACGATCGCCGAGCCGCCGAAGCCGCCGCCGGTCATCCGGGCGCCGAGGGCGCCGGAGGCGAGGGCGGTGTCGACGACCAGGTCCAGCTCCGGGCAGGAGATGCGGAAGTCGTCCCGGAGGGAGACGTGGCCCTCGACGAGGACGGGTCCGATGGCGCGGGTGTCGCCGGATTCCAGGAGGGACACCACGCGCTCGACGCGCTCGTCCTCCGTGACGACGTGCCGGACGAGACGGCGTACCTCCTCCTCGTCGCCCAGCCGTTCCAGCGCCGCGTCCAGGCCGGCGTAGGGCACGTCGCGCAGCGCGTCGACGCCGAGCAGCGCGGCGCCCTTCTCGCAGCCCGTGCGGCGCTTGCCGTACTCGCCCTCGCTGTGGGAGTGCTTGACCTGCGTGTCGACCACGAGCAGGCGCATGCCCTCGGCCGCGAGGTCGAAGGGGATCTGCCGCTGGGAGAGGTCGCGGGTGTCGAGGAACAGGGCGTGGCCCGCCTCGCAGCAGGCGGAGGCGGTCTGGTCCATGATGCCGACCGGCGCGCCGACGTAGACGTTCTCCGCGCGCTGGCACAGGCGGGCGAGCTGCCAGCCGCGCAGGCCGAGCGAGTAGAGGTCGTTCAGGGCCAGGGCGACGACGACCTCCAGGGCCGCCGAGGAGGAGAGGCCCGCGCCGGACGGGACCGTGGAGGCGAGGTGGACGTCGGCGCCGGTCAGCTCGTGGCCCGCCTCGCGCAGCGCCCAGACGACACCGGAGGGGTACGCCGTCCAGGACTTGTCCGACCCGGGGTCCAGGTCGGCCACGCGCAGCTCGACGGAGTCGCCGGGGACGTCCGCCGAGTGCAGGCGCAGGACGCCGTCGTCGCGCCGGGAGACGGCGGCGACCGCGGTGTGCGGCAGGGCGAACGGCATGACGAAGCCGTCGTTGTAGTCCGTGTGTTCGCCGATCAGGTTGACCCGGCCCGGCGCGGCCCACACCCCTTGCGGTTCCGCCCCGTACAGCTCCCGGAACCGCTCGCCGACGGTCCCTGCGACAGCCTCGCCCATGCCCTGACCTCACCCTTCCGGTGACTCCGTGAGTACTAGCCCGCGTGGCGCCGCGCGAACTGCCACGCGTCCGCCACGATCCCCGCGAGATCCGCGCGGGACGGGTTCCAGCCCAGTTTCTCGCGTGCCGTGTCCGCCGAGGCCACCAGGACCGCCGGGTCGCCGCCCCGTCGGGGGGCCACGACCTCGGGGACCGGGTGGCCGGTGACGCGGCGGACGGTCTCCACGACCTCGCGGACGGAGAAGCCGTTGCCGTTGCCCAGGTTGCAGATGAGGTGCTCGCCCGGGGTGGCGGCCGCGACGGCCAGCAGATGGGCCTCGGCCAGGTCGGCGACGTGGATGTAGTCGCGTACGCAGGTGCCGTCCGGGGTCGGGTAGTCGTCGCCGAAGACGGAGATCGCGTCCCGGCGGCCTTGGGCCACCTGGAGGACCAGCGGGATCAGGTGCGACTCGGGGTCGTGGCGCTCGCCGTACTCCCCGTAGGCGCCCGCGACGTTGAAGTAGCGCAGCGACACCGCGCCCAGGCCGTGGGCCGCCGCCTCACCCGAGATCATGTGGTCGACGGCGAGCTTGGAGGCGCCGTACGGGTTGGTGGGCCGCGTCGGCGCCGACTCGAGGATCGGGACCTGGTCCGGTTCGCCGTACGTGGCGGCCGTGGAGGAGAAGACGAGCCGCCGCACGCCCGCGCCCCGCATGGCCTCAAGGAGGGCCATGGTCCCGCCGACGTTGTTGTCCCAGTACTTCTCGGGCTTCACGACCGACTCCCCCACCTGGGAGAAGGCGGCGAAGTGCAGCACGCCGTCGAAGGTGGAGTCCAGCCACTTGGCGGTGTCGCGGATGTCCCCCTCGATGAAGGAGGCGCCCGCCGGCACCCCCTCGCGGAAGCCGGTCGAGAGGTTGTCGAGGACGACGACCTCGTGCCCGGCCTCCACCAGGTGCTGGGCGACGACGCCGCCGACGTAACCCGCACCGCCCGTCACCAGGTACTTCCCGCTCATGAACTCGCTACCTCTCGCAGTCGCTCGGCCGCGCGCTCCGGGGGCACGTCGTTGATGAACACGTTCATGCCGGACTCGGAGCCCGCGAGGAACTTCAGCTTGCCGGACGTACGGCGGATGGTGAAAAGCTCCAGGTGCAGCGCGAAGTCGTCCCGCGTCACGCCCTCGAACTCCTCCAGCTGCCCGAACGGGGCCTGGTGCCAGGCCGCGATGTAGGGGGTCGGAGGCTCGCCCTCACCGAAGATCCGGTCGAAGCGCCTCAACAGTTCCAGATAGACCTGGGGGAACTCTGTGCGCGCCGCCTCGTCGAGACCGAGCAGGTCGGGCACCCTGCGTTTGGGGTAGAGGTGCACCTCGTACGGCCAGTGTGCCGCGTACGGCACGAAGGCCACCCACTCCTCGCTCTCCAGGACGACCCGCTCACCGGCCAGTTCCTCCGCCAGGACGGCGTCGAACAGGTTGTCCCCGCCCGTCGCGTCCTTGTGTGCGGCGAGTGAACGGAGCATCAGGGCGGTGCGGGGCGTGGTGAAGGGGTAGGCGTAGATCTGCCCGTGCGGGTGACCCAGTGTCACGCCGATCTCGGCGCCCCGGTTCTCGAAGCAGAACACCTGTTCAACGGAGGGCAGATGGGACAGCTCGGAGGTGCGGTCGGTCCAGGCGTCGAGCACGAGCCGGGCCTGCTCCTCGCTCAGGCCGGCGAAGGACGCGTCGTGGTCGGAGGTGAAGCAGACGACCTCGCAGCGGCCGGAGTCGCCGGCCAGCGAGGGGAAACGGTTCTCGAAGACCACGACGTCGTACGACGAGTCCGGGATCTCACTCAGCCGCTCACCCTGCGAGGGGCAGAGCGGGCACTGGTCGGCCGGCGGGTGGTAGGTGCGGCCCTGGCGGTGCGAGGCGACGGCGATCGAGTCGCCGAGCAGGGGATCGCGGCGGACCTCGGAGGTGGTGACGGTCCGCTCCAGCGGGCGGTGGTCCACCGCGTCGCGCACCGTGTCGTCACGCAGGTCGTAGTAGACCAGCTCACGGCCGTCGGCCAGCCGGGTCGAGGTCTTCTTCACTGCCGCACTCCTCTGCACCCACCCATGCACTCACCAGTCACCCAACACAATCAAACATAACACGTCACAACCCACCACGGCCCGCCGTTCATCACAATCAAACAAACTTCATCACCAGAAGTGTTCAATTACTGAACGCGGAGGCGTAGGTTCCGCTCCGGATCAGTTCGCGAACGAAGCGAGTGCTTAATGCAAACCCCCACATACCTAGCAGCAGAACTTCGGCTCCCCACCAACTGGCTCGACTACACGATCCTCGGGATCTACTTCGTCGTCGTCCTGGGCATCGGCTTCGCCGCCCGCCGTTCGGTCAAGACCAGCCTGGACTTCTTCCTGTCCGGCCGCTCGCTGCCCGCCTGGGTCACCGGTCTCGCCTTCGTCGCGGCCAACCTGGGCGCCACCGAGATCCTGGGCATGGCCGCCAACAGCGCCCAGTACGGCGTCTACACGACCCACTGGTACTGGATCGGCGCCATCCCGGCGATGGTCTTCCTCGGCCTGGTGATGATGCCGTTCTACTACGGCTCGAAGGTCAGGTCGGTCCCGGAGTTCCTCCTCCTCCGCTTCGACAAGGCCGCGCACCTGCTCAGTTCGGTCCTGTTCGCCGTCGCGGCCATCCTGATCGCGGGCGTGAACCTCTACGCCCTCGCGATCGTGGTCGAGGCGCTCCTGGGCTGGCCGGAGTGGGTGGCCATCGTGGTGGCCGGCTTCTTCGTCCTGGCGTACATCACCCTGGGCGGCCTCTCCTCGGCCATCTACAACGAGGTCCTCCAGTTCTTCGTGATCCTGGCCGGCCTCATCCCGATCACCATCCTGGGACTGAAGAAGGTCGGCGGCTGGGACGGCCTGTCCGACTCCCTCTCGCAGTCACGGGGCTCCGACTTCATGACGGCGTGGGGCGGGACGGGGATCGGCAGCGACAACCCCCTGGGCGCCAACTGGCTGACCATCGTCCTCGGCCTCGGCTTCGTCCTCTCCTTCGGCTACTGGACGACGAACTTCGCCGAGGTGCAGCGCGCCCTGTCCGCCAAGAACCTCTCGGCGGCCCAGCGCACGCCCCTGATCGCCGCCTTCCCGAAGATCTTCATCGTCTTCGTGGTGATGATCCCGGGCCTGGTCGCCGCCGTCCTGGTCCCGAAGATCGGCACGCCCGGTTCCGACCTCCAGTACAACGACGCGATCCCGTACCTGATGCAGCAGCTGCTGCCCAACGGTGTCCTCGGCATCGCGGTGACCGGTCTGCTGGCCGCCTTCATGGCGGGCATGGCGGCGAACATCTCCTCCTTCAACACGGTCTTCACGAACGACATCTGGGGAAAGTACGTCGTGAGGGGCCGCGAGGACGCCTACTACGTGCGCTTCGGCCGCCTGATCACCGTGCTCGGCGTGCTGGCCTCGATCGGCACGGCGTTCCTGGCGTCGTCCTTCTCCAACATCATGAGCTACCTCCAGACGCTGTTCTCCTTCTTCAACGTGCCGATGTTCGTGGTCTTCATCATCGGCATGTTCTGGAAGCGGGCGTCGATGAAGTCCGGTTTCTGGGGCCTGATCGCGGGCACGACCGCCGCGATGGTGAACTACTTCGTCATCTACGAGCAGGGCATCATCGACATCCCCTCCGACCAGGGCGCCAACTTCGTCTCCGCGATCGCGGGCTTCGTGGCCGGCGCGGTGGTCATGGTCGCGGTGTCCCTGTTCACGGCCCCGAAGCCGGCCGACGACCTGCAGGGGCTGGTCTACGGCACGACGTCACCGGGCATGGCCGAGGCACCGGCCAAGGGCGACGACGCCTGGTACCGCAAGCCGGCGCTGCTGGGCTGGGGCGCGGTCATCCTGGCCGCCGCCTGCTACATCCCGTTCTCGTTCTGATCGCGGGAGGATAGAGAGAACATGTCTGATTCCTACTCCGACAAGAACGTCCAGGCCGAGGTCTCCGAGCTGGAGACCAAGTCCGTCACGGCCGCACGCCTGTTCGACATCCGGCGGATCATCGGCGGGCTGTTCGTGGTCTACGGCGTCATCGTGATGATCGCGGGCTTCGTGGCCTCCGACGACGAGCTCGACAAGGCGCAGGGGGTGAACATCAACCTCTGGACCGGCGTGGGCATGCTGGTCCTCGGCCTCTTCTTCCTGGTCTGGCTGAAGCTCAGCCCCACGGTTCCGCCGCCGCCTCCCGCGGACCAGGACGCGGCACGGGAGTGACGCGGGTCCCGTGAGCGGCGCTCACGGGCCGGCCGGCGAGGCGGTCGGCGAGGGCGGGGGCGCGGCCGGGGCGCCCCCGCCCTCGGCGTTCCGGCTCCCCGATCGACAGCCTTGATAGGGCCCATCGAATTCGATCCTCAGCAGATCATGGACCGTTCATCGTCCGAACTCGTAGCTTCATTCCGTCAGACGCACCGACCAACGGACGGAAGCGATGAACGAGATATCCCCGGCACCTGCGGGACGATTCGTCGTCACCAGCGTGTCATCAGACGCCCACATGTGGAACCTGGTCTTTCTGCAGTTGCTGCTGGAGGAGCGGGGCGGCGAGGTGGCCAACCTCGGAGCCTGCGTCCCGGACGAGGTGATCCTCGCCGAGTGTCGCCGAAACCGGCCGGACGCCCTGGTAGTGAGCACCGTCAACGGCCACGGGCACCTCGACGGTCTGCGCCTCATCGGAAAGATCCGGGCCGACCCCGAACTGTCCGGATTACGAGTGGTAATCGGCGGAAAACTCGGTATCCGAGGCTCCGAGAACGCCAGATTCGGCACCGAACTCGTAGCGGCGGGATTCGACGCGGCTTTTGAATCGGAAGCCGGCCTGGCCGAATTCGACTCCTTTCTCGGCTCGCTGGGAGCGGGCTCGGTCCGTGAACTCGCGACGGCAGGTGAGCGGGCATGACGACGCAAAGCGATCCCGGTTTCGGATTACCCGCACAGCCCGTTCCCGCACAGCCCGTTCCCGCACGGCCCTCGCCGGACGTCCCGGCGCACGGCAGGTTCTCCCGCTTCGTCCGGCGCAGCCATGATCAGGGCCGCCTGGTGGTGCAGCCGCGGATGGGCTTCGCCGACGTGGCGACCATGCGGCGCGGCCTGGAGGCGGTGCGGGCGGTGCGGGGAGCCTCCGTCGGCACGGTCACCGTCGACAGCTACACCCGCGTCAACGACCACGACTCCGCCCGGCGGGCCCTGAAACGGGGCGACGACCTCAACGGCTACCCCGTGGTGGCCCACGGCACGACCGAGACCCGCCGTCTGCTGGCCGGCGTGTCGGGCGAGGACTTCCCGGTCCAGTTCCGCCACGGCTCGGCCCTGCCCCAGGAACTGTTCGGCGCGCTGGCCCGTATCGGCGCGGACGCCACCGAGGGCGGCCCGGTCTCGTACTGCCTGCCCTACAGCCGCGTACCGCTGCCGGAGGCGACGGCGGCCTGGGCGGAGTGCTGCCGCATCCTGGCCGACCAGCCGGAGACGGTGCACCTGGAGAGCTTCGGCGGCTGCATGCTCGGCCAGCTGTGCCCGCCCAGCCTGCTGATCGCCCTCAGCGTCCTGGAGGGCATGTTCTTCCGCGAGCACGGGATGCGCAGCGTGTCGGTCAGCTACGCGCAGCAGACCAGCCCCGGGCAGGACCTGGAGGCGCTCGACGCGCTGCGCCGCCTGGCCGCGCAGTGGCTCGGGGACGTCGACTGGCACGTGGTGCTCTACACGTACATGGGGGTCTTCCCCCGGACCCCGGTGGGCGCCTACCGGATGCTGGAGGACAGTGTCCGGCTGGCGGTCCGCAGCGGCACCGAGCGGCTCATCGTGAAGACCGCCGTGGAGGCGCACCGGATTCCGACCATCGACGAGAACGTGGACGCGCTGGAGTTCGCCGCCGCGGTGGCCTCCGACGAACGGCGCCACGGCCCCGGCGAGGAATCGATTCAGCAGACCGGCATCTACGAGGAGGCCCGGCAGCTGATCACGTCGACGCTGCGGTTCGGCGGCGACGTGGGGTCCGCGCTGGTGGAGGCGTTCGCCCGCGGGCACCTGGACGTGCCGTTCTGCCTGCACCAGGACAACGCCAACCGGTCGCGGGCGGCGATCGACCCCGCGGGCACCCTGCGCTGGTGCCATCCGGGCGCGATGCCCGTGACCGGCTCGGACGGATACGGCCGCGCCCCGATGACGGCGCGCTCACTGATCGACATGCTCGGCTACAACGAACGCCGGTTCGACCGCGAGGAACTGGTCGGCGCGGCGGCGAAGGGGATGCTGTGACGACCGGAGCGCAGAACACACTGGACGCGATACGTGCGCGCGGCGCGGTCCGGGCGGTGGTCAGCCAGGGGATCCGGGGGCTGTCCCTGCCCGACGGGCGGGGCGCGTGGACCGGACTGGACGCGGACGTGGCCCGCGCGGTGGCCGCGGCGGCGGTCGGCGACGCCGACGCCGTCGAGTGGCTGCCGACCGACCCCGCCGAGCGGCTGGCCCGGCTCGTCTCGGGCGCGGCGGACGTGGCCACCTGCAACCTCTCGTGGACCCTCGGGCGGGAGGCCTCGCAGCCCGTCCTGTTCGCCGGGGTCACCTGCTACGACGGGGAGGGTTTCCTGGTCCGGGCGGCGGACGGGGTGTCCCGGCCGGAGCAGCTGGACGGGCTGCGGGTCGCCACCCAGGAGGGGACCACCACCGCCGGCAACCTGGCGGCCTGGTTCGGCGCACGGGGGCTGCGGGTCGAGCCGGTCGCGTACCCCACCCCCGCCGAGGCACTGGCCGGTTACGCGGAGGGGGCCTGTGCGGCCTATGTACTGGACCGCATCGCGCTGGCGGGTGCCCGGGCCACGCTGCCCCGGCCGGAGGACCACACCGTGCTGGAGACCGCCATCTCCAGGGAGCCCATGGCGCTCGCCGTGCGCGAGGACGACCCGGCCTGGTTCCGGGTGTGCCGCTGGGTGCTGCAGTTCCTCGTCGCGGCCGAGGACTCCGTCCACGAGCAGGGGTCGCGGACCGCGGCGGAGGGGGCCGCCGGCCTGGCCGGCAAGCACGGCCCGGCGCTGGGCCTGGACGAGGACTGGGCGCACCGTGTCCTGGACGCGGTCGGCACCTACGGGGACGTCTACGAGCGCAATCTCGGCGCCGCCTCCGGCCTCGGGGTGAGCCGCGGCGCCAACGCCCTGTGGACCGAGGGCGGCCTGCACTACCCGCTGCCGCTGCACTGACGTTCCGCCGCTCGCGCCTGCCATCGGCAGCCTCGATGAGGGCATCGGTTTCGTTCCCCAGCGGGGCGTGGACCGGGCCCCGCGGCAGCTCGTAGCTTGTTCGTACGCCGGCTCACCAAAGCGGCGGGACGGACCAGCACCGCACCGCCGACCGGCACCCGCGCCTTCCTCGCCCGGCCCGGCGCCGCATCCATCAGCAGACCGGACAGCATTCCCCCCAGAGCAGGAGTCTGACATGAGCACATCAGAAACATCCCGTCAGGAATCGCGCGGCGCGATGGAACTGACGGCGGCCATGCTGCTGTCGGGCACCCTCGGCGTCTTCGTCGTCGAGTCCGGCGCCTCGCCCTTCAACGTCGTCTTCTACCGGTGCGTGTTCGGCACCCTCTTCCTCGGCCTGTACTGCCTGGCCCGCGGCTTCTTCAAGAACCACGGCTTCACCCCGAAGAAGCTCGGCCTGGCCGCACTCGGCGGCGTGTTCATCGTCTTCAACTGGGCCTTCCTCTTCGAGTCCTACAGCACGACGTCCATCTCCGTGGCGACCGTCGTCTACCACACCCAGCCGTTCTTCGTGGTGCTGCTGGGGGCCGTGCTGTTCAAGGACCGCATCACCGCGCACAAGGCCGGCTGGCTGCTGGTCGCCTTCCTCGGACTCATCCTCGTCGCCGGCGTCTCGACGTCGGACCTGTCCGCCGGCAGCGCGTACCTGACCGGGCTCGGATACGCCCTGCTGGCCGCCCTCTTCTACGGCCTGTCGACGATCATCACCAAGCGGGTGACCGGCGTGAAGCCCCACCTCGTCGCCCTCGTCCAGGTACTGCTGGGCATCCCGCTGCTGCTGCCCTTCACCCAGCTCGGCCAGAGCGCGGACCTCGGCAGCGGCTGGGCCTGGCTGGTCGGCCTGGGCTTCATCCACACCGGCGTCATGTACGTCCTGATGTACTCCTCGTACCAGAAGCTGCCCACGTCGAAGATCGCCGTGCTGGCCTTCGTGTACCCGGCCGCCGCCATGATCTGCGACTGGGCCGTCTACGGACACCACGTCAGCCTGCTCCAGGCACTGGGCATTCCGCTCATCGTCGCGGCCTCCCTCGGCATCAACCTCGGCTGGCGTCCCGGCCGGCGCCCCGCCACCGCACCGGCCGCCACCCCCACCGCCCCCACCACCCCGGCGGAACAGGTCTCCGCGCCCCGCAAGCGCACCACCGTCTGACCGACGCACCACCGTCCGAGCAGCGCACCACCCTCTGAAGGGACCCCTGCCATGCCCCGCGTCACCGATCCCGCCGCACCGCGCATCGCCCTGGTCGGAGCCACCGGAGTGGTCGGCACCACCCTCCTGCAGCTCATCGAGGAACGCGGCTTCCGCTACCGCGACCTGCACCTGGTCGCCTCGGCCCGCTCGGCCGGGCGCGAGGTGGCCGTGGAGGGCCGTACCTACCAGGTGCAGGACCTGGACGGCTTCGACTTCTCCCAGGCCGACGTGGCCTTCTTCTCCGCCGGGGCCCGGGTGAGCACCACCTTCGTACCCAAGGCCGTCGCCCAGGGAACCCTGGTCATCGACAACACCAGCGCCTTCCGGATGGACCCCGACACCCCGCTGGTCGTCCCCCAGGTCAACGCCCACGTACTCGGCACCCGCCCGGTCAGCGGGGTCATCGCCAACCCGAACTGCTCCACCATCCCGCTGGTCAGGCTGCTCGGGCCGGTCCAGGAGCGCTGGGGCATACGCCAGGCCGTGGTCAGCACCTACCAGGCGGCCTCCGGCGCGGGCTACTCCGGCATCGAGGAACTGCACGCCGGCGCCCGCACCGTCCTCGCGGACCCCGACAGCGCCGGAGTGTCCGGCACCTTCTCCCCCTCCCTCGCCTTCGACGTGATCCCGAGCATCGACCGCCTCCTGGACGACGGCTTCACCTTCGAGGAGCAGAAGATGCTCCAGGAGTCCCGCAAGATCCTCGGGCTGCCGCATTTGGACGTCACCACCACCTGCGTGCGCGTCCCGGTGGTGAACAGCCACTCCGAAGCGGCCTGGATCGAGTGCCACAACCCCGTGGACCGCGACGAACTCGTCGACCTGCTGGCCGGGCAGCCCGAGGTCGCCGTCCACGATCCCAGGACCACCGACTCCTTCCCCACCCCCCGCACCGCGGGCGACCCGAACCGGGTGCACGTCGGCCGGATCCGCGTGGCCGGACACAACCCCCGCGGCTTCTGGCTGTGGATCGTCGCCGACAACGTGCGCATCGGCGCCGCGCTCAACGCCCTGCAGATCGCCGAGGCCCTCACCGAGCGGGGTGCGCTGTGACCACACCCGCCGTCCTGAAGTTCGGGGGCTCCACCTTCCCCGCCCCGCACGCCTACACCGACCTCGCGGCGGCCCTGCGGCAGCGGATCGAGGACGAGCAGCGGCCGCTGGCCGTCGTGGTCAGCGCCATGCCCGGGGAGACCGAGAAGCTCCGCACCCTGCTGCACGAGACCAATCCGCAGCCGCGGGAGGCCACCGTCGCCGGGCTCCTCACCCTCGCCGACACCACCAGCGCCCACCTCCTGGCCACCGCCCTGCACCGGGAGGGGGTCACGGCCACCGTGCTCGCCGGCCACCAGCAGGGCCTCGTCACCGACAGCACGTTCATGTGGGCCAAGGTGGAGCGGCTGGACGCCGAACCGCTGCGGCGGGCCCTGGCGGAGCACCAGGTCGTGATCGTCCCCGGCGGCCAGGCCGCCGACCGGCAGGGCCGCCCGACCTGGCTCGGGAAGAACAGCTCCGACCTCTCGGCCGTGCTCGTCGCGGCGGCGCTCGGCGCCGACCGCTGCGAGATCCACTCGGACGTCGACGGCGTCTACAGCGCGGACCCGAACACGGTCGGCGGCGCCCGCCTGCTGCCCGAGGTGACGCACGACACCGCCGCCCTGATGTCGCTGTACGGGGCGAAGGTCCTGCACCGCAGGTCGGTGCGGACCGCCAAGCAGCACGGCATCACCCTGGTCTGCCGGCACAACCGGGCGCCCTTCCCGTCCGGCACCGTCATCGGCAGCGAGGGCGGCCCCGCCGTCGGCGTCGTACTCAACACGAAGTCCCAGGTCCTCGCGTACGACACCGCGGCCCAGGCGGACCTGGCGCACAGCGTCTTCCACGCCGAGGGTGTCGACACCGTACGGCTCGAGGACGGACCGCACCTCGTGGTGGTCGGCGGCTACCTGGACGTCGAGCACTTCCAGCGCACCCACCAGCTGCCCGCCGGCCGCGTCCTGGGCATCCCCGTCACCGAGATCACCGGAAGCCGGGCGACCACCCACATCGCCGGCGACCCCGAGCAGGCCCGCCGGCTCGCCCAGAAGCTGCACGACGCACTCCCCGGTCCCACCACCGGCATCCGAGCCCTCTGACCCGTCCAGCCCAGCGAAGGAGCCCGTCACCATGACCACGACCGCCGTCGAGACCAGCACCCGCGCCCCGCAGACCCTGGGGCTCATCGAAGTGCCGGACGCCACCCGGGACGCCATCGGACGAGCGCTCGCCGCCGAGCCCGATCCCACCGGGGACATCGACCGCGCCATGGCCCGCTACCACCAGATCCTCGCCGGCCTGCCCCTCGGACAGCTCCAGCAGATCCTCGACTTCGGCCGCCACAACGACGCCCCCGGCGTCGGTTACGTCCGCAACCTGCCCGTCGACCCGCAGCTGCCCGCCACCCCGGCGGACGGCGGCCCGGCCACCGGCAAACCGAGCTTCGTCGCCGAGGGCGTCCTGCTGGGCCTCTCCGGCCTGCTCGGCGAGCCGGTCGGGTTCCTCACCGAGAAGAACGGCAACCTCGTCCACGACGTCATACCCGTCGAGGGCGGCGCGATGACGCAGACCAACCAGGGGTCGACCGTCTTCCTCAACTTCCACAACGACATCGTCCACGACGCCATCGGCCGCTACGACGTCAGCAACCCCGACTTCCTCGTCCTCAGCTGCCTGCGCGCCGACCACGACGGCATCGCCGCCACCCACTACGCCGACGCCCGCGACATCGTCCGGGCCCTCGACTCCCGCACCCTCGAACTGCTGCGCAGCCCGCTGTTCCGGCTCAACGCCCCCGGCAGCTACGTGCGTGACGTGGCCGGCGGGCGCGAGGTGCTCTCCGACCCGGTGGCCATCATCAGCGGCCCGGAGGAGTTTCCGGAGATCTCCTCCTCCGCCAACGGCGTGCGCGCGATGACCACCGCCGCCGAGGCGGCCCTGGACCGGCTCCAGGCCGCCTGCCGGGAGACCTCCCACCAGGTCCACCTGCGCCCCGGAGAGGCGCTCCTGATCAACAACCGCAAGGGCCTGCACGCCCGCACACCGTTCACCGCCCGCTACGACGGCGCCGACCGCTGGCTGCAGCGGACCTACGTGCGGCGCAGCCAGTGGTCCATCCGCTACCGCCAGACCCCCGACAGCCGCCGCGTCCACTACTGATCCGTCCCGCGGGGTGTGGGGGGCCCGCGGGGGGGCCCCGCCCCCCCCCCCCCCGCGCGGGGGGGGACACCCATGAC
>NZ_JBHYJX010000055.1:0-17165 GCF_042740985.1 Streptomyces sp. NPDC058985 | reverse complement strand
CCCTCGGTGCGCCCCTCCAGGTGGGCCTCCCCCCACCCCACCCCCCCCACCCGCCGCCGCTACCACACGTCTCGCCCCCGGCGGGGGCCCGGGCCCCGTCGGCGGGCCCCGTCACCCCGCACCCGTGCGCGAGGAGGAACACCATGGACGTCATGACGGCCGTACTGAGCCGCCGCAGCGAACACCAGCTGACCGAACCGGCCCCGAGCGACGACGAGTTCGCCTACCTGCTCCGGGCCGCCGCCACCGCCCCCGACCACGGCAGGCTCCGCCCCTGGCGGTGGATCCTGGTACGGGGTGAGGGCCGCGCCGCCCTCGGCCGCTGCTTCGCCGAGGCCTGCCCCCCACCGGACTCCAGACCGGACCGTACGGCGGCGAAGACGCACCGGGCGCCCCTCCTCGCCACGCTGGTGTTCACCCCGGTGTCCGGTCACCGGGTACCCGAATGGGAGCAGTTGGCCGCCGCGAGCGCCATGGCGGGCTCCCTGGGCCTCCTGCTGCACGCCCGGGGGTTCGGGAGCATCTGGCGCACCGGCAGGTTCACCGAATCCGCGCAGGTCCACCGCCTGCTCCGGCTTCAGCCGGCCGAACGCCTGCTGGGCTGGCTGTACATCGGCACCCCGGAAGAGCCGCAGCGGCTCAGGCGCCGGGCACCCGACGACGTGGCCGGCCGGATCTCCGTCTTCGCCCCCGGGGCCGCGGCCGGGCAGGTCAGCCCGACGCGGCCAGTTGTTCCTCCTCGCGCATCAGCCGCGTCGCCTGGTCGATGAAGAGCTTCAGCTCCCGTGAGAGCCGCCTGCCGCTGCGCCACGCCAACTGCGTGTGCACGGAGAACGGAATCTCCCAAGGCAGCGTTGTCATCTCCCCCTTCTCCAGCTCCTGCGCCACGGTCACCGCGGGAAGCAGCGCGGCACCGAGCCCGGACACCACGCCTCTCTTGATCGCTTCTATGGTGCCGAACTCCAGGAACGGCATGGTCTCCGCGCCCCACAGCACCTCCTCGAACAGGTCGCGGTAGGCGCAGCCCGCCTCGGTCGCGAGGATCGGGGCCGACCGGAGGTCGTCGAGCGACACCTCCGGCAGCTGGGCGAGCGGGTGTCCGGGTGCGCTGACCAGCGCCAGCGGCTCCTCGGCCAGCACCACCGTCTCCAGCCCGTGATGCCGGGTCTCCTGCTCCATGAGGAAGCCGATGTCGAAGCTCCCCTGGCGCAGGGCGTGGCAGGTCTCCGCACACAGGCTCGGCCTGAGCGACAACTGCACCTTGGGGTAACGGTGGTGGAGGAACTCCAGCAGCGGCGGCATCCGGTACGAGGTGATGCTCTCCATCGTGCCGACCACCAGCGTGCCCGACGGCCCGTCCTCGCCGGTCACGTCCGCACGCGCGGCCTCGGTCAGGGCCAGGATCTGACCGGCGTACTCCAGCAGCTTCTCACCGGCGGGCGTCAGCCGGATACGCCCGCCTAATCGGTCGAAGAGCTCCACTCCCAACGAGGTCTCCAAGGCCCGGATCTGCGTGGTCACACTCGACTGCGCGTAACTCAGCTCCTTCGCCGCGCGAGTGAAACTCAGCAGTGTCGCGACCTTCTGGAACGTCACCAAGTGGCGAGTCTCCACCGAACCCCCTTATTGGTCCATACGTTTCCGACGGGGAGATCATGCCTCCGCCGCGCGGTTCCCCGCAGCCCCCCAAAGGGGATGAAACTACATGCAGGCACCAAGCGCTACCCAGCGTGACGAGACTTCCGTCACGCGGCCACCCATCGGCACAGCCGATGGCGGCATCGATTTCACCCCCCAGCAGCACGTGGACCAGGCCATGGGCCCGCTCATAGCCTTTCCGTACCGCCCTTCCACAACGGGAGAATGTCATGGACACATCGAATTGGGCCGTTCAGGCCGTCCTCTTCCTGACCGTGCTGTCCGCCGGAGCCCTCCCCGCGCTCGCCGGGACCATCCGCGGCCGCCGGGCCGCGGAGCAGGGCAGGGACCGCCGCACCGGCGTCCTGATCACCTTCGACCTCGCCTACGGCCCCCACGAGGACAGGGTCACCCGCGCACACCCGGGCCGGCCCACTCACCGCTGAACCGGAGAGCCGCGTACGGCGAGAAGGGGTCGTGTCGGGGGGTGCCCGCCCGCAGCGGTCGGCGCGTCCACACACTTCACTTCTGTGGCCGACCGATTCCGCGCCGTTCCGAGGACGGACACCCCCCGGCCACAGGCGGCCGCCGCAGGCACCCCCGCTCAACCGCCGGAGGTACTCGCCCGGTCCAGCAACCCCGTCCGGGCCGCCAGCGCCGCCGCCTCCAGGCGTGAGCCCACCCCGAGCTTCATCAGGACCCGCTGCACATGCGTACGCGCCGTGGACGGCGCTATCCCCATCCCCGCCGCGATCAGCCGGGTGTCCTCGCCGTCGGCGACCCGGACCAGGACCTCCACCTCCCTCGGCGTGAGCATCTTCAGCAGCCGCGCCCCCTCGTCGTCCGGCTGCGCCGCCGGATTCAGCAGTTCCCCGAACGCCCCCTGCAACAGCGCCGGCGCCACCGCCGCCTCCCCGGCCCGCGCCTTCATGATCGCCCGCTCGACGCCCTCTATGCGCTCGTCGTGCCGGACGTACCCCGACGCCCCCGCCGCGAACGCCGCCGCGATCCCGCGAGGGCTCGGCACCGGCCCCAGCACCACCACCGCCACCTGCGGACGCTCCCGCTTGATCCGCACCACCGGATCGAAGATCCCCGCCTCGGCCGGCGTCGCCGTCCCGAGCAGGCACACCTCCGGCGCCCGGCTGATCACCAGCTCGGCCGCCCCCGCGGCCGGCGCCGCCGCGGCCAGCACCCGGTGCCCGCGCAGCTTCAGCGCAGAGGCCAGCGCCTCGGCGAGCAATCGGTGATCGTCGACCACCATGAGCCGTACTCCCATAGAGCAACCCCCCAGTCACCCAGACCCCCGGCATGCCCCCGGAAGCTACACGCTAGCCGGATCTCGCGCTGCGGCTACCGGCGAGAATCGCCCTCGGATCACCGAATCCCACCCCAATACGCCCCCGCGCAGCGCCCCGCACCCACAAGACGGCCCCGCCCCCGCGGGAAGCGGGAACGGGGCCGAAGGACACTCAGGGGCACTCAAGGGCACTCAGCGGCACCGGGAGGCACCGCGGACTCAGCCGCTCGTGCCGAACCCGATCGCCAGGTACTCCTTCTCGTCCGCGCTGGTCGGCTCACTGGCGAACACCTGCGACATGTACAGGTGCCCCTGCGAGTAGAGGATCTCGGAGTACTCCGGCGACATGCTGGACTCCACGTCCCGCACCGCCTCGGTCGCCGGGTTCTCCAGCAGCGTGGTCTGCTTGAACGACCCGCCGTCGATGCTGACGATCTGACCGCCCTTGTCGTACGGCGGCCGCTTGTAGGCGATCACGTTGCCGCCGTCCATGCGCAGCGGAGTGATGGTGTAGTCCTCGCCGGCGTCCGCCCGCTGCCCCGTCTGCTTGCCGGTGGCCAGGTCGAAGGCGACGACCTCGTTGGTCCGGCTGTAGGACTCGCCGCTGCCCTCGTGCTCCTCGGTCGGGATGTAGAGCCGGTTCTCACCGACCGCGAGCCCCGTGCAGTTCTCGATCTTGGTGATCGTGTCGCAGCGGGCCGCGAACTGCTCGCCGGGGACCGAGATGCGGGTGAGCAGCTTGCCGGTCTTGTTGTCGATCGAGAAGAAGTCCGAGATGCCGCTGCCGTCACCGGCGGAGTCACCGACGTCGGCGGCCACGACCAGCGGGTCCGTGGACACGACGCCCGCGTACTCGATGCCCTTGGCCATCTTGTACTCGGAGATCACCTTCCCGCTCTTCGGGTCGATGGTCTGGATGTTCAGCTGCCGGGCGTCGTACGAGCCGCACTTGCGCACCGCGACCATCTTGTCGCCGCCGCCGTACCCGGCGTCGTAGCAGGAGTCGGTCGCCTTCGGGGACCAGAGGACGTCGCCCTTGGCGATGTCGAAGCCGACGCCGCCCTCGGTGCTGCCGGCCGCGACGGTGTCGCCGCTGATCGTGACGTTGTTGAAGTTGATCGGCTGGTCACCGGCGGTCTTCGTCCACACCGTCTTCCCGGCGTCCAGGTCGAGGACGGCGACCTGGGTGCAGCCGTGCGAGGGCTCGGCCTTGGTCGGCATGGCGGGCTGGTGGATGACGACCGTCTTGTTGTCGTCGGTGACGTGCCGGCTGGCCGCGCAGACGGGGCCGGCGAGCTTGATCGACCACTGCTTGCTGCCCTTGTCGGGGTCGTACCCGACGACCTCGGCGATGCCGCTCTTGGCGTACACCTTGTCGGTGAGCCAGGAGCCGGAGACGACGACGCTGCTGTCGTCCTTGCTCACCGCGGGCGCGGGGACCTGGAAGAGCACCTTGGCGGCGGGGTCGGAGGGGACCTTCTCCGTACCGGCGGAGGACTCGCCGCCCTCGCCGCCCTTCTCGTCGGTGCCGCCCTTGCCACCGGTGCCCCCGCTGGAGCTGGCGGTGTCGTCCTTGCCGCCGTCGCCGGAGGACTTGGCGTACCAGACCCCACCGCCGATGATCAGCGCGATCGCGACGACGGCCGACACGATGATCGCCAGCTGCGCGTTGATCTTCCGCCCGCCGCCCGGCCCGCCGGGCTGGGGCTGCATCGGCACGGTCGCCTGGGGATAGCCGTACTGCGGCTGACCCGGCTGCCCGTACGCCGGCGTCGGCTGCCCGTACGGCCCCGGCTGCCCGGGCGGCTGACCGGGGTAGCCGTACCCCGGCTGGGGCTGCGGCGGCGTCTGCGGATACCCGTAACCCGGCTGCTGCGGAGGCGGTCCCGCCGGCGGCGTGGGCGGAGCCGCGGGCGCCTGCGGCGGGGTCTGCGGGTAGCCGTACCCCGGCTCGGGAGCCTTCCCGAAGTCGGGCGGACCTCCCGAGGGCGGCGTGGGCGGCTGGTTGGGCGGGGGCGGCGGCTGGCTCATGGCGTGACTACCTCGGGGAAACGGGGACGACGGGGACGAGTCGAAGAGAGCGGCGAAGAAGGTCACTTGCCGTAGGCGAGCATCAACTTCTCCTTCGACTCGTCGTTTCCGGTCAGGCGGGTGGTGGAGATGTAGAACCGCCCGTCGGCCCAGTCGATGTCCTTGGAGTAGAAGCTGTTCTCGATGTCCGCGACGCCCTGCGGGTTCTGCAGCAGCTTGGCCGGCGTGTGGCCGCTGCCGCCGGTCGGGATGGCGACGACCTGGCCACCCGCGTCGTAGGACGGCTCGACGTAGGCGATGAGCTGGTCGCCCTCGACCTTCAGCGGCACCATCGACTCGTCCGCGGGGGACTTCGTCCGCCACTTCTCCTTGCCGGTGGCGAGGTTGATCGCGACGATCTCGTTGGCGCCGCTGGTCGCCTCGGTGGGCAGGTAGAGCGTGTTGTCGGCGACCGCGACGCCGGAGCAGCCCTGGAGGTCGCGTTCGAGGATGGCCCAGCCGCACTCGGGGGCGAAGTCCTCGTCGACGCCGACCTGTTCGAGGACCTTGCCGCCGGAGGTGAAGGTGGAGATGTTCCAGACCTTCTTGTCCTCGTTGGTGGCGTAGACGACCAGCGGGTCGACGGAGTAGGCGCGGGCGACCCGCCAGCCCTTGTCGTACTTGTAGGTCCACAGGACCTTGCCGGTCTTCGGGTCGAGTCCCTGGAGCTCGTCGTGCGCGTTGTCGCCGCCGGCGCCGCAGGAGGCGACCTGGACGAGCTTCTTCGCGCTGCCGGCGAATCCGGCGGGGAAGCAGGCGTCGCCGTACCGCTTCTTGTCGTACAGCTTCTTGCCGCTGGTGACGTCGTAGGCGGTGCCGGACTGGGAGCGGCCGACCATCAGGGTGGTGCCGCTGACGGAGAGCTCGAGGGAGAGCGTGGAGTCGAACAGCTCGCCGTCGGCGACCTCCTCCGTCCAGCCCTTCGCGCCGGTGGCGAGGTCGATCTCCTGGAGCTTGTTGCACTTGGCGCGGTCGCTGGAGCCGCTCATGGAGGCGACGACGATCTTGTCGTCGGCCGTCTTCTCCGGGGTGACCGCGCAGATCTTCTCCGGGAAGGCGATCGGCTCCCAGGTGGGCTTGCCGTCGCCGACGTTGTAGGCGAAGACCTGCTTGTACGCCGCCTTCACCGCGGTCTTGTCGGTGATCCACATGCCGTTGGCGTCGGCGCCGGAACCGGGGGCGTCGGGCGCCTCCTTGTACCAGAGCACCTTGGACTCGCCGGCCTGGCGGCCCTCGTTGAGGTTGTCGGGGTCCTCGCCGCCGTCACCGCTGCCGTCGCCGGGGTTGACGGGGGCGGCGCCGCCGGAGCCGGAGGGCTTCGGGTCGTCGCTCTTGCCGGCCACCGGCTTCTTGTCCTTGTCGTCACCGCCGTTGGCGGTCACCGCCCACACGCTGCCGCCGATGACCAGCAGGGCCGCGACCGCGGCGCCGACCACGAGGGCGGGCTTGCCCTTGAAGGGGTTGCGGGAGCCGGGGCCGCCGGGCGGCGGGGTGCCGGGGCCGCCCGGGTACTGCGGCTGCGGGTAGCCGTAGCCGGGCTGCTGGCCGTACGGTCCCGGCTGCTGGGGCTGGGCGTAGGGGCCGGAGTTGTACGGTCCGGGCTGCCCGTACGGTCCCGGCTGGCCGGGCTGCTGCTGCGGGTAGCCGTACCCCGGCTGGGCCGGCGGGCCGGACGGCGGGCCCGGCGGCGTCTGGGGCGGGCCCTGCGGGGGCGGCGGGGCCGGCGCCCCGAAGCCTCCCGGCGGTGGGTCCTGCGGTGCTCCGAAGCCACCCGGCTGCGGCGGCTGGTTGGGCGGCTGGCTCATCAGCGCGTTCCCCCTTATGACTCACTGATTTTTAGCCACGACCCGGGGTACGCGCTGCCCCCGCGGCCGTCTCAGGCGATCGTCCGGACTGTCACGGACAGTCCTCCGAGACGCTCCTCGGACGGCCTTTCTATCACCCGCGGCCGACAGCCCACCGGGCCGCGTCCGCCCCTGTTCCCAAGGGAGAACCGGCCCGTGATGCCACTGTTACGCGCCTTCACGCCCTCTTCACGCCACCCGCGCCCCCTGCGCGCAGGGCTCCGGGGCCAACGGCTAGGCGTCTTCGGCCAGTTCCAGCCAGCGCGTCTCCAGGTCCTCGCGCTGCCCGGCCAGCCCACGCAGCTCGGCGTCCAGTTCGGCCACCTTCGCGAAGTCCGTGGCGTTCTCGGCGATCCGGGCGTGCAGCTTGGCCTCCTTCTCGGAGACCTTGTCGAGCTGCCGCTCGATCTTCTGGAGCTCCTTCTTGGCGGCGCGCGCGTCGGCGGCGCTCTTCTCGGGCACGTCGGCGGCCGGCCCCCGCACCGGGGCGGGAACGGCCGCCGCGGCCGCCTCCTCCATGCGCTGCCTGCGCTCCAGGTACTCGTCGATGCCGCGCGGCAGCATCCGGAGCGCGCCGTCGCCGAGCAGGGCGAAGACCCGGTCGGTGGTCCGCTCGACGAAGAACCGGTCGTGGGAGATGACGATCATCGAGCCGGGCCAGCCGTCGAGCACGTCCTCCAGCTGGGTCAGGGTCTCGATGTCGAGGTCGTTGGTGGGCTCGTCGAGGAAGAGGACGTTGGGCTCGTCCATGAGCAGGCGGAGCAGCTGGAGCCGCCGCCGCTCACCGCCGGAGAGGTCGCCGACCGGCGTCCACTGCTTCTCCTTGCCGAAGCCGAAGGTCTCGCACAGCTGTCCGGCGGTCATCTCGCGGCCCTTGCCGAGGTCGACGCGCTCGCGGACGCGCTGCACGGCCTCCAGCACCCGCCAGGTGGGGTCGAGTTCGGCGACCTCCTGGGAGAGGTAGGCCAGCTTGACCGTCCGGCCGACGCGGACCCGTCCGCTCACCGGCTGCTCCTCGCCGTCGCTGCGGGCGGCGTCCCTGAGGGCGCGCAGCAGGGAGGTCTTGCCGGCGCCGTTGACGCCGACCAGGCCGATGCGGTCGCCGGGGCCGAGCTGCCAGGTGACGTGCTTGAGCAGCACCTTGGGGCCCGCCTGGACGGTCACGTCCTCCAGGTCGAACACGGTCTTGCCGAGCCGGGACGAGGCGAACTTCATCAGCTCGCTGCTGTCCCGGGGCGGCGGCACGTCGGCGATCAGCTCGTTGGCGGCCTCGACCCGGAAGCGCGGCTTGGAGGTACGGGCGGGCGCCCCGCGCCGGAGCCAGGCCAGCTCCTTGCGGACCAGGTTCTGCCGCTTGGTCTCCTCGGTGGCGGCGATGCGCTCGCGCTCGGCACGGGCGAAGACGTAGTCGGAGTAGCCGCCCTCGTACTCGAAGACGTCGCCGCGCTGCACGTCCCACATGCGGGTGCAGACCTGGTCGAGGAACCACCGGTCGTGCGTCACGCAGACGAGCGCGGACCGGCGCTCGCGCAGGTGCCGGGCGAGCCAGGCGATGCCCTCGACGTCGAGGTGGTTGGTGGGCTCGTCGAGGACGACGAGGTCCTGCTCCTCGATGAGCAGCTTGGCGAGCGCGATCCGGCGCCGCTCGCCACCGGAGAGCGGCCCGATGACCGTGTCGAGCCCCTGCGGGAAGCCCGGCATGTCCAGCCCGCCGAACAGCCCGGTCAGCACGTCCCTGATCTTGGCGTTGCCGGCCCACTCGTGGTCGGCCAGGTCACCGATGACCTCGTGCCGGACGGTGGCCTCGGGGTCCAGGGAGTCGTGCTGGGTGAGCACGCCGAGCCGCAGTCCGCCGGAGTGGGTGACGCGGCCGGTGTCGGGCTCCTCCAGCCTGGCCAGCATCCGGATCATGGTCGTCTTGCCGTCGCCGTTGCGGCCGACGACGCCGATGCGGTCCCCTTCGGAGACGCCGAGGGACACGCCGTCGAGGAGTGCACGGGTGCCGTACACCTTGCTGACGTTCTCGACATTGACCAGATTGACGGCCATTTCTCTCCTGCCTGGGGGATCGATCAGCCTTCCAGCGTAGGCCCTCCGGGGGGTGGGGTGGCGCGGGCGGGGGTCGTCACTCGTTGTAGTGACGCGATGCGAAAGGCGCGGCTACCGTGGTGAGTGGGCAGCAGGATCCCGTTCCATGGGAGGAACCATGACCGCCGAGTCCGTCAAGCGCCGCGTCAAGTGGCCGGTGCCGCCGCAGGACGGTTACACCGTGGACGACCTGTTCACGCTGCCTGATCTCCCGCCGCACACCGAGCTGATCGACGGGAGCCTGGTTTTCGTGAGTCCGCAGCGGGATTTTCACACCATCGTGATGGACATGTTGGTCAGCGGTCTCCGCGCGACACTGCCACCCGAGCTGCGGGTGCGAAGGGAAATGACCATCGTCCTCGACCAGCGGAACGGCCCTGAGCCCGATGTGAGCGTCCTGCGCGCGGAGGCGATCGGACGGAAGAAGACGCGTTACGCGGCAGCCGACGTCCTCCTCGCCATCGAGGTCGTCTCCCCCGACTCCGAGTCCCGCGACCGCGACACGAAGCCGCACAAGTACGCCGCCGCCGGAATTCCCCACTTCTGGCTGGTCGAGATGGAGGGCGCGGAAGACCGTCCGGTCGTCCACGTCTACGAGCGCGGCAGGGTCACCGGCACATACGCCCTCACCGGGATCCACCACGACCACCTGAAAATCAGCGTCCCCTACGACATCGACATCGACCTGACCGCCGTCGACAACCTCTGACCTTCACACCACCGTCGCCCCCGCCACCGCCCCCACCGCCGTCCGCACATCCCGGCACGTGCCCGACGCCCGCAGCACCCCGGCGATGTCGGACGCGGAGCCGGCGTCCGGGGCGAGGAAGGCCGTGGTCGGGCCCGAGCCCGAGACCATTGCCGCCAGAGCGCCCGCTGCCCGTCCCGCGGCGAGGGTGTCGGACAACTCGGGGAAGAGGGAGAGCGCGGCCGGCTGGAGGTCGTTCGAGACGGCCACCGCGAGCGCCGTGGGGTCGCCCTTCGCGAGGGCGTCCAGCACTGCCTGGTCGGCGACCGGCTCCGGGACGTCCAGGCCCTCCGCCAGCCGGTCGAACTCGCGGAACACGGCCGGCGTCGACAGCCCCCGCCCGGCCAGCGCGAACACCCAGTGGAACTCGCCGCCGACCTCCAGCTCGGTCAGCTTCTCTCCCCGCCCGGTGCCCAGCGCCGCCCCGCCGACCAGGCTGAACGGCACATCGCTGCCCAGCTCGGCGCAGAGGGCGAGCAGTTCGTCGCGGGAGGCGCCGGTGCCCCACAGGGCGTCGCAGGCGAGCAGGGCGCCCGCGCCGTCCGCGCTGCCGCCCGCCATGCCGCCGGCGACGGGGATGTCCTTGGCGATGTGCAGGTGCACGTCGGGTTCGCGGCCGTACCGCTCGGCGAGGGCCAGCGCGGCGCGGGCGGCCAGGTTGGTGCGGTCCAGGGGCACCTCCCCGGCGTCGGGGCCCTCGCAGGTGACGCGGAGCCCGTCGCTGTCCGGGACCGCGGTGACCTCGTCGTACAGGGAGACGGCGAGGAAGACGTTGGCGAGGTCGTGGAAGCCGTCGGGGCGGGCGGCGCCGACCGCGAGCTGGACGTTGACCTTGGCGGGGACGCGGACCGTCACGCTCACTTGCTCGTCACTCCTTGTGTTCGGCGATACGCGCGAACTCTTCCACGGTCAGCGCCTCTCCGCGCGCCTGCGGCGACACGCCCGCGGCGACGAGCGCGGCCTCGGCGGCCGCGGCGGACCCCGCCCATCCGGCGAGGGCGGCCCGCAGCGTCTTGCGGCGCTGGGCGAAGGCGGCGTCGACGACGGCGAAGACCTCGCGCTTGGAGGCGGTGGTCTTCAGCGGCTCGGTCCGCCGGACGAGTGACACCAGCCCGCTGTCCACGTTCGGCGCGGGCCAGAAGACGCTGCGGCCGATGGCGCCGGCCCGGCGGACCTCGGCGTACCAGTTGGCCTTCACGGACGGCACTCCGTACACCTTGTTGCCGGGCCCCGCGGCGAGGCGGTCGGCGACCTCGGCCTGGACCATGACGAGGGTGCGCTCGATGGTCGGGAAGGTGTCGAGCATGTGGAGGAGGACGGGCACGGCCACGTTGTACGGCAGGTTGGCGACCAGCGCGGTCGGGGCGGGGCCCGGCAGCTCGGTCACGTGCATGGCGTCGGAGTGGACGAGCGCGAACCGGTCCGCGCGCTCCGGCATGCGGGCGGCCACGGTGGCGGGCAGGGCGCCGGCCAGTACGTCGTCGATCTCGACGGCGGTGACCCGGTCGGCGGCCTCCAGCAGGGCCAGGGTGAGCGAGCCGAGACCCGGTCCCACCTCGACCACCACGTCGTCGGGGCGGACCTCGGCGGTGCGGACGATACGGCGGACGGTGTTGGCGTCGATGACGAAGTTCTGGCCGCGCTGCTTGGTGGGGCGCACACCGAGGGCGGCCGCGAGTTCGCGGACGTCGGCGGGGCCCAGAAGGGCGTCGGGGGTGGGGCTGCTCACCCCGCAAGGGTATCCGGGGGCGACGGCGGCCTCGCCGGGGTCGTGCGGCGGGGCCCGGCTGCGGGCCCGTCAGCCCCGCAGCCGGGCCCCGCAGTGCGGCCAGGAACCGGCGCCCGCGCGGACGTACAGCTGCTTCGCCCGGTACGTCTGCTCCGCGGCGCTCGCGTCCTGCGGGCGGCCCTCGCCGCCGACGCTATGCCAGGTGTGGGTGTCGAACTGGTAGAGGCCCCCGTAGGTGCCCGAGGGGTCGACGGCGTCCGGGCGGCCGCCCGACTCGCAGGCGGCGAGACCCCGCCAGTTGAGGTGGTCGGCGCCCCGCACGGAGGTGGGGCGGGGGCGGGTGCCGACCAGGACGATCTGCGCGCGGGGTTCGCGCACCAGCTCGGTGCGGAGCCGGCGGGGTTTCTGCCGGACGCCGTTGACGGTGCGCAGGGCGTAGGTGGTGCGGCGCAGTCCGGGCTGTCCGGCCTGCTGGACGACCTCCGTGCCCCGGTACAGCGAGGGGTCCTCCGCCCGTCGGACGTCGAAGGGGACCGGGTCCTCGCGGACCTCCTGCGAGCCGGTGATCCGCAGCACGGTGACGGTCTGGCCGTCGCGGGGGAAGCCGGTCGCGGGGACCGAGGTGGTGTCCTCGCCGCGCAGGGTCACCCCGGCCGCCTCGACCGCCTCCCGCACGGTCGCGGCGTTGGTGCGGACGGTGCGGGCCCGGCCGTCCGCCATGACGGTCACCACCCGCTCGGTCCGCACCGTCAGGGCGAGGCCCTCGCGGCCGATGCGCCGGGAGCCCGCGGTGGACAGGTGGGCGCCCTCCGTCCGGACGCCGAGCTGCCGCAGCGCGCCGTGCACCGTCTCCGCGGTCGTCCACACCTGGCGGCGGTGGCCGTCGAGGGTCAGCAGGACGGGGCGCCCGTGGCGGACGGCGATGTCCTCGCCGCTGGTCAGCGGGGTGCCGGGGGCCGGCACGATCACGTCGTGGGCGCCGACCTCGACGCCCTCCTGCGCGAGCAGCTCGGTCACGTCGTCGGCGAAGGTGTGCAGCGTGCGGGGCGTCCCGTCGACGGTCAGCTCGACCGCCTTGTCCTTGGCCACGAAGGCGGACGTGCCGCCCGCGAGGAAGGCCACGACCAGCGCACGGGGCAGCAGGCGGCGCAGGGAGCCGTCCGCGCGTCCGGCCGCCCGCGCCCGGCGCCGCCGCCCGGCCCGCCCGTCGCCCGGCGTGCGGGCCGGCGGCAGGACGGTGCCGTACGGCAGGGTCGGCGCGCTGTGCACGTCGTACGGTGCGAGGTACTCGTGTCCCTCGAAGACCTCGGTGGTCTCGAACTGCGTTCTGCTCACGCCGACACGCTCCAGGGGTCCGGATCGGGCCCCCAGAACCTAGCGGAGCGTTCGTCACTCTCCAAAGCGACGCGACTACGCAGCGTGGCGCGGGTCTTGTGCTGCTCAGTAGTTGAAGGCGCGGGCCGTGTTCGCGGCCAGGGCGGTCGCCAGGGTGTCCTCGTCGACGCCCCGCACCTCGGCCATCGCCCGCACCGTGACCGGCACCAGGTAGGGGGCGTTGGGGCGGCCCCGGTAGGGCATCGGGGTCAGGAACGGCGCGTCGGTCTCCACCAGGACCAGTTCCAGGGGGGCGGCCGCGAGGGCGTCGCGCAGGTTCTGGGCGTTCTTGAAGGTGACGTTGCCGGCGAAGGACATGTAGTACCCGGCGCGGGCGCAGATCCCGGCCATCTCGGCGTCGCCGGAGTAGCAGTGGAAGACGGTGCGCTCGGGGGCGCCCTCCTCCTTGAGGACGCGCAGGACGTCGGCGTGGGCGTCGCGGTCGTGGATGACCAGGGCCTTGCCGTGCCGCTTGGCGATCTCGATGTGGGCGCGGAAGGACCGCTCCTGCGCCTCCTTGCCCTCGGGCCCGGTGCGGAAGTAGTCCAGGCCGGTCTCGCCGACGCCCTTGACCTGCTCCAGCGCGGCCAGCCGGTCGATCTCCGCGAGGGCGTCGTCGAGCGCGGCTTCCCCTCCCGGCTGCCGCGCTCCCTGCCGCGACCACCCGTCGGGATCGCCGTGGACGATGCGCGGTGCCTCGTTGGGGTGCAGGGCGACGGTGGCGTGCACGGCGTCGTGCGCCGCCGCGGTCTCGGCCGCCCAGCGGGAGCCGGCGAGGTCGCAGCCGACCTGGACGACGGTGGTGACCCCGACGGACGCGGCCTTGGCGAGCGCCTCCGTCACCGTGCCGGACTGCATGTCGAGGTGGGTGTGCGAGTCGGCGACCGGCACCCGGAGGGGCTCGGGGAGCGGGGGCGCGTCGTTCTTGTCGGAGCGTCCCGAGGCGTTCGAAGGCATGCTCCGATCCTACGAAAGCCCCGGCCCGCCCCCCGAGGGCGTCAGCTCGCCCGGCGGTGGAGGTGGAGGGCGTGCAGCAGGTCGCCCAGGTGCCAGTGCCGGCGTCCGGCGGAGCGCCCCGCCGCTCCCGCCCCGGACGTCTCGGGCACCGGCGGCACCTCCACCGGGCCGGCGGCCGGCACCCGGTGGGAGCCGTGGTCGGTGCCGCGGACCGAGGCGACCCGCCCGGGACGCATGATCCGTACGACGTGGTTGTCGCAGTTGGCGCAGGTCGGCCGGGTCAGCGGGGAGGGCACGACGCGGCCGCCCGAGACGTAGCGCACGTACGCGTGGCCGTCGGCGTCCTTGCGGTGCTCTATCTCGAAGGACTGCTCCCAGCCGTGCCCGCACCGCATGCAGGCGAAGGAGTACGACTCGTGGACGACGGAGGTGGCCCCGGAGGGTGTTCCGGTCGGTGCCGCGCTCTCACTCATGCTCATCCCGGCTCCTTCGGTTCGTTCGCCTTTCCTTCCTCCAGTGGACTCCTCCACCAGCCGGAAAGCACCGGGCAGTGCCGAGTGTTTGAGCCGATTTGGGCTGTCCTTGGCGGAAGGGCCCGCAAGGTCAGGAACGGGTCAAGCGCGGCCGGATCACGCCCCCGCGTTCTTCGCCGCCACCACCGCGTCGAACACCTCCCGCTTGGGCACGCCCACCTGGGCGGCCACCGCGGCGATCGCCTCCTTGCGGCGCTCCCCCGCCTCCTCGCGCACCCGCACCCGGCGCACCAGTTCCGCGGCGTCCAGTTCCTCGGGCCCCCGGTCCGGGGCGCCCTCCACGACGACGGTGATCTCGCCGCGCACGCCCTCGGCGGCCCACGCGGCCAGCTCGCCGAGACCGCCGCGCCTGACCTCCTCGTAGGTCTTGGTCAGCTCCCGGCAGACGGCGGCCCTGCGGTCGGCGCCGAAGGCCTCGGCCATGGCGGCGAGGGTGTCGTCGAGGCGGTGCGGCGCCTCGAAGTAGACGAGGGTCCGGCGCTCCTCGGCCACCTCGCGCAGCCGGGTCAGCCGCTCGCCCGCCTTGCGGGGCAGGAAGCCCTCGAAGCAGAACCGGTCGACCGGCAGCCCGGACAGCGCGAGCGCGGTCAGCACGGCGGACGGGCCGGGTACGGCGGTGACCCGGACGTCCCGCTCGACGGCGGCGGCGACCAGCCGGTAGCCGGGGTCGGACACCGACGGCATCCCGGCGTCGGTGACCAGCAGCACGCGCGCGCCGCCCGCCAGCTCCTCGACCAGCTCGGGTGTGCGGGCCGACTCGTTGCCCTCGAAGTAGGACACGACGCGCCCGCGCGGGGTGACGCCGAGCGCCTGGGTGAGCCGGCGCAGCCGCCGGGTGTCCTCGGCGGCGACCACGTCGGCGCCGGCCAGTTCCTCGGCGAGCCGCGGCGGGGCGTCCCGGACGTCGCCGATGGGGGTGCCCGCCAGTACAAGGGTTCCAGTCACGCCCCCATCCTCCCAGGGGCGGACGGGCTTCCTTCCGCGGGACGCATCGGACGGGTGGGGGCCATGCGCGGGACGTGCACAGCACGGTTCCCTACGATGGCGCGGTGACCAGTACCGCGTCCTCCACGGACACCCGGCAGGACCAGGCACCGCACGACGAGCGGCCCGCCTGGCAGCAGCGGCTGCGCCGCTTCGGCTACCCGGCGGGGCCCGCGGCCGGCGACGTCGGCGACCGGCTGGTGCCGCCGTACACCAGCCCGGGTCCGCGCCTGTGGGCGTTCCTCGGCCTGTCGAAGCCGCTGACCGGCCGGATCCTGCGCTGGTCGGCGTGGGGCGGGCCGCTGCTGGTGGCGCTCTTCGCGGGCGTGCTGCGGTTCTGGAACCTGGGCAGCCCGAAGGCGGTGATATTCGACGAGACGTACTACGCCAAGGACGCGTGGGCGCTGATCCACCGCGGCTTCGAGGTCAACTGGGACAAGAACGCCAACGACCTGATCCTGAACTCGGGCGGCGACGTCCCGATCCCGGCGGACGCGGCGTACGTCGTGCATCCGCCGGTCGGCAAGTACCTCATCGGCCTGGGCGAGGTGCTGTTCGGCTTCGACCCGTTCGGCTGGCGTTTCATGACGGCGCTGCTCGGCACGGTGTCGGTACTGCTGCTGTGCCGGATCGGACGGCGGCTGTTCCGCTCGACCTTCCTCGGGTGCCTGGCGGGCGCGCTGATGGCGGTGGACGGGCTGCACTTCGTGATGAGCCGCACCGCGCTCCTCGACAGCGTGCTGATGTTCTTCGTGCTGGCGGCCTTCGGCTGCCTGGTCGTCGACCGCGACCGGGCCCGCGGGAAGCTCGCCGCCGCGCTGCCGGTGGACGAGGACGGCCTGGTCCGGCCGGACGCGGGCATCGCCGAGACGTTCCGCTTCGGGTGGCGGCCGTGGCGGCTGGCGGCGGGGCTGATGCTGGGTCTGGCCGCGGCCACCAAGTGGAACGGCCTGTACATCATGGCGGCCTTCTGTGTGATGGCGGTGCTGTGGGACGTCGGCACCCGCCGGGTCGCGGGCGCCGAGCGGCCGCATCTGGCGGTGCTGAGGCGCGACCTGGGCTGGGCGTTCCTGTCCACGGTGCCGGTGGCGCTCGCCACGTACGTGCTGTCCTGGCTGGGCTGGATCCTCTCCCCCGCCGACGGCTCCGGCGGCTACTACCGCGACTGGGCGGCGAACGACGGCGCGAACAGCTCCTGGTCCTGGCTGCTGCCCGACTGGTGGCGCAGCCTGTGGCACTACGAGACCCAGGTGCTGGAGTTCCACACCAACCTGACCTCGCCGCACACCTACCAGTCGAACCCCTGGAGCTGGCTGGTCCTGGGCCGCCCGGTCTCCTACTTCTACGAGTCGCCCTCCCCCGGCTCCGACGGCTGCCCGGCCGACGCGGGCGAGAAGTGCGCCCGCGAGGTCCTGGCGCTGGGCACGCCGCTGATGTGGTGGGTGGGCTGCTTCGCGCTGCTGTACGTCCTGTGGCGCTGGGCCTTCCGCCGCGACTGGCGCGCGGGCGCCATCGTCTGCGGCATCGCGGCCGGCTATCTGCCCTGGTTCCTGTACCAGGAGCGGACGATCTTCCTCTTCTACGCCGTCGTCTTCCTGCCCTTCCTGTGCCTGGCGGTGGCGATGCTGCTGGGGGCGGTCATCGGCCGCCCGGGCTGCGGCGACGCCCGCCGCGTCGCGGGCGCGACCGGGGCGGGCGTACTGGTCCTGCTGATCGCGTGGAACTTCATCTACTTCTGGCCCCTTTACACCGGTACCGCCATCCCGATGGAGGACTGGCGGTCGCGGATGTGGCTGGACACGTGGGTGTAGCAGGGCGGTGGGGGGGGGGGGGGGTGCCCCGAACCCCCCCCCCCCCCGGGCGGGGGGGGGGTGGTCGGGACTTTGAGTACTTTTTGTTT
>NZ_JBHYJX010000054.1:0-54795 GCF_042740985.1 Streptomyces sp. NPDC058985 | reverse complement strand
CGTCCAGGACGTCCCCGCGCACCCCGGGGCACGGCTTACTTCGCCTCGGAACCGCCGTCGGACTTCTTCGCCTGCTCGTCGGCCTTCGCCTCGGCGGGCGCGGCGTCGGCCGTCGGCTCCCCGGCCGGCTCGTCGTCCGCGTCCTTCTTGCCGAGGTCGACGGGCTGGTCGTCGGTGGCGGCGTCGGACTCGGTGAGGGAGGAGGCGTCGTCCGGGACGACGTCGGCGTCCGACTTCAGGTCGTGCTCGATGCCGTGGACGATGCGGTTGTACTCGTCGTCGGTCAGGACGGCACCGATGCTGTTCTTGGCGAAGAGCAGGTCGACGCCCGGACCGGCGTCAAGGAGGACCGTGTCGTCGTTGACCTCCTTGACCGTGGCGTACATGCCCCCGATGGTGCGGACACCGGAACCGGGCTGCATCTGGTTCCGCATGTCGGCGGCCTGCTGCTGCTTCTTCTTCGCCGACCGGGTCATCAGGAACATGGCCCCGATGAGCACGATGAACGGGAGGAGGGTCACGAGACTCACGGGTCGGTACTTCCTTCACACGACCGCGATGGTGAGCGGCCTGATGGTTGGGGGTGTGTACGCCGCCGACAAGGGCGGCATCGGCGGAGTCTAAGCGAGTCCGCGCGCAGGGAACAACGCTCAGCATGGCACTGGGGTTCCTGCTCGGGCGAATGTCCTCGTCGTGACGGGGATGTCACGTCCCGAACAAGTCCTGTTGTCCGTTTCCGGTGGTCTGCGCACCGGGCGGGGTGAGCCCGAGATGCGCCCAGGCCGCCGGCGTCGCGACCCGCCCCCGTGGGGTGCGGGCGAGGAGGCCCTCCCTCACGAGAAAGGGTTCGGCGACCTCTTCCACTGTCTCACGCTCCTCCCCCACGGCGACGGCGAGCGTGGACAGGCCCACCGGACCGCCGCCGAACAGCTTGAGCAAGGCCTCCAGGACACCGCGGTCGAGCCGGTCCAGGCCCCGCTCGTCGACCTCGTAGACCGCCAGGGCGGCCGAAGCGATCTCGCGGGTGATCAGGCCGTCGGCCTTGACCTGCGCGTAGTCGCGCACGCGGCGCAGCAGGCGGTTGGCGATGCGGGGGGTGCCGCGGGAGCGGCCGGCGATCTCGGCGGCGCCCGCGGGGTCGATCTCCACGTCGAGCAGGCCGGCCGAGCGGTGGATCACCCGTTCCAGTTCGGCCGGGCCGTAGAACTCCATGTGGGCGGTGAAGCCGAAGCGGTCGCGCAGCGGCGGCGGGAGCAGTCCCGCGCGTGTGGTGGCGCCGACCAGGGTGAAGGGGGGCAGCTCCAGAGGGATGGCGGTGGCACCGGGCCCCTTGCCGACGATCACGTCGACGCGGAAGTCCTCCATCGCCATGTAGAGCATCTCCTCGGCGGGCCGCGACATGCGGTGGATCTCGTCGAGGAAGAGGACCTCGCCCTCCTGGAGCGAGGAGAGGATCGCGGCGAGGTCGCCGGCGTGCTGGATGGCGGGGCCGGAGGTGATGCGGATGGGGGCGCCCATCTCCGCGGCGATGATCATCGAGAGGGTGGTCTTGCCGAGGCCGGGGGCGCCGGAGAGGAGCACGTGGTCGGCGGTGGCGCCGCGCGCGCGTGCGGCCCGCAGCACGAGGTCGAGCTGTTCGCGGACCTTCTCCTGGCCGATGAACTCGCCCAGGTCCTTGGGGCGCAGGGCGGCCTCCACCGCCTGGTCCTCACCGTCGGCGACGGAGCCCACCAGCCGCTCCTCGGCGGAGCCGACGAGTCCTTCGGGGGCGTCGGACGGGTCGGTCGTGTCGTCCCAGTTCATGTGGTGTGCCTCGGGGGTCGGTGGTGGCGGTTCAGCGGGCGCGGTTCAGGGTCTGCAGGGCCGCCTTCAGCAGTTGCCCGACCTGGGGCGTGCCCCCGGCGGCCTCGGCCTGGGGGGCCACGGCGGTCACGGCCTCGTCGGCCTCGCGGGTCGCGTACCCGAGGCCGATCAGGGCCGCGTGCAGCTGGTCGCGCCAGCCGGTGCTGACGGGGGCTCCGACGGCGGGGGCTCCGATGGGCTCGCCGAGGCGGTCCCTCAGCTCCAGGAGCAGCTTCTGCGCGCCCTTCTTGCCGATGCCCGGGACGGCGGTGAGCGCCTTCTCGTCGCCGGTGGAGACGGCTCTGCGCAGGGCGTCGGGGCTGTGCACGGCGAGCATCGCCTGGGCCAGGCGGGGGCCGACGCCGCTGGCCGTCTGGAGCAGCTCGAAGACCTGGCGCTCGTCGTCGTCGGCGAAGCCGTACAGCGTGAGCGAGTCCTCGCGGACGACGAGGGAGGTGGCGAGTCTGGCGGGCTTGCCGAGGCGGAGGGTGGAGAGGGTGTTCGGCGTGCACTGGACGGCCATGCCGACGCCGCCGACCTCCACCACCGCGGCGTCGGGGGCGAGGGCGGCGACGGTGCCGCTGACGAAGGCGATCATGCCGTGGTGCCTTTCGACGGGTGAGGGGTGTGCGGGCTCCTGGGGCCGGCCGGGCCCCGGGAGGTGTGCAGAGCGACGGCTTGCTGGAGCCGGTTCTGTGCGGGGGCGCGCCAGATGTGGCAGACGGCGAGCGCGAGGGCGTCGGCGGCGTCGGCCGGTTTGGGCGGCGCGGAGAGCCGCAGCAGCCGGGTGACCATGGCGCCGACCTGCGCCTTGTCCGCCCGGCCGCTGCCGGTGACGGCGGCCTTGACCTCGCTGGGGGTGTGCAGGGCGACGGGGATGCCGCGGCGGGAGGCGCAGAGGATCGCTACGGCGCTGGCCTGGGCGGTGCCCATCACGGTGCGCACGTTGTGCTGGCTGAAGACGCGCTCCACGGCGACGTGGTCCGGCCGGTGCTCGTCCAGCCACTGCTCGATGCCCCGCTCGACGGCGACCAGCCGGTGGCCGAGGTCGTCGTCCGCGCGGGTGCGGACGACACCGACGCCGATCATGGTGAGCGGCCGGCCCGCGACGCCCTCCACGACGCCGATCCCGCAGCGGGTCAGCCCCGGGTCCACCCCCAGAACGCGCATGCCCGCCCCCCTCTCCTCGATCACCTGTTTGTGCAGGCTATCGGGTGCCACCGACAGAGCGACGGGCCGACGGGGTGTGTCCCCGCCGGCCCGCTGAGCTGGGGCGCGTTACGCGTCGACCTTCTCCATGACCTCGTCGCTCACGTCGAAGTTGGCGAAGACGTTCTGCACGTCGTCGCTGTCCTCCAGGGCGTCGATGAGCCGGAAGATCTTCCGGGCGCCGTCCTCGTCCAGCTCCACCTGCATGGTGGGGACGAAGTTGGCGTCGGCGGACTCGTAGTCGATGCCGGCGTCCTGGAGGGCGGTGCGGACCGCGACCAGGTCGGTGGCCTCGCTGAGCACCTCGAAGGACTCGCCGAGGTCGTTGACCTCCTCGGCGCCCGCGTCCAGGACAGCGGTGAGGACGTCGTCCTCACCCAGCTCGCCCTTGGGGACGATCACGACCCCCTTGCGGTTGAACAGGTAGGACACGGAGCCCGGGTCGGCCATGGAGCCGCCGTTGCGGGTCATGGCGACGCGGACGTCGGAGGCGGCGCGGTTGCGGTTGTCGGTGAGGCACTCGATGAGCACCGCGACGCCGTTCGGCCCGTAGCCCTCGTACATGATCGTCTCGTAGTCGGCGCCGCCGGCCTCGAGGCCACCGCCGCGCTTGACCGCGGAGTCGATGTTCTTGTTGGGCACCGACTGCTTCTTCGCCTTCTGGATGGCGTCGTACAGGGTCGGGTTGCCCTCGATGTCGACGCCGCCCATGCGGGCCGCGACCTCGATGTTCTTGATCAGCTTCGCGAAGAGCTTGCCGCGCTTGGCGTCGATCACGGCCTTCTTGTGCTTCGTCGTAGCCCATTTAGAGTGGCCGGACATCTGCCTGTCTCCTTCGCGTAACCCGTCTTTGTACGGACTCCCCCAGCGCTTGAGGAGCCTGGGAGGTACCCGGGGAATCCTACAAGGACTCCGCCTCCCGGTTCGCGCGCACCATGTCGGCGAAGAGACGGTGCACCCGGTGGTCGCCGGTCAGCTCCGGGTGGAAGGACGTCGCCAGCGCGCTGCCCTGGCGGACGGCGACGATGTGGCCCTCGTGCTCGGCGAGCACCTCGGCCGCGGCGCCGACGGACTCCACCCAGGGGGCGCGGATGAAGACGCCCTCCACGGGGTCGCCCGGGACGCCCTTGAGGTCGACGGCCGCCTCGAAGGACTCGTTCTGGCGGCCGAAGGCGTTGCGGCGCACGATCATGTCGATGCCGCCCACCGTCTCCTGCCCGGAGCGCGGGTCGAGGATCTTGTCGGCCAGCATGATCATGCCGGCGCAGGTGCCGTAGACGGGCAGACCGTCCCGCACGCGCGCGCGGAGGGGCTCCATCACTCCGAAGAGGACGGCCAGTTTCGAGATGGTGGTGGACTCGCCGCCCGGGATGACCAGGCCGTCCACCTCTGCGAGCTCCTCGGGGCGCCTGACCGGCCTGGCCACGGCGTCGGCCGCGGCCAGGGCCACGAGGTGCTCCCGTACGTCGCCCTGGAGGGCCAGGACGCCGATGACGGGGCTGTCGTTCATGGGATCAGGTGCCTTACCAGCCGCGGTTGGCGTAGCGCTCGGTCTCGGGGAGGGTGTCGCAGTTGATGCCGACCATGGCCTCGCCGAGGTTGCGGGACGCGTCCGCGATGATCTTCGGGTCGTCGTAGAAGGTGGTCGCCTTCACGATGGCTGCGGCGCGCTTGGCCGGGTCGCCGGACTTGAAGATGCCGGAGCCGACGAAGACGCCCTCGGCGCCGAGCTGGCGCATCAGCGCGGCGTCGGCCGGGGTGGCGACGCCGCCCGCGGAGAAGAGCACCACGGGGAGGCGGCCCAGCTCGGAGACCTCCTTGACCAGCTCGTAGGGGGCACGCAGGTCCTTGGCCGCGGCGTACAGCTCGTTGTTGTCGTAGCCGCGCAGGCGGGCGATCTCGTTCTTGATCTGGCGCAGGTGGCGGACGGCCTCGACGACGTTGCCGGTGCCGGCCTCGCCCTTGGAGCGGATCATCGCGGCGCCCTCGGCGATGCGGCGCAGGGCCTCGCCGAGGTTGGTGGCGCCGCAGACGAACGGGGTGGTGAAGGCGAACTTGTCGCTGTGGTTGACCTCGTCGGCCGGGGTGAGGACCTCGGACTCGTCGATGTAGTCGACGCCGAGGGACTGCAGGACCTGGGCCTCGACGAAGTGGCCGATGCGGGACTTCGCCATCACGGGGATGGAGACCGCGCCGATGATGCCCTCGATCATGTCCGGGTCGGACATCCGGGCCACGCCGCCGTCCTTGCGGATGTCGGCCGGGACCCGCTCGAGGGCCATGACCGCGACGGCGCCCGCGTCCTCG
The DNA here is from genome assembly GCF_042740985.1 of Streptomyces sp. NPDC058985. Taxonomy (NCBI): domain Bacteria; kingdom Bacillati; phylum Actinomycetota; class Actinomycetes; order Kitasatosporales; family Streptomycetaceae; genus Streptomyces; species Streptomyces sp. NPDC058985. The sequence goes on along the minus strand of NZ_JBHYJX010000054.1, from coordinate 49,437 downwards.
GCGATCTTCGCCTGCTCCGGCGTGACGACGTCCATGATCACGCCGCCCTTGAGCTGCTCGGCCATGCCGCGCTTCACGCGCGCGGTGCCCGTCTCGGGGGCCTGGTTTTCGGAGAGCGTGCTGGACACGGGTACCTCGCTGAGGGGAAGGGGGTTTGTGCAGCAACGAGGAAACGCGAGGGGACCAGGCCACAGCAAGGGCCAATGGGAAGCCGGTGGATCGTTTTGGCGCGGGCGGCGGCGGGGGCGGGAAAGCGGCGCCGGCTCAGGCGGCCCGGTCCACCAGGGCCGCCGGCGGCTCGTCGTCCATCTCGAAGGCCAGCGGGAAGGGGGCGTGGCCCGCGAGGCGGAACCAGCGGACCTTGCGGTGCTCACGCAGCCGGCGGGCCGCGCCCACCGCGTCGTTGTGGAAGCGCCGCGCCATCGGGACCCGTCGTACGGCCTCGGCCAGCTCGTGGGCCGCCTCCTCTCCCCCGGGTGCCTCGCGCAACGCGTCGACCTGCGGCGGATCGGCGAGGACGGCCCGCAGAGCCTGGCTCAGCTCGCTCTCGGCCACCTCCCGCAGCTCCTCCTCGGCCTGCCGGGCGGCGTGCGTGGCCTCGTACAGCACCATGGAGGCGGCCGGGTCGAGCACGCCCGAGGTGGCGAGTTCCTGGGCGACGGAGGCTCTGCGCAGCAACTGCGCGTCGAGGGCGGCCCGGGCGGCGTCGATCCGGGCGTGCAGCCGGTCGAGCCGTCCCGCCGTCCAGCTGAGATACAGGCCGACGGCGACGAGGACGACCAGGATCCAGATCAGGGTTGCGGTCACGGGCCGCAACCCTATCGGTGGGGCCGGCCGGTCAGTCCCGGGCCAGCCCGAAGCGTGCCCTGAGCCCGGTCGCCCGGTCGTCCGCCGCCACCGCCGCCGCGCCCGCCGTCACCGTCTCGTAGACGGAGAGGATGTCCGCGCCGACCGTGGACCAGTCGAAGCGCCGTACGTGGGCGCTGCCCCGCTCCCGCAGCGCGGCGCGGCGCTCCGGGTCGGCGAGCAGCCGCACCGCGGCGTCGGCCAGCGCGTCGGCGTCCTCGTTGGGGAACAGCTCGCCCGCGGCGCCCCGGTCGAGGACCTGGGCGAATGCGTCCAGGTCGGAGGCGAGGACGGGGGCACCGGCCGACATGGCCTCGACGAGGATGATGCCGAAGCTCTCGCCGCCGGTGTTGGGCGCCACGTACAGGTCGACGCTGCGCAGGAAGCGGGCCTTGTCCTCGTCGCTGACCATGCCGAGGAACTCCACCCGGGAGCGCAGTGCCTTCGGCAGGCTCTCCACGGCCTCCTCCTCGTCGCCGCGCCCGGCGACCAGCAGCCGGGTCTGCGGACGGGCGGCGAGGATCTTCGGCAGGGCCCGCATCAGCACCGGCAGCCCCTTGCGGGGTTCGTCGATGCGGCCCATGAAGCCGATCGTCTCCCCCTGCCACTCGGACTTGGGCTCGGCGCCGGCGAAGAAGTCGACGTCGACGCCGTTGGGGATGACGACCGCGTCCCCGCCGAGGTGCTCGACGAGGGTGCGGCGGGCGTACTCGCTCACCGCGATCCGGGCGCTGATCTTCTCCAGGGCAGCCTGGAGGATCGAGTACGCGGCGATCATCGCGCGGGAGCGCGGGTTGGACGTGTGGAAGGTGGCCACGATCGGGCCCTGCGCCGCCCAGCAGGTGAGCAGGCCCAGCGAGGGCGAGGTCGGCTCGTGGATGTGGATGACGTCGAAGGCGCCGTCGTGCAGCCAGCGCCGCACCCGGGCGGCCGAGAGGAAGCCGAAGTTCAGCCGGGCCACCGAGCCGTTGTACGGCACCGGCACGGCGCGCCCGGCGGAGACGACGTACGGGGGCAGGGGCGTGTCGTCGTCCGCGGGGGCGAGGACGGACACCTCGTGGCCCAGGCGGACGAAGTACTCGGCGAGGTCCCGGATGTGGAACTGGACGCCGCCGGGGACGTCCCAGGAGTACGGGCAGACGATGCCGATCCTCACGAGGCGCCCTGTCCGTCGGCCGCCGCGGGTGCCTTGGCGGGGTCGAGGTCCTTCAGCCACAAGCGCTGGAGCATGTGCCAGTCCTCCGGATGGTCGGCGATCCCCGTGGCGAAGGCGTCGGCCAGCGCCTGTGTCATGGCAGACGTCTTCTCGGCCCGGGTGCCTGACTCCGGGACCGCGACCGGCGGGTGCACCCGGCCGCGCATGACCGGTGAGTCGTCGTACCAGAGCGTCACCGGCAGCAGCCGCGCGCCGGTCTGCTGGGCGAGCAGGGCGGGTCCGGCCGGCATGCGGGCCGTCTCGCCGAAGAAGTCGACCTCCACGCCGGAGGCGGACAGGTCGCGGTCGGCGACCAGGCAGACCAGGCCGCCGTCGCGCAGCCGCCTGGCCAGGGTGCCGAAGGCCGTGCCGCCGCTGTGCGGGAGCACCTCCATGCCGAGGGACTCGCGGTAGGCGACGAAACGGTCGTACAGGGTCTCCGGCTTGAGCCGCTCGGCGACCGTGGTGAAGGGGATGCCCAGTTTCGTGGTGACCCAGGCGCCCGCGAGGTCCCAGTTGGCCAGGTGCGGCAGGGCGAGGACCACGCCCTTTCCGGCGTTCATGCCGTCGGTGAGGTGGTGCAGGTCCTCGGGGGTGAAGCCGGTCCCGATCCGTTCGCGGCTCCATGCCGGGAGCCGGAAGGACTCCATCCAGTAGCGCAGGTACGAGCGCATGCCCGCGCGCGAGAGGGCGGCCAGGCGTTCCGGGCTCGCGCCCGGCACCACACGCGCGTAGTTGCTCTCCAGGCGCCGCACGCCCGCGCCACGCTGCTTCCAGGCCAGGTCCGCGACGGTCCGCCCGAGCCGTACGGCGGCCGGTTCGGGCAGCGTCTTCACGGTGCTCCAGCCGGCGCCGTACAGGGCGTCGGTCAGCCGGTCGCGAGCGCTCACTTGGCCGCCTCGGTGCCATGGCTCTCCTGCGCGGCGGCGTCGGCCTCGGCGGCCTCCCGGCGGACCGTGACGACCCGCTGGACGAGCGTGACGAGGCTGCCGACGGCGACGATCCACAGGGCGATCGGCAGGAGGTACTGGATGACGGGGACACCGAACTTGTGCAGGCCCGCGAATCCGGCCGCGACCAGGGAGACGACGAGCCGCTCGGCCCGCTCGACCAGGCCGTTGACGGCGACCGGCAGGCCGATCGACTCGCCGCGCGCCTTGGTGTACGACACCACCTGGCCGCTGGCGAGGCAGAAGATCGACACCGCGCACAGGATGATGTCGTCGCCGCCGCCCGCGTACCAGAGGGCGAATCCGCCGAAGATCGCGCCGTCGGCGACCCGGTCCAGGGTGGAGTCCAGGAACGCGCCCCAGCGGCTGGAGCGGCCGAGCTGGCGGGCCATGTTGCCGTCGACGAGGTCCGAGAAGACGAAGAGCGTGATCACCACCGTTCCCCAGAAGAACTCACCCATGGGGTAGAAGACCAGCGCGCCCGCGACCACACCCGCGGTGCCCAGGAGCGTGACCGTGTCCGGGCTGACCCCCCGGCGGATGAGAAACGCGGCGAACGGTGTGAGGACACGCGTGAAGAATGCACGCGCGTACTTGTTCAGCATGGCCTTCCCGACGGTCGGTGTGGCCGCGGCCCCTGCTGGCCACCGGCTGGCCCATCGTAGTCACGCGCGCGCGTGGGCGTGGGCCGGGCACCCGGACCCCCGTCCCGGCGGCCGGCGGGCGATGGGATCGGGTCCTTCGTATGGACGCGGCGTGAAGTGAGTGGAAAGCTCGAAGGACCGCGGGCGTCGCCGGAGCCGCCAGTGCACGCGGTCCCGCGTGTCCGCGCCCACAGGGACCTCACCGTGCACGGGAGGCAGGACATGGGCGACAAGGCACACCACACCCATCCCGGAGCCGCCGGAAGGGCAACGGCGGCCGACCATCCCGCATCCGTACGGAATGTGGTGCTGGTCGGCCACTCCGGATCGGGCAAGACGACTTTGGTGGAGGCTCTCGCGCTGACCGCGGGAGCGGTGAACCGGGCGGGCCGTGTGGAGGACGGCGGCTGCGTCTCGGACTACGACGAGATGGAGCACCGGCAGCAGCGCTCCGTACAGCTCTCCCTGGTGCCGGTCGAATGGGACGGCATCAAGATCAATCTCCTGGACACTCCCGGGTACGCCGACTTCGTCGGTGAGCTGAGGGCCGGTCTGCGCGCGGCGGACGCGGCCCTCTTCGTCGTCTCGGCCTCCGACGGGGTGGACGGCTCGACCCGCATGGTGTGGGAGGAGTGCGCCGCCGTCGGCATGCCGCGCGCCATCGTGATCACGCACCTGGAGGCCGCCCGCGCGGACTTCGAGGAGATGACGCGGATCTGCGCGGAGGCCTTCGGCGGGGACGATCCCGACGCGGTGCTGCCGCTGTACCTGCCGTTGCGCGGGGCTCCGGCGCCCGACGGGCACGCGCCCGTGACCGGACTCATCGGCCTGCTGTCGCGGAAGCTGTTCGACTACGCGTCGGGCGAGCGCGAGGAGTCCGAGCCGGGCGAGGCGGAGCTGCCGGTGATCGACGAGGCCCGCTCCATGCTGATCGAGGGGATCATCTCGGAGAGCGAGGACGAGACCCTCATGGAGCGCTATCTCGGCGGTGAGCAGGTCGACGTCAAGACGCTCGTCGAGGACCTGGAGCGGGCCGTCGCGCGCGGCGTGTTCTTCCCGGTGCTGGCCGCGGCTCCCGCGGCGGAGGGCGCCCGGCAGGGACTGGGCACCGTCGAGCTGCTGGAGCTGATCACCCGTGGTTTTCCTACACCGCTGGAGCGGGAGGCACCCCGGGTGACCACGCCCGGGGGCGCCGGGCGCGAGCTGCGGATGTGCGATCCCGGGGAGTCACTGGTCGCGGAGGTCGTCAAGACGTCGTCCGACCCGTACGTCGGCCGGATCTCGATGGTCCGGGTGTTCTCCGGCACCCTGCGCGCCGACCAGACGGTGCACGTCTCCGGTCACGGGCTCGCCGACCGCGGCCACGAGGATCACGACGTCGACGAGCGGATCGGCGCCCTGTCGACGCCGTTCGGCAAGCAGCAGCGGCCGGTCTCGCACGTGATCGCGGGCGACCTGGCGTGCGTGGCCAAGCTGAGCCGCGCGGAGACCGGGGACACGCTCTCGGCCAAGGAGGACCCGCTGCTGATGGCTCCCTGGGAGATGCCCGATCCGCTGCTGCCGCTCGCCATCGAGGCGCACAGCAAGCCCGACGAGGACAAACTGTCCCAGGGGCTCGCGCGGCTGGTCGCCGAGGATCCGACGATGCGCCTGGAGCACAACCAGGACACGCACCAGGTGGTCCTGTGGTGCCTGGGCGAGGCGCACGCCGACGTGGCCCTGGAGCGGCTGCGCAGCCGCTACGGCGTCCAGGTCGACGTCGTACCGCACCGGGTGTCCCTGCGGGAGACGTTCGGCGACCGTGCGGGCGGGCGCGGGCGGCACGTGAAGCAGTCCGGCGGGCACGGGCAGTACGCCATCTGCGAGATCGAGGTGGAGCCGCTGCCGAACGGCGCGGGCGTCGAGTTCGTGGACAAGGTGGTCGGCGGCGCCGTGCCCCGGCAGTTCATCCCGTCCGTCGAGAAGGGCGTGCGCGCGCAGGCCGCCAAGGGCGTCGCGGCGGGCCATCCGCTGATCGACGTGCGGGTCACGCTGCTGGACGGCAAGGCGCACTCGGTGGACTCCTCCGACGCCGCCTTCCAGACGGCCGGCGCGCTGGCGCTGCGGGAGGCCGCCGCGCAGGCCAGGATCCATCTGCTGGAGCCGGTGGCCGAGGTGAGCGTCCTGGTCGGCGACGACTACGTGGGCGCGGTGATGAGCGACCTGTCGGGGCGGCGCGGCAAGGTGCTCGGCACCGAGCAGACGACCGGGGGCCGGACCCTGATCCGGGCCGAGGTGCCCGAGATCGAGATCGGCCGATACGCGGTCGACCTGCGCTCCCTCTCGCACGGCACCGCGCGCTTCGACCGCCGCTACGCGCGCCACGAACCGATGCCGCAGCAGGTCGCCGACCGGCTGCCCGAGGAGGTGCGCGCGGCGTCGTAGCGGCGCCCGGCCGCCAGCGCGGGACCGCCCGTGCCGGCGGCGCTCCGCCCCGCGCGCGACGGCGCGCCCGGCGGCTCGACCCGCGCGCGTGGGGGCGCCTTCCGGCGTCCGGTGACGCGTGCCGCCGGCTGCGGATACGCTGATGACCAGATCAACAGGTGTGCGGGGCAGGGAAGTCGGGAAGGCCGCAGGAGCGACAGTGGTGGCGATCGGGGGCGGGAATGGCCGTTGACGGCGGTTACGCGGACTTCTTCGGACCGCAGGTGCCGCGCACGGACGACGGTGGCCAGACGGCCACCTTCGCGCTGGCGTCGGCCGCCTACCGGGACAGCGAGTTGGCGGAGATCAAGAAGGCCGACAACGAATGGCACCAGACGACCCTCAACGCGGGCCGGTCCTGGGCCACGCTCTTCCGGCCCAACCTCGGCGAGGCCTTCTCCCGCGCGGTGGCCGACCGCATGCTGGGCAGCGGCCGCAAGCCGCTCATCCAGTCCTTCGGGGCGGAGCCGCAGGTGGTCGTCGAGCACTGTCTGGCGGCCAACGGCATCCGCAGGGCACGCGACGCCCGGCTCTCCATGGTCATCCTGCTGTGCGGCGTGCTCTTCCTGCCCGGGATGCTGATCTGGCTGCTGGGCTTCCAGATCCGCACCACCGTCGCCAAGTCGGAGAACAAGCAGGCCGGTGCGCTGGGCACCGCGGTGCTGCTCGCGATCGCCGCGCTGGCCGTGCTGTTCCTCCTGAAGATGCCCTTCACCGGCTTCTGGGCCTGGTACGCCCGCGCGGCGGTCGTCCTGCCGGTCGTGGGCTGGTTCTGGGCCAAGCGGATCTGCGAGGGCACCGCGAGGGACCTCCGCGAGCGCTGGGACGGGCTCCTGTCGGGCAGCGGCGTCGGCGCCAAGGTGCCCGAGGCGGTCCCCAGCAACCCGAACGAGACCTCGGCCGAACAGCTGCGCCAGTCCCTGGCCAAGCTCGGCGCCGAGCAGCAGTCCAACTCCGTGTTCTACGCCGGGCCCAAGGGCATACTCGGCATGGGCACGCGCTGGGGCGGCTGGCACCTCGCCGAGGACCTGGCACCGGCCGACCCGGCGCGCGAGATCCACCCCTTCCGCAGCTGGGACGTCGTGAAGTCCATCCACGACCAGCTGCGCATGCTGGAACGCGGTCCGCTGAACACCGGCGGTTTCACCAAGCCGTCCATACGGCACTGGGTGGTCACGCCGATCGGCGAGAACGCGAAGGCGGTGTCCCGTCCGGAGGGCACGGACGTCGAGGCGTACCAGGTCAAGACGCACGCGATCCAGGAGATCTGCAACAAGCAGCAGTTCGGTGCCGGTGACCGGCACTACCTGGGTGTGCAGTGGACGCTGTGGGACGGCCAGTTGGTCATCACCATGCTGATCACGGTGACCGTGCTGCACGAGACGCTGCGCATCGAGGTCACCGGCCACGCGCTCGGTCCGGTGAACCCGCTGTTCACCGCCAAGCCCGAGGCGCCCTCCAAGGAGGTCGCCAAGTCGTTCAAGCCGTGGGAGACGCGCAAGGTGATGCTCCCGCTGGTCACCGCGGGCGAGGTGGTCCGCCTCGCCGTCCGCGCTCCGCTCACCTGGTATCCGCCGCTGCTGAACTGGCTCGGCGGCACGATCGGGCTGCCGGAGCCGTTCGGTCTGCGGCACGCGTGGGCGGATCAGCCGTGGCGGCACCGCTTCATGGCCGACGACGCGTTGCGCGCGGCGGCGCCGGTGCTGCGGGTGGTGCACGCGGCGTCGATCAAGGTGCTGGAGGAGAACGGCGTGGACACGGAGAAGTTCGGCGCGCGGTCGGCGTTCCTGAGCACGGCCGTGCAGGACGCGGCGCCCGGGAAGGCCGACCTCTACAACGCGTAGGTCCCGCCGGCGGGTGCTAGGCGGAGGGCCAGGCCTCCGCCAGCATCTTGCGGGTGTCGCCCAGGAGCTGGGGCAGCACCTTCGTGTGGCCGACCACCGGCATGAAGTTGGTGTCGCCACCCCAGCGGGGCACGATGTGCTGGTGGAGGTGGGCGGCGATGCCCGCGCCGGCCACCGTGCCCTGGTTCATCCCGATGTTGAATCCGTGGGCGCCGGACGCGGTGCGCAGCGCGGTCATCGCCTGCTTGGTCAGCGCGGCGAGCTCCGCGGTCTCCACGTCGGTCAGGTCGGTGTAGTCGGCGACATGGCGGTACGGCACGGTCATCAGGTGGCCGCCGTTGTACGGGTACAGGTTGAGCACCGCGTACACGTGCTCACCGCGGCGGACGACCAGCCCGTCCTCGTCGGATGTGGCCGGGATCGAGCAGAAGGGGCAGCCGTCGTCGGCACCCGGGCCGCTCGGCTTGTTCTCGCCCTGGATGTAGGCCATCCGGTGGGGCGTCCACAGGCGCTGGAACGCGTCCTGCGTCCCCACTCCCAACTGCTGCTCCGGCTCACTCGTCATGCGTGCAGCATATGGCGTCGTGTACGGCGACAGGGAAAGGCCCCCGGGAGATCCCGGGGGCCCCGCAAGCCCGCGATCAGACCTGCACCCGCTCCTCGACCACCTTCGCGATCTTCGCGATGGCCTCGTCGACGGGGATGCCGTTCTCCTGGGAACCGTCGCGGTAGCGGAAGGAGACCGCGCCGTTCGCCATGTCCTCGTCGCCCGCGATGACCATGAAGGGCACCTTCTGCTTCTGGGCGTTGCGGATCTTCTTCTGCATCCGGTCGGAGGAGGTGTCGACCTCGACGCGCAGGCCTGCGGCGCGGGCCTTCTCGGCGAACTCGTGCAGGTACGGCACGTGGGCGTCGCCGATCGGGATGCCGAGCGCCTGGACCGGGGCCAGCCAGGCCGGGAAGGCCCCGGCGTAGTGCTCCAGCAGGACCCCGAAGAACCGCTCGATGGAGCCGAACAGCGCCCGGTGGATCATGACGGGCTGCTGGCGCGAGCCGTCTGCGGCGGTGTACTCGAGGCCGAACCGCTTGGGCTGGTTGAAGTCGACCTGGATGGTCGACATCTGCCAGGACCGTCCGATCGCGTCCTTGGCCTGGACCGAGATCTTCGGGCCGTAGTACGCGGCGCCACCCGGGTCCGGAACCAGCGGCAGGTTCTGCTTCTCGGCGGCCTGGCGCAGCGCCTCGGTGGCCTCCGCCCAGTCCTCCTCGGAGCCGATGAACTTGTCGGAGTCGTCGCGGGTGGACAGCTCCAGCTCGAACTCGTTCAGTCCGTAGTCGCGCAGCAGGTCGAGGACGAAGGTCAGGAGCGTGTCCAGCTCCTGGGGCATCTGCTCCTTGGTGCAGTAGATGTGCGAGTCGTCCTGGGTGAAGCCGCGCGAGCGGGTCAGGCCGTGCACGACACCCGACTTCTCGTAGCGGTACACGGTCCCGAATTCGAAGAGCCGCAGCGGCAGCTCGCGGTAGGAGCGGCCGCGGGACTTGAAGATCAGGTTGTGCATCGGGCAGTTCATCGCCTTGAGGCGGTAGTTCTGCTCGTCGAACTGGATGGGCGGGAACATGCCCTCCGCGTAGTGCGGCAGGTGCCCGGAGATCTCGAAGAGGTGTTCCTTCGAGATGTGCGGGGTGTTCACGAACTCGTAGCCGGAGACCTCGTGCCGGCGGCGCGAGTAGTCCTCCATGACCTTGCGGATCACCCCGCCCTTGGGGTGGAACACCGCGAGGCCGGGGCCCAGCTCGTCGGGGAAGGAGAACAGATCCAGTTCGGTCCCGAGCTTGCGGTGGTCGCGCTTCTCGGCCTCGGCCAGGAACTCCAGGTACGCCTTCAGCTCGTCCTTGGTCGGCCACGCGGTGCCGTAGATACGCTGGAGCTGCGGGTTCTTCTCACTGCCGCGCCAGTAGGCGGCGGCCGAGCGCATCAGCTTGAAGGCCGGGATGGCGCGGGTGGTCGGCAGGTGCGGTCCCCGGCACAGGTCCTTCCAGCACAGCTCGCCGGTCTTGGCGTCGAGGTTGTCGTAGATGGTCAGCTCACCACTGCCCACCTCGGCGTCGGCGCCGTCCGCGGCCTGCGCGGCGTTGCCCTTGAGGCCGATCAGCTCCAGCTTGTACGGCTCCTTGGCCAGCTCCTCACGGGCGGCCTCGTCGCTGGTGACGCGGCGCGAGAACCGCTGCCCCCGCTTCTGGATCTCCTGCATCTTCTTCTCGATGGCCTTGAGGTCATCGGGGTGGAAGGGCTTCTCCACGTCGAAGTCGTAGTAGAAGCCGTCCTTGACCGGCGGGCCGATGCCCAGCTTGGCCTCGGGGAACAGCTCCTGCACGGCCTGCGCCATGACGTGCGCGGCGGAGTGGCGCAGGATGTTCAGGCCGTCCTCGGAGGAGATCTCGACGCCCTCGACGGTCTCACCGTCGCCGACCTCGTAGGCGAGGTCCTTGAGCTCACCCGCCACGCGCGCCGCGACGATCGAGCGCTGGCCGGCGAAGAGCTCGGCGGCCGTAGTGCCCGTCGTCACCACGCGTTCTTCCCGCTCGGAATCGCGTTGGATGATCACACGGACGTCTGACACCGGTCTCTCCTGACTGAAGGTGGGGCCGCGGCGCCATACCGGAGCGCACGCATGAGGGCGATCGTACCGACCCGGACCCGTGCACCGCGAAATCATTCCCGGCGGCGGCCCTCACCCCCCGTCGTCGTCCTCGCCGTCACCGCCGCAGGTCTCCTCGAAGAAGGCCGCCACCTCCACGTGCTCCTGGACCGCCTTGAGCAGCCGGTCCCGCTCCGCGTCGTCGACCTGCACCGGGGCGATCTCGCAGGCCCCGGTGAGCCGGCGGAAGCCGCCCCGGCTCTCCAGCCGCCCGAGCACCCGCACCGGCAGTCCGACGAGGTGGGCGTGGCCGGCGATCCGGTAGGCCTCCTCGTCCAGGGTGATCCGCACGTGCGGCACCTCGGCACCGGCCAGCACCCGCAGCCGTACGGTGCCCGTGCCGCGCGGTCCGGAACGGCGCATGCGGACGACGGTGCCGGTGATCCGCACCGGCACGGAGGGCTCCGCGCGCAGATAGCGGGCGGCGGCCTCGCGCAGGGCGGGCAGGTCGCCGGGCGAGAACTCGACGGGTTCGGCGAGGGCGCCGCAGCCCTCGGGGACGCCTGCGGCGGGCGCCCAGGCGATGGCGATCCTGGCTCCCTGGGTGCCACGGACCAGGGTGACCAGCGCCTCGGTCAGCTCGTGGCTGACGCCGGCCCCGACGGCGGCGTCGAAGGCATCCATGCCGCCGGTGGCCCGCCGGTAGTCGACGGCCTCGCGCGCGGCGTACAGGGCCTGGTGGAGGCGTACGGCGAGCGGGCGGCCGGTGGTGACCGGCACGAACGCCGTCAGCCGGCGACCGTCGGGGGCCGTGCCGACCAGGACGTTCTCCAGGGCGGTGGCGGCGGTGCGCCGGTGCCGGGCGCCGAAGTAGCCCGCACGCGCGCGCGTGGCGAGCGCTCCGGCGAGCAGCATCCGGCGGGCGGCGGCGCGCAGCTGTTCCTCGGCGGTCCAGGAGGCGGTGGAGCCGGGTCCGGCCGGCACGTCGCGTGCCCAGCGGATCTCGTCGCTGGGGACGGCGAGTGAGACGAGGATCTCGCGGGCGGCGGGGGTACCGCTGCGGGACAGGGCGAGCAGCGCCTCGCCGAGCAGGTCCTCGCTGTCGGGGAAGGCGCGGCTGACGGGCACCAGCAGGCTGGTGGCGCCGGCCGCCGGGCCGGGCGGTGTCCAGCGGCCGTAGCGGCCGGGGGCGCCGCCGCGCCGCTGCCAGCCGTGCCGGTGGAGCAGCGCGGTCAGGACGGCCGGGTCGACGGCGGCGGACTCGGGCGGGCGGCCGTCGTCCCAGTCGGTGTCGTCGCCGGCGGGGTGCGGCCGTACGGCGCGCAGGGGTTCGCCGGTCGGGCGGTGCGTCATGGTTTCCCTCCCGTACCGACCCGCGTCATGATCTCGCACAGCGCCCGGTCGTCGAAGACCCGCGCGGTCGGTATCCGCACGGTGGTGCGCCGCCGGCCGGTGACCGGGTGTCCGGCGAGGTTGGTCCAGTAGCAGCAGTGCCTGAGGTCGAGCCGGTCGTGGCCGGCCCGCAGCCACTGGTCCCTGGACCGGGGGACGATCATCACGACCAGGATCTTGTGCACGGAGACCGGGGTGCGGGCGAGCTTCGCCAGGTGGTCGTTGTCGAGCGTGAAGGAGAAGAAGCGGCCGGGCGGCTGCGGGGGGATCTGGTACGTCGCCTTGAGCTGCACCTTGATGGTGACCTCGTCGTCGACCGTGTGCCCGGGGGCGCTGTGGCTGACGTGCCAGTCGATGCCGTTGTCCGGGAACGGCTGGGAGAGCGAGCAGCCCGCGGCGGCGGCGACCGCGTGGAGGTAGCCGACCTGCAGGGTCTCCATGCAGGCGGTGGTGGCGAGGGAGCCGCGGGTGGGCGCGGTGCGCTCCGGCAGCAGCCCGCCCCGTTCGGGCTGCGCGATGGCCATGACCAACAGCCTTCCAGAACTGGTGGGTCCGTGTCGCGGGTCGCTGAACTGCGAGGACCCGTAATCCTGTTGTGTCCTTCCGGCGTACGCCGCAAACAGCCCGGGTATCACCGAACCGGGACAGAGGACGGCGCGTCAGCCGGTGTGTGTGGACGAGGAGTTGAGTGCCCTATGGCGAGCTGGTTCGAGGGGCCGCTGGCCGCCTTCGACACGGAGACGACGGGTGTGGACGTCGAGACCGACCGGATAGTGTCGGCGGCGCTCGTCGTCCAGGACGCGCCCGGGCTCCGGCCGCGCGTCACCCGGTGGCTGGTGAACCCGGGCGTGCCGGTGCCGGAGTCGGCGACGGCGGTGCACGGGCTGACCGACGAGCATCTGCAGCGCCACGGCCGCTGGCCGGCGCCGGTGATGTACGAGATGGCGGAGGCGCTGGCCGAGCAGGCCCGCGCCGGGCGTCCGCTGGTGGTGATGAACGCGCCGTTCGATCTCACGCTGCTGGACCGCGAGTTGCGCCGCCACCGCGCCTCGTCCCTGGCCCGCTGGCTGGAGCGGACGTCGCTGCACGTGCTGGACCCGAGGGTGCTCGACAAGCACCTGGACCGGTACCGCAAGGGCCGCCGCACCCTGACCGACCTGTGCGCGCACTACGGCGTCGAGCTGGCGGAGGCGCATGACGCGGCGGCCGACGCGCAGGCCTCGCTGGAGGTGGTGCGGGCGGTGGGGCGGCGCTTCCCGGGCCGGCTGGAGCGCCTGTCCCCCGCCGAGCTGCACACGCTCCAGGCGGTGTGGCACGCGGGGCAGGCGCGGGGACTGCAGGCGTGGTTCGCGCTCAACGGCACCGAGGAGCCGGTGGACCCGGCCTGGCCACTGCGGCCGGACCTGCCCGCGGCGGCGTGAGCGCGGACGCGCACGCGTCGGCATATGAAGAAGCCGGTCCGTCGTGTGACGGACCGGCTCTTCCCGGGTGGGCGATACTGGGTTCGAACCAGTGACCTCTTCGGTGTGAACGAAGCGCTCTCCCACTGAGCTAATCGCCCGGGAACGCACCGAACAATACAGGGCCCGGCGCGCTTCCATCAAACCGCTTGCCGACCGCCTTCCAGGTACGCGGCGAGGCCGCGCCGCCCCGCCCGCATCATCAGCCGGTGATTGGCCCGGAACAGGGGCCGTCCCGGCACGGCGAGCCGGCGCAGCAGCGGCTTGCGCACCTCGACCTCCTGGTCGTAGCGGGCGAGGGTGCCGGATCCGCGCGGGGTGACCGTCCAGCGCGCCCACCCCTCCATGTCGCCGCGCATCGCGACCTCCAGGACCCCGGCCGCCGGATCGCGGTGCCCCTCGTACAGGGTCGCGGTGAGGTCGTACGGCAGCAGGGAGCGGAAGCGGAGGAGGCCGCTGGTGTCGTCGAGACGGGTGACCTCGCGCACCTGCGGCCACCATTGGGGGTAGTCCTCGATCCGTTCCAGCGCGCGGTAGACGTCCGGGGCGGGCGCGGGCAGGGCCCACAGGCTGCGGAATCGGTACTGGTTCCAGTCCACCTGTGGAGTGTGCCCGTACCCGCCTCCGTCACGTGCCGTCTAGGGCATCCGGTCGCCGAGGAGCGCCAGGTTCTCGATGGCGGCGAGGCCGTAGAGGGCGGTGTCGTTGGTGGACACCCAGCTCGCCTCGCTGCCCGGCACCAGGGCGACGGGGCCGGTCAGCTTCTCCGTCGTCCAGGGCGCCGACTCCTTGTAGCCGTCGGAGTCGTAGAACTTGGCCCACGCGCGCGTGGCGAGCTGCTCGTCGCCGGTCCGCACGGCCGCGTAGGCGTCGAGGCGCGAGTGGCCCTGGAAGAGGATGAGGCTGCCGAAGTCCTTGCCGTACCGGGCCGCTTGTTCGGCCTTGGAGGCGTTGAAGTAGCGGCAGTAGTCGTAGTAGGCCTCGTGGAACGCGGGCATGTCGACGAGGTCGATCAGCTCGGCGCACAGTTCGTTCAGTCCGAAGACGGCCGACAGGTGGGAGACCTCGACCTTCGGCGTGTCGGCGACGGCGAACCTCCCGGTGTCCAGGTCGTACAGGCCGCTGCCCTGGACGAAGCCGTTGGGCTGGGCGGCGATGGTCTCCATGGTGGACAGGACGCGGTCCCGGGCCTTCTCCCACTTGGGGCCCCTGCGTTCCCACTCGGTCAGCCAGGCCGACACCAGGCCGCTCCAGTCGGTGCCGAAGCCGATCGACAGGGCGTGCCGGTCGGGTGTGTACGGCTCGGTGCGGATCTTTCGCAGCGGGTCGAGGGCGAGGAAGGTCTCGTCGGAGTCGACGTTCGCGTGCATGAGGTCGCCGACGCGTTCGTCGGCGGTGAGGAAGTAGTAGAAGCGGCGGTAGGTGGTGTTGGCGATGCGTTGCTGCTTGGCGCTGTCCGCGTAGTGCTGGACGCCGTGCCGGGTGCCGAGGCCGGCCCATTCGCCCAGGTGGTAGACGTCGACCTCGCCGGTGTGCCGGGTCATGGCCTCGGCGAAGCGGAAGATGTCGGCCCGGCCGGAGCGCAGGTAGGCGTACCAGAGCCACAGGTCCGGGGAGAGTTCGGAGTTGTCCCAGGCGTAGCCGCCCACGTCGTAGCGCCACTGGTGGCGGGCGGTGTCGTAGGAGTGCATGACGTCGCCGTGGTCCCAGAAGCCGTACCAGCGTCGCTGCTCCACCTGGTCCTTGTAGTAGGTGAAGAGGAAGTCGAGGTGGTCCTCGATCCTGGCCTTGGCGGGCGTGGAACGGTCGGGTTCGGAGTAGAGGCCGGGACCGAAGACCCTGGACCTGATGAGCTGTGCGGGCGGGGCGGCGAGCTGCGGCGGTGTCCGCACGGCCCGGACCTGTTCGGCGAGCGTCTCCGCGCTCGGGGTGGCGGCGTTGGCCCAGAACATCAGCTCGCTGGTGCGGGCGATGCCGTACGGGGTGCCGAAGCCGGGTTCGTAGTCCTCGTAGGTGATGTTGAGCCCTTCGAGCTGTTCGGCGTAGCTGTCCTGGCCCATGCCGTCGTGGTAGAAGCGCAGGTCCATGGGCTGGGCCTCGGGTGACCAGAGCCAGAGGGTGACCTCGGCCGCGTCGGTCCGGGCGTCGCGGATGTCGAGCTGGGCGGGGTGCTTCTCCCAGAAGTCGCGCAGGCCGAAGGAGAGGCCGCCGCTCACGCCGCCGACGTAGCCGAAGCCGGAGGCGCGCCGTCCGCCGCCGGCGCCGATCCAGCCGTGGCCCTTCTTGGTGCGCTTGCGGACGGTGAAGCCGTCGGCGGACAGCTGGGAGAGGGTGTGGTCGCCCCACTCGGGGATGTACTGGAGCCGGGTGGTGACGCGCTGGTCCCAGGTGGCGGGGTCGGGCAGCTTCTCACCGGCGAACTGCGCCGCCTGTACGGCCGCCCCGGGGTCGCGGCGCAGTCCGGTGATGCCCTTGACGGCCTCGCGCAGCAGGCCGGTGCCCTCGCCGCCGAGGCGGATGTGGCGGTCGTAGGACTCGTCGCGCATCGGGACGGTGAAGCGGACGCCGAGGCCCCGGACGAAGTCACCGTTCGCCTTCCCGGGCTCCTGCTTGCCGTCGAACGTGACGGTGTGCACCATGCGGAAGGAGTCGGCGCCCGCGTAGAAGTAGAGGCGGACGGAGAAGGGCAGCAGGCCGCGGCGCCCCTTGCGGTGCTCGCCGTCGACACGGACCACGGCGCGGACGGGGCCGTCCTGTTCCACCCTCACCTCGTGGATCGCGCCGTCGAAGCGTTCGGACCTGACGGTGCCCTGCTCGTCGTCCTCGATCTCGGGCCGGCGCAGCACGACGAGGCGGCCGTTCCTGGCGATCTCGGTGGAGCCGCGGACGACCGACCTGACGAGCGTCGATCCCGACGTCCCGATCCTCGTGGTGATGACACCGGTCGATATGTCGATGGTGGAGCCGCGCCGGTCGACGGTGATCCTCCGGGTGGGTGCGGCGGGTGTACCGGCGGCCAGGGTGAGCCTGCCGGTGCCCGAACCGACGGCGTGCGCGGTCCACTTCAGGGAGCCGTCCGGCCACTGGGCGAGCGGCCAGGACTGCACGGGTACGTCCTTGCCGTCGGCGTCCGTGACCGCGAAGGACTGGTCCGCCGGGAAGGTGCCCCGGGGCCAGGGAACGCCGACGGTGGAGCCGGGTGCGGCGCCGAGGCCGCCGTCCTCCAGCCAGTTCAGGTTGACGGGGCTGTCGTCGGCCACCGCGGCCTGTGCGTTCTTCGTACCCAGCGCCCAGCTGAACTGGGCGGCGGCGCCGGCGACGGCGGCCGCCTTGAGGAGGGACCTGCGGGGGAAGCGGGACATGGCCTTCCTTTCTTGTGGCAGCGCTCTTGTGGCAGCGCTCTTGTGGCAGGGCATGACTGGCAGGTGTGGCAGGGCGCGATTGGCAGGGGCATGACAGACCGACTCCTGCGGGCAGGGGCACGGCGGTCGGAACGGCCCGTCAACGGCGCCGGTGGCGCTCCTCCACGGCGACGGCAGCCGCCGCCACCGCGCCCAGGACGGCGACCGCCAGCGGTGCGCTGAACCAGGCGGAGCAGACCACGAGGGCCAGACCGCCGACGAGGAGGAAGGAACCGGCGGGGTCGAGCACGGTATGCCGGGCGGCCCCGGCGAGCAGCGACCGCCAGGAGGCACCCGGGTGCCAGGCCGCCGCCGCGCGCAGTCCCGCGACGGCCACGCCGATGAGGGCCAGGACGCCGACGGCACCCGCGAATGCGCCGCCCGGCAGTCCGTCCCGTACGGCCCGTACGTCCACCCACACCACCGCCAGGGCCGCCCACCCGGCGACCCCGACGAGCCACCCGCGGCGCACCGCGGCCCGGAAGTCGGCCGCGAACTCCCGCAGGCCGCCGCGCTCGTGGGCGACCCGGCGCCCGAGGTGGCGCGCGCCGGCCGCGAACGCGGCGGGGTAGGTGACCAGCGGCAGCGCGGCCACCGCGATCCACACGCCGGTGAGCAGGCACTCGGCGAACAGGGCGAAGCCCTCGGCCAACCGCGACTCGCCCCGCTCCCCCGCCCGCTCCGTACGGGCCTTCGCACGCGCCTGGGTCATGATCGGCTCCCCTCAGCCCTTCAGGCCGGACGTCGCCATGCCGTCGATCAGATAGCGCTGGAAGGCCAGGAAGAAGGCGAGCACGGGCAGCAGCGCGACGAGGGACATGGCGATCATGCCGCCGTAGTTCGCCAGCCCTTCCTGGTCCACGAACATCTTCAGACCGAGCGAGACGGTGTACTTGCCGGGCTCGTTGAGGTAGATCAGCGGGCCCATGAAGTCGTTCCAGGAGTTGATGAAGGTGAAGATCGCGCTGGTGATCAGGGCCGGCCGGCACAGCGGGAGCACGATCGACCAGTAGATCCGGAAGTGCCCGCAGCCGTCGAGGCGGGCCGCCTCGTCCAGTTCCCTGGGCAGATTGCGCATGAACTGGACCATCAGGAAGACGAAGAACGCCTCGGTGGCCAGGTACTTCCCCAGCAGCAGCGGGGTGTACGTGTTGATCATGTCCAGGTTGCGGAAGAGCACGTACTGCGGGATCAGCAGCACGTGGTACGGCAGCAGCAGCGTGCCGATCATCAGTGTGAACAGCAGATTGCGCCCGGCGAACCTGATCTTCGCGAAGGCGTACGCCGTGAGCGAGCAGGACACCACGATCCCGATCACGGAACCGACGGCCAGGAACAGCGAGTTGAGGAAGAAGGTGGAGATCGAGATGTCCGCGATGCCGTCGGCGAGGCTCGTGTAGTTGGAGACGATCGGGTCGCCCGGGAAAAGGTCCAGGCTGCCGACGATGTCACCGCTCTCCTTGAAGGAGCCGCCGACGACCCAGAGCACCGGGTAGAGGATCACCGCGAGGATCGCCAGCGACCCCAGGTGCCAGGCGAGCGAACCCGGCAGCCGGCGCCGCACGGCCCCCTTCGTGGCGGCGGTCGGCGTGACGTCCGTGGCCCGCGCGCTCATCGGCCGCCCTCCTCGTAGTGCACCCAGCGTTTCTGCGACCAAAACAGCACCGCGGTGACCAGGGCGACCGCGACCAGCAGCATCCACGCCATGGCGGAGGCCAGGCCCATGCGGCTGTTCTCGAAGCCCTGGACGTACAGGTAGCAGGTGTAGACCATCGTGCCGTCCGCGGGTCCGCAGGCGTTGCCCCCGGCGCCGCCGCCGACGATGTAGGCGGAGCTGAAGATCTGGAACGAGTGGATCGTCTCCAGCAGGACGTTGAAGAAGAGCACCGGGGAGATCATTGGCAGGGTGATGTTCCAGAACTGGCGCAGCTTGCCCGCCCCGTCGACGTCGGCCGCCTCGTACAGCTCGCGCGGCACCTGCTTGAGGCCGGCCAGGAAGATGACCATGGGGGCGCCGAACTGCCAGACGGTGAGCGCCACCAGGCTGTAGATGATCAGCTCCGGGTCGCCGGTCCAGCCTCCGGCGCCGATCCCGAAGAACTGCTGAGTACGGTCGACGACCGCGTCGTCCGAGAAGATCGCCTTCCACACGATGGCGATGGAGACGCTCGCGCCGATCAGCGAGGGCGCGTAGAAGGCGGCCCGGTAGAAGGCCTGCCCGCGCCGCTTCTGCGCCAGCAGCAGCGCGACGCCGAGCGCCGCGAGCAGCTTGATCGGCGTACCGACGACGACGTACCACAGGGTGATCCGCACCGAGTGGCGCCAGCGGGGGTCGCCGAACATCTCGGAGAAGTTGTCCAGGCCGATCCACCTGGGCGGGTCGAACAGGTTGTAGTCGGTGAACGCGAAGTAGAGCGAGGCGACCATCGGTCCCGCCGTCAGCAGCAGGAATCCGGCGATCCAGGGGGACATGAAGAGGTAGCCGGCCAGGTTCTCCCGGCGGCCCCGCCGCTTCTGCGCGGCGGAGCGCGCGGGCTTCCGTGGGGCGGGCCGCGGCCGGGAGTCCCGGGCCGGTCCCGCCATCGCGGGGGCGTGTGTCACGGTGCTTCCCCTCAGCCGGCGAGGGCCGTCTTCGACTCGGTGAAGAACTGCTCGACGGCTTCCCCGACGGACCGCGAGCCGAGCGCCATCTCCTCGGCGATGCGCAGGAAGGCGGCCTCGCAGATGTCCGCGCCGTTCGGGTGCGGGGTGATCTGCTCCAGCACGCCCGCCTCGACCAGCGACTCCTCGTAGGCGGCGATGGCCTTGTTCACCGGGTCGGTCGGCCGGTAGGCGTCGTACTGGGTCTGGGTCGTGGGAACACCGCGGTCATAGCCCATGATCTTGGCGACCTCGGGGTCGTGCACCATGAAGTCGATGAACTGGGCGACCTCCTTGGGGTGCTGGGTGCGCTTGTAGGCGCTGAGCATCAGCGAGCCGAGGTACTGGCCGGTCCTCTTGCCGTCCGTGGTGGGGATCGGCGCGAGTCCGTACTCGCTCTTGCCCTCCGACGTGTAGCGGACGGTGAAGTTGTCCCAGGTGAACTCGGAGCCGGCCAGTTCGGCGGAGAGCGCCGACTTGGGCTTGATCTGGGCGACCTTCTTGGGGTCGGCGAAGAGGCCGGACCGCACGGCCTTGTCCGCCTTGGTCCACCACGCCGTCAGATCGGCCTCGGTGAAGCCGAGTCCGTCCTCGGTGAAGAAGGCCTTGCCGTTCTGCCGCAGGTACAGGTCGTAGAGGTACATGACTCCGTACATGCCGCTGTCGCCGGCGCGGCCCGTGCGGTCCCGGACCCTTGTCATCGCCTCGTCGAAGTCGTCCCACGTCCAGCCCTGTTCGGGCTTGACGCCGGCCCGGGTGTAGACGGGCTTGTCGATGACCAGGGCCATGGAGTTCGAACCGACGGGCACGCCCAGGAGTTTGCCGTCGATCTCGCCGAACTTCTCCAGGCCCGCGCGGAATCCGTCCATGGAGAGGTTTCCGGCGTCGACCTGGCTTCCGAGGTCGAGCAGGACATTCTTCGCGTCGTATTTGCGAAGAAATCCGACGGCATTCTGGAAGACGTCCGGCGGATTCCCCCCGGAAGCCTGCGTGTTGAACTTCTTCCAGAAGTCGGTGTACGGCTGAAAGTCCGTCTTGACCTTGATCTTCGGGTACTTCTTCTCGAAGAGCGCGATGGTCTTGTTGATGCGCTCGGCCCGGTCCTCGGCACCCCACCAGGAGTAACGGATCGTCACCGAACCGTCCCCCGAACCGCTCCCGCCACCGCACGCGGTGGCCGTGGCCCCCAGTCCCGTGACGGCCAGCGAAGCCCCCGCCGCCCTGAGGACCGTGCGCCTCCCGACCTGCCTCCCCACATTCCCGCCCTGCTGCATACGAGCCTCCCCGCGACGCGGTCTTCGCCTCATGAATCGTTTCAAGTAAGCGCTTGCTGGCACAAGCTACGGAGGGCCCGGAAGCGCGTCAACGATTCGGACAGGAATTTACGGGCGCACGGTGCGACGAGCCGGAGGCGCCGTTTCGCGGGCGGCGGCGGAGGCGCCGGAGAACGGCCAGGTGGGCGCCGCGCGGCCGACTGACCGAACACCGGGGAGCCCGCCGGCGCGCGGGACGCGGAAGGTCACGGTTGGATGACGGCGCACGGAAGCGGAACCGTCGCGCGAGCGCTCGGGCGGACACCGGGAGCAACCGACGCACTCGCCGCCGCCCCGCCGAGGGCGGACACGTAGGCACCAGGTGACGGGCACGTCCGCACCGGGCGGCGGACGCCGACGCACGCACGCACACACCGGATGGCAGACACGACAGAGCGGCCCGGCTCATGATCGTGAGCCGGGCCGCCTGATGATCCGGTGGGCGATACTGGGTTCGAACCAGTGACCTCTTCGGTGTGAACGAAGCGCTCTCCCACTGAGCTAATCGCCCGGACGCAGGAAGAACATTACCCCATGTCAGAGGCGCTCGTGACCAGCCGGTACCGGGACGCCGCGGCCGTCGCGGGCGGTCACTGGTCCTTGATCTTCCAGGGCATCTCGAGGCCGAACTTCCACAGGTAGATCCCGGCGAGCACGGCGAAGACCACCAGCCCGACCGAGGTCAGGATGATGTTCCTGCGCCGCACCCTGGGGTCGAGGGCGCGCTGTGCCGCCTCGGTGACCTTGCGCTTGGTCCAGCGCAGCACCAGCTGGGCCCAGACGAACTCGGTCGCCCAGATCGCCATGCCGCCGAAGATCACGACCCAGCCCGGCCCGGGCAGCGGCAGCATGATGATGCCGGCCACCACCACGGCCAGGCCGACGATGAAGACGCCGACCTGCCAGCTCAGGTGCAGGGCACGGCGCGCCTTGACGAAATCCGGTGCCCGCGAGCCGAGCGCGCGCTCGCCCGTGGCGTCGTCCGTCCCCGTACGGTCTTCCGCCACGGCCGCCTCGCCGGGCTTGTTACTCCCCGTGTTCATACGGCCAAACACTACCCGAGCGAAACCTGTCACCGGAATGGGCGCAGGACTCGAACGATCACTCGGCCAGAAGAGTTACGTAAACACACGCAAAACACTCAGAGGGGTTTACAACGGCACCGTAGGTGGCATGTCGATTTCGCCGACGTGCGAATCCCCGAGCGCACACTGAGCGAAAGGCCCTGGCGCTTATGAACACCACGGTCAGCTGCGAGCTGCACCTGCGCCTCGTTGTGTCGAGCGAGTCCTCCCTGCCTGTCCCCGCAGGCCTGCGGTACGACACGGCCGACCCCTACGCCGTGCACGCCACCTTCCACACCGGAGCCGAGGAAACCGTCGAGTGGGTGTTCGCCCGCGACCTCCTCGCCGAAGGTCTCCACCGTCCCACCGGGACCGGCGACGTCCGTGTCTGGCCGTCCCGCAGTCACGGCCAGGGCGTCGTGTGCATCGCCCTCAGCTCTCCGGAGGGCGAGGCGCTGCTCGAGGCCCCCGCGAGGGCCCTGGAGTCCTTCCTGAAGCGCACAGACGCCGCCGTGCCCCCCGGCACGGAGCACCGGCACTTCGATCTCGATCAGGAGCTCTCGCACATCCTGGCGGAAAGCTAGGGAGGGGGCCCCGCGTGAAGCCGCCCGTCGCCGTCGACTCGGGGTGACGGCACGGGCCGGGACAACCGCATACGGCACACACGGCGTCGTCGCCGCGGTTCTCCGCGGGGACGGCGCCGACGCGCGTCCCCGCAGGGGAACGAAGCCCGGTCCGGCCGCGTTGTAGGGGCAGCCGGCGGCCGGGGGCGCGATCGCGGCCGGTCCGCCCGCCGCGGATGGCACTACCATCGGCCAGCATCGGCGGGCGCCCGCCCGACCCCAGGCCAGGGAGCTAAGTGTGCTGATCACCCACGACACCCGGTGCGCGCTCGACACCGTGGTCGATCTGGTGAACTCCGTACCGGAGGACGACACCGCTCCGGACGGGCTGCCGGACGTCGCGGCCCTCCAGGAATTCGTGGGAACGCACGAAATCAGCGACGTCGGCGTGCTCTCCGACCTCGACCTCTCGGCGGTCCTCCAGATCCGCGGGAGGTTCGCCGCGGTCTTCGCGGCTCCCGACGCCCGGGCCGCCGCCGGACTCATCAACGACCTGGTCGCGGCCGCCGGCACCACCCCCCGGCTCACCGACCACGACGGCTACGACTGGCACATCCACTACTTCGCGCCCGGCGCCTCCGTCGCGGACCACCTGGCCGCCGACTGCGGGATGGCCCTGGCCTTCTTCGTGGTCGCCGGGGAGCAGGAGCGGCTGCGGCGCTGCGAGGCCCCTGACTGCCGGCGCGCCTTCGTCGATCTCTCCCGCAACCGGTCGCGGCGGTACTGCGACAGCCGGACGTGCGGAAACCGTTTGCACGTGGCGGCCTACCGGGCCCGGCGCAAGGAGGCCGCGGGCTGAGCCGGCGGCGCGGACGGGCGGGTGCGTGGACACGGTGGTGTGTCGCGGCCCCCGGCGGGTGGCGCCGGGGAACGCGGGTACGGCTCACAGCAACAGCAGATCGTGCAACGCAGCCATGAGCAGCAGACACCCGATCACCGCTAGGAAGATCATGAGCGGTGGCTGGGAAAGGGCGAAGAGGCAGCCGCGTGGTTCACTCCGTGTCCGCGCGGTTTCGCTCTGTCTCGTGTCCAGCTGGGGATCCAGCTGAGTGGTGTCCGGCATCTCGCGGCGATGATGACGCAGCGGAGCGGGCGCTCGCGATCAACACGCCCGTAACGACCGGGAGTTCGTTGAATGTCGCAATGTCCGGTCGGATCGTGATCATTACGGAGCACGCGCTGTCGGCCTCGGACCGCTGTGTCGTTTCAGCCCGGGACGACGGAGGTCATATGCCGTGCTTCTTGAGGATGGCCTCGATGTCGCTGAAGTCGTCCTCACCACGGGACGCGTTCGCCGGCTTTGCCGCGGGCTCGGCAGCCGGGCTCGCACCGGCGCCCAGCGAGGGTGCGGAGGCACCGGGCGCCACCGCGTCGCGCTGTGCCGCCGCCCTGGCCTGCTTGCGCTCCTTGCGGGTGCCGCCGCGGCGGCGCTCGACCGTGCGCGTGATCATGAAGAGCGCCCAGGCCACGCCCAGGACTGCGAATCCGGCCCAGGCCACCGGGCTGAAGGCGGTGTCGGCCAGCCACTCCACGACCCCGGTCATCACCAGGCCGATCGGAACCAGCGCGTAGGCGGCGACACGGACGGCGGTGAGGAATCGCCTGCGGTACGCGGTGACCGCCGCGATGCCCAGGCCCGCCGCGGACACCGCGGAGCAGACGGTCTCGGCAATCATCCGGTCCTCCAGAGCTGGGCCAGGTCGGGCATGAGTACTTCGTCCCTTCCATCCTGCACCGACCGCACGCGGTGAGGCCATGCCGTGGCCCGAGATCAGGGAGATCTCCGGGTCGGCTCCTCCCCAGGTGCCGGTGCCGGAGGAGGGCCGCGGTCCCGGCGCCGCCCCGTGGGCTGGGAGGATGGGGGCATGAGTGACTCCTCCCCCGCCGGGCCCGCCGCGCCCGTACTCGACGTCTGGTGCGAGCTCCAGTGCCCGGACTGCCACGCCGCCCTGGACGACCTGC
Organism: Streptomyces sp. NPDC058985; assembly: GCF_042740985.1. Taxonomy (NCBI): domain Bacteria; kingdom Bacillati; phylum Actinomycetota; class Actinomycetes; order Kitasatosporales; family Streptomycetaceae; genus Streptomyces; species Streptomyces sp. NPDC058985. The sequence goes on along the minus strand of NZ_JBHYJX010000054.1, from coordinate 25,001 downwards.
GCGCCCTTCGCGCCCGCTACGGCGACCGGCTGGAGCTGCGGCTGCGGCACTTCCCGCTGGAGAAGCACAAGCACGCCTTCGCCGCCGCGCAGGCCGCCGAGGAGGCCGTCGCCCAGGGCAGCGGGTGGCCGTACGCCGAGGCCGTACTGGGCCGCGTGGCGGAGCTGGACCGCAAGGGCGAGGCGCTGCTGGTGGAGGTGGCGCGCGACCTCGGACTGGACGCGGAGGAGTTCGACACCGCCCTCGTCGACGGCCGGCACATCCTGATCGTCGACGCCGACCAGGCCGAGGGCAAGGCGATCGGCGTGACCGGCACGCCGACCTACGTGATCGGCGGCGAGCGCCTCGACGGCGGCAAGAGCCAGGAGGGGCTGCGCGAGCGGATCGAGGAGATCGCGGACCGGCTGCTGGCGGAACGGCAGGGCTGAGACGCGTCCCGCCGCCCCCGTCTCGCGCCGGTCCCCCGCCGCGCTTACAGCAGAGGTTTGTAGAACAGGGACCGCGTGGTCCGGTAGCCGAGCGACTCGTAGAGGCGCTCGGCCGCGGTGTTCCCCGCGAAGACGTTGAGGCCGATCAGGGGCCGGCCGGCGCCGATCGCCCGGCCCTCGGCCAGCAGCATCAGGGTGCGCCCGTGCCCCCGGCCCCGGTGGGCCTCGTCGGCCTCGACGTCGAAGACGAAGGCCCGGTCCTCCTGCAGTGCCAGCCAGAGGATCCCGACCTTGGTCCCCTCGTGCTCCAACACGTTGAACAGCGTGTTCTCCGTGGCCAGACCCTGCGGCAGGAGCACCTCGTGGTCACGGCGGGCCTTGGCCCGCGCTTCGGCCTCGGGCACCCCGCGCTCCATCCAGGTGCGGGCGTACTGCTCGGACTCGTATGCCTGCCAGGCGTCGAACTCGTCCGGTGCCATCGGCCGGGCACGGCTGCCCTCGGGCAGGGCGGGCGGGGTGTCGCCGAGCTGCTTGGTCATGCCGCGGTTGCGCAGGACGTACCCGAGCGCCTGCGCGAGGCGGGCGCCGGCCTCCGCGTCGGCGGCGACGCCCACCTCGATCTGCCGGCAGCCCCAGCCGCGCGCGATCTCCTCGGCGGCGAGGGCGGCCACCGTGCCCCGGCCCCGCCGCCGGTCCGGTTCGTCGATGCGCAGCCGGTGGATCACGGCCACCGAATCGCCGAGGGAGCGCGAGGTGCCGAGGTGTATGGCACCGACGGGGCGGCTGTTCACGCACACCTGGTAGCGGCGGGAGCGCGTCCCGTCGGCGGTGCGCTGGAGCGGCTCGGTCGGCCGCAGGGTCGTGGTCATCAGGGCAGTTCTACCCACCAATGAGGCCGAACGGCAGTCCGATGTCCGCGCTCAGGGATCCAGGTCGTCCCCGGAGCGCTCCTCGAAGACCCGCATGGCCTTGGCGGTCACCGGTCCGGGAGCGCCCGGAAGTTCGCGGTCGTCGACCCGGTGCACGGCCTGCACGTCCCGCAGCGTGGAGGTCAGGAAGACCTCGTCGGCGCGTTCCAGGACGTCCAGCGGGAGGTCGGTCTCGCGGGCGCCGCTCCACTCGACGGCCAGGGCGCGGGTGATTCCGGCGAGGCAGCCGGAGGCGACCGGCGGGGTGTGGATCTCTCCGTCGAGGACCACGAAGACGTTGGAGCCGGTGCCCTCGCAGAGTTGCCCGACCGTGTTGGCGAACAGCGCCTCCGAGGCGCCCCGTTCCCGGGCGCGGGCCAGGGCGACGACGTTCTCGGCGTAGGAGGTGGTCTTCAGGCCGGTCAGCGCGCCGCGTTCGTTGCGGGTCCACGGCACCGTGACGACGGCCGTGGAGTCGGGGCGGCGGCTCGTCTCCCCGAGGGCGACCACGAGGGTCGGGCCGTGCTCGCCGCGGTCGGAGCCGAGGGGGCCGTGGCCGCCGGTGTAGGTGATGCGGAGCCGTCCCAGCGGCACCGGGTCGGCCGCCAGGACGGCGGCGCAGGCGCGGCGGACCTCGTCGAGGTCGGGGTCGGGCAGGCCCAGGCCGCGGGCCGAGCGGGTCAGCCGGTCCAGGTGACGGGTGAGCGCGAACGGCCGGCCGGCCACCGCCTTCACCGTCTCGAAGATGCCGTCGCCCACGGTGAGCCCGTGGTCGAGGACGGAGACGCGGGCGGATTCCATGTCCTGCAGTCCGCCGTCGAGCCAGATCTTCACGTCGGTAGCGCCTCTCCACTTCCGGTGACCTCGTACGCCCCCGACGCTACCGCGAGCAGCCGGGACGCCTTGAGTTCGGTCTCCCGCCATTCGCCGTCCGGGTCGGACCCCCAGGTGATGCCGGCCCCGGTGCCGAAGCGCAGCAGCCCCTCGGTCCGGTCGGTCCAGAACGTCCGGATGCCGACGGCCAGCTCGCCGGTGCCCCGGTCCGCGTCGACCCAGCCGACGCCTCCGCAGTACGGGCCGCGCGGCGCGGTCTCCAGGGCGTCGATGATCCGCAGGGCGCTCGACTTGGGCGCGCCGGTCACGGAACCGGGCGGGAAGGCCGCGTCGAACAGCTCCGGCCAGCCGGCGTCCGCGCGCAGTTCGCCGCGCACGGTCGACACCAGGTGGACGAGGCCGGGGTGCTTCTCGACGGCGCACAGGTCGGGGACGGTCACACTGCCCGTGGCGCAGACCCGCCCGACGTCGTTGCGGACCAGGTCCACGATCATGACGTTCTCGGCGTAGTCCTTCTCCAGCAGGTCGCCCTCGGTCCGCCCGGTCCCCTTGATCGGCCCGGACTCCACGGTCCGGCCGTCGCGGCGCAGGAAGAGCTCGGGCGAGGCGGTGGCGATCTCGACGCCGTGTCCGGGCAGCCGGATCGTGCCGGCGTACGGCGCCGGGTTGCCCCGGGCCAGCAGGGCGGTGAGGGCGTCCACGTCGGCGCCGGGGGCGAGGGGCGCGGAGAGGACCCGGCAGAGGTTGGCCTGGTAGACCTCGCCGGCCGCTATGTGCTCGCGGATGCGCCGGACCGCCGCCGTGTACGCGGCGCGGTCGAGGGAGGACGTCCAGTCACCGACGGCCGGTCCGTGCCACCGCCCCGGTGCGGGCGACGGCACCGGCTCGGTCCGTACGTCCGCGAAGCGTGCGCAGGTCGTACGGCCCTCGAAGTCCGCGCAGACGGCCCAGAAACCCTCGGACTCCAGGGCGGCGGGATCGCTCGTGACGTCGAGGAGTCCGGTGGCGACGCGGCCGCCGAAGCGGGCGAGAGGAGGGAGGTCATGCACGTGCCCGAGTCTAGGCCGGTGTCCCGGAGGGCACCCGAACGTGTCCTTCCGGGAGCCCTGACCAGGTCCGCGAGCGGACGCACCGCAGCACGCTGCACAAACGCGTTTTTGTACTGGCCCCGGTATCCGCTAGAGTTCATCACGTCGCCGGGCCGCGCAAGCGGACCGAACCGACAGGCGGACGTAGCTCAGTTGGTAGAGCGCAACCTTGCCAAGGTTGAGGTCGCGAGTTCGAGCCTCGTCGTCCGCTCGCAGGAACAGGGGGTCTCCCGGACCTCCTACACTCCTGGTGGAGTGGCCGAGAGGCGAGGCAACGGCCTGCAAAGCCGTCTACACGGGTTCAAATCCCGTCTCCACCTCCAAGGACGATTAGCTCAGCGGGAGAGCGCTTCCCTGACACGGAAGAGGTCACTGGTTCAATCCCAGTATCGTCCACTGGTCCGCAAGGATCACCGATCCGTATGGATCCCCGCGCGATTAGCTCAGCGGGAGAGCGCTTCCCTGACACGGAAGAGGTCACTGGTTCAATCCCAGTATCGCGCACGCAGTACGTCGCACCATCGCATCACTCCCAGGACGATTAGCTCAGCGGGAGAGCGCTTCCCTGACACGGAAGAGGTCACTGGTTCAATCCCAGTATCGTCCACACCCACCGAAGCCCCGGCCGTCTCGTACGGCCGGGGCTTCGTCGTGTGCGGATCAGCCGGGGAGCCGGATCAGCTGGAGAAGAGCATCCGGCCGAAGCCCTTCTGACGGTGGTGACCGTAGTGGCCGTGCCCGTGGCCGTGGCCGCCGTGCGGGGCACCCCAGGCGGGCTGCTGCGCGGCCGGGTACGCCTGCGGGGCGGCGGGCGGGGCCGGCGGCGGAGCGGACTGGGACCACTGGGCCTCCAGGCGGGTCAGCGACTCCAGCTCGCCGTAGTCGAGGAAGATGCCGCGGCAGCCGCTGCACTGCTCGATCTGAACGCCGTTGCGGTTGTAGGTGTGCATCGGTGCGTGGCACTTGGGGCACTGCATGGACGGCTCAACTCCTCGCCGGTCGGTCCTGCTTCGCGTATCGCCAGGACAGACTCTGTCCGGCCGCGGGTCGGTTGCACCCTACTTCGCGGAAATTCGGCTCAACCGCCTGGGGCGGAAGGGCGGATGGCGGCCATGCGGGCGCAGGCGTCGACCAGGGGCAGCTCCACCTCGTCCAGGGGCCGGCCCGCCGCGACCGCCTTGGTGACGGAGCGGGCGGCGGTCTGCACGGTGAGGGCACGGGCCGGGACGTCCAGAGCGGGCCAGGGATCGCCGTCGGACGGGACCGCGGGGCCGCCGGCGGCGCGGTAGGAGGTCAGGAAGCGGTGCCACGCGTCGGGCGGGAGCAGTCCACAGGCGTACCAGGCCGCCGGACGCGCCAGGTCCCAGGCCGGGACGCCGGTGCCGAGGTCGTCGACGTCTATCAGCAGCCAGCGGCCCGCGGGGACGGGGTGGCGGACGAGCTGGCCGAGGTGGAAGTCGCCGTGGACCAGGCCGGCCGCCGTCGGTGGGGCGGCCTCGCCGCGCGCCCAGGCGGGCAGGTGCGCCCAGGCCCGGAGCACGGGGCCGGTGGCGGGGTGGTCCGGGGCGCCGGCCCGGAGCCGGGCGACGGCCTGGGCCGCCTTCGCGGGTCCGCGCATCGCGGGCACGGCGGCGGGCACCGGCGTCCGGTGGAGGCGCGCGAGGAGTACGGCCGCCGCCTCCCAGGGCGCCGCGTCCGGATCCCCGGGGTCCACGGGGGTGCCGTACGGCCAGAAGGTGACGAGCCGCCCGTGCAGCGTCACGGGCGCCGGGGCGAGCGGCGGCAGGAGGACTCCGGGGAGCCGGGCGGCGACCTCGACGCGGAGGGCCAGGGCGGCGGGGTCGGCGTCCGCCGCGTGGGCCTTGGCGACGGCGCCGGCGTGCCGGACGACGGTGGCGTCCGGACGGTCGACCAGGGTGGTGAGGGTGGCCGCGCCGCAGGGGCAGGCCGGGGTGTCGGCGTGGGCCGTCGCCCTGACGCGGGCCGCGAGGGCGGGGAGGAGGGCGTCCGTGGTCACCGGGTGAGGGTACGCACCGCTTCCTCGGACACGGCAATGCCGGCGCAGCTCCCCAGCTGCGCCGGCATTCTTGCCGTCCGCCGCACCCCCGTCCCCACGGGGTTTCATGGATGGATGTCCCCGCCCGGACCGCTCTTCCGGGCCTGGGGCGCCGCTCAGCGCCCCAGCACCACACCCACGGACGACGCTTGTGTGGCCACTGTCTCCCACCCGTCGAAGACGAGAAGGAGCAGGACCGCCAGGGGCAGGGCCATGAGCGTCGCCACCGCGGGGTGGCGGCGGCCCTGACTGCGGGTCTCCCGCGTGCGGACCAGCGTCCGCGGCAGCGTCTGGGCCATGGTCCCTCTCCTGACCGATTCCGTTGTCCTTGGCAGCGGCGGGTGTCTGACCTCGGGGGACGAGTGCTGCCACCCGCCGCTTGACCTCAAATCTAGGTGTCCGGGGGTCGCCGGACGTCATGCCCTCGTACCGATTGCCGGGCCTCCCGGAGGATGAGCCATGCCCAGCCGAGTACTCCCCTGGGTGGAGAACAGGTCCCGGGACTCGGGGTCTTCCCGGACGGGGTGCCCGCCCTGCCCCGGTATCTCCGGGCCGTCCGGTGACTTCTCTCACTTCCGTCACCGCCCCGTACGCCCGCGTCCCCGCCAGCCGTCCGACCCGGGCCGGACCGCACGGCAGGCACCCGGCGTCTTCCCGGCGCCCTCCGCCCGCACCGCCCGGCCCCTCTGTCCGGACCCAATACCCCGCCCGTGACGGGCGGTTGGGATCACCGGCGGGCCGGGACCGGAACGCCCGTCCGGTCCCTGACCGCCCCTCAACTGTCGCACCCGGCACTGACAATCCGTCGTCGCGAGAGGGCGCGGCCTCTGCGCGCGGGCGGCCGTGGAAACGTAAGCTGTGGCTCGTCACAGGGACCGGGCAGCGGGGATGAACATGGCGATGATGCGCCTGAGGCGCGAGGACCCGCGCGTCGTCGGCTCGTTCAGGCTTCACAGGCGGCTCGGCGCGGGTGGAATGGGCGTGGTCTACCTGGGCTCCGACAAGAAGGGGCAGCGGGTCGCGCTGAAGGTCATCCGGCCGGACCTCGCGGAGGATCAGGAGTTCCGGTCGCGCTTCGCGCGCGAGGTCTCGGCTGCCCGGCGGATCCGAGGCGGCTGCACCGCCCGGCTGGTCGCCGCCGACCTGGACGCGGACCGTCCCTGGTTCGCCACGCAGTACGTGCCCGGCCCCTCCCTGCACGACAAGGTCGTCGACGGGGGCCCGCTCGGCGCGGCGGACGTCGCCGCCGTGGGTGCCGCTCTCTCCGAAGGGCTGGTCGCGGTGCACGAGGCCGGGGTGGTGCACCGGGATCTGAAGCCGTCCAACATCCTGCTGTCCCCGAAGGGGCCGCGGATCATCGACTTCGGCATCGCCTGGGCGACGGGCGCCTCCACCCTCACGCATGTGGGCACCGCGGTCGGTTCCCCCGGGTTCCTCGCGCCGGAGCAGGTGCGCGGGGCGGCGGTCACACCGGCCACGGACGTGTTCTCGCTCGGTGCCACGCTGGCGTACGCCTCGATGGGCGACTCGCCCTTCGGGCACGGCAGTTCCGAGGTGATGCTGTACCGCGTGGTGCACGAGGAGGCCCAGCTGCACGGCGTTCCCGACGCGCTGGCCCCGCTGGTGCGGGCGTGCCTGGCCAAGGACCCCGAGGAACGCCCCAGCACGCTGCAACTGTCGCTGCGGCTGAAGGAGATCGCCGCGCGCGAGGCCCAGGGTCTGGCCGACGCCCGGCCGCCGGCGCCGCGCAGCGCGGAGGCCGACCTGCCGACGGGACGGCTCGCGGACACCTATCCCGAGCGCGCGCCACGGCGTGCGCAGGGCACCCCGTCACCGCGGAGCACCCCGGGGTCCCGCGGACCCGCGCCCCGGCGCGCCACTCCGTCGCGTGGGGGTACGCCCCCGCGCGGAGGTACGCCGTCGCGCAACGGCGCTGCGGGTGCACGGTCCGCCTCCCGGTCCACGCCCGCCCCCCGCGACGGCATCGGCCGCGGCAGCGCACGCAACGACGGCGGCCGGCCGGGGCCGCGCAGCGGAACCGGCCGCACCGGGCCCAGAACCACGGGAACCGGCCGGCGCCGCCCCGCGAACCCGCGGCTGCTGCGGCAGCGCTTGTTCGTCTTCGTGGTGGTGACGCTGCTGGTCGCGCTGGGGATCGCCGTCGCGCAGGGCTGCCAGGGGCCGTCGCAGGGGCTCGGCGACGACCGCGGTGTCGTACGGGCGGCGCAGGAGCGGATGCAGATGCCCGGCGGCGGACCCCTCTCCGGGGACCCTGCACCGAGGCGGTAGCCGCGGGCCGGGTCGGGTCCGCAGAGTCCTGTCGTCCGCCCGGAGGGCAAGCCCCGCGGTGTCCGGTGCGTGCTCTGGGGGTGGTCCCCCCGGCCGGAGGCTGGGGGGGGAGGGTCGGGCGCATCGGGCGCACCCCCTCGTACTGGGCGTACTCGGGCTTCGCCCGGTGCGGCGAGAGCCCGTGCCGGGCGTCGCGGGGCTGGGGGCGCCTCCCGGCCGGAGGCCAGAGGGGAGGACTGTGCGGACCTACGCCGTGGGCCGGCCCACCGTCACCGCGTAGAAGGCGACCGCCGCCGCCGCGCCCACGTTCAGGGAGTCGACGCCGTGGGACATCGGGATGCGGACCCAGGTGTCGGACGCGGCCAGCGCCCGGCGGGACAGGCCGTCGCCCTCGGCGCCCAGCATGAGGGCCACCCGGTCCATGCGGTGCGGGGCGACCTCGTCGAGGGGCTCGGCCCGTGCGTCCGGCGTGAGGGCGAGCAACGAGAAGCCCTCCTCGCGGACCGTCTCCAGGCCGGCCGGCCAGGTGGCGAGGCGGGCGTAGGGCACGGAGAAGACCGCGCCCATGGAGACCTTCACGCTGCGCCGGTACAGGGGGTCGGCGCAGTCCGGGGAGAGCAGGACCGCGTCCATCCCGAGGGCGGCGGCGGAGCGGAAGATCGCGCCGATGTTGGTGTGGTCGTTGACCGACTCCATGACCACGACCCGCCGGGCGGTGCGCAGCAGGTCGGCGGTGGCCGGGAGCGGCCGGCGCTGCATGGAGGCGAGGGCTCCGCGGTGGACGTGGTAGCCGGTGACCCGCTCGGCGAGCTCGGGGTCCACGACGTACACCGGGGCCGGGGCCTCTTCGATGACGTCGCGCATGGTGTCGACCCACTTGGCGGACAGCAGCATCGAGCGCATCGCGTAGCCCGCCTCGCCGGCCCGCCGGATGACCTTCTCGCCCTCGGCGATGAACAGGCCCTCGGCGGGTTCGCGGCGACGGCGCAGCTCGACGTCGGTCAGGTTCGTGTAGTCGTGCAGGCGCGGGTCGCCGGGGTCGTCGACGGTGACGATGCCGCCCATGTCAGACCGTCCCGTGCGGGCCCACGCCGACGACCTCGCCGACGACGATGACGGCCGGGGGCCTGACGCCCTCGGAGACGACCCGGTCGGCGACGGTGGCGAGGGTCGCGTCCACCCGGCGCTGGGCGGCCGTCGTGCCCTCCTGGACCAGGGCGACCGGCGTCTCGGGGGACCTGCCGTGCGCGACGAGGGTCTCGGCGATCCGGCCGATCTTGTCGACGCCCATGAGGATCACGAGGGTGCCGGTCAGCTTGGCGAGGGACGCCCAGTCGACCAGGGAGCGCTCGTCGTCGGGGGCGACATGGCCGCTGACCACGGTGAACTCGTGGGCGACGCCGCGGTGGGTGACCGGGATGCCGACCGCGCCGGGCACCGAGATGGAGCTGGAGATGCCGGGGACGACGGTGCACGGGATGCCCGCCTCGGCCAGCGCCTGCGCCTCCTCCATGCCCCGGCCGAAGACGAACGGGTCGCCGCCCTTCAGCCGGACCACGGCCTTGCCCTGCTTGGCGTGCTCGATCAGCGCGTTGTTGATGGCCTCCTGGGCCATGAAACGGCCGTACGGGATCTTCGCGGCGTCGATGACCTCGACGTGCGGCGGCAGCTCGGCGAGCAGGTCGCGCGGGCCGAGCCGGTCGGCGATGACGACGTCGGCCTCGGCGAGCAGGCGGCGCCCCCGGACGGTGATCAGGTCCGGGTCGCCGGGACCGCCGCCGACGAGGGCGACGCCGGTGGCGCGGGTGCGCTGGTGCGGCGCGACGAGCGTCCCGTCGCGCAGGCCCTCCACGACCGCGTCGCGGATGGCGGCGGTGTGGCGGGGGTCCCGGTCGCGCGCGTCGGTGGTGAGCACGGCCACGGTCACCCCCGCGCTGTGGCCGGACGCCGGGGTCCATGCCGTGGCCCGGTCGGCGTCGTCGGCGCGGACACACCAGACGCGGCGCCGCTCGCCCTCCGCGGAGGCGGCGGCGTTGGCCTCGGCGTCGCTGGTGGCGATCAGCGCGTACCAGGCGTCCGTGAGGTCGCCGTCCGCGTACCGGCGTCGCTCCCAGGTGAGTTCGCCCGCGTCCACCATCGCCTCGACCGACGCGGTCGCCGAGGGGGAGACGAGCAGGACGTCGGCGCCCGCCGCGATCAGCGCGGGCAGGCGGCGCTGGGCGACCTGACCGCCGCCGAGGACGACCACGCGACGGCCGGTGAGGCGGAGGCCTACGGGGTAGGCGGGGTGTTCGGCCATCAGGGTGGGCTCCTCGTCCTGACATGCGGTGGGCGCTGCGGCGGTGGAGCGGCCCTGACGTGGGGATACGTGCGGATTGTAAAAGACGTGCACGGGCGGCACGAGGTCGGTCCAGCGTACGGCCGGGCCGGGCAGGTGGCGGGACGGTGGCGACGGATCTCCCGCCGCCCCTTCCCGCCCCGCCCCGTCCGGCGCGTCGCGGTGCTACTTCTCGGTGACCCCGGCCGAGTCGAAGGTCGCCACCTCGTGCATCGCGCGCGCGGTGCTCTGCACCATCGGCAGGGCCAGCAGCGCGCCGGTGCCCTCGCCGAGGCGGAGGTCCAGGTCGACCAGGGGACGCAGGCCGAGCTTGTTGAGCGCGGCGACGTGTCCCGGCTCGGCGCTGCGGTGGCCCGCGATGCAGGCCGCGAGGACCTCGGGGGCGATCGCCCGGGCCACCAGGGCGGCGGCGCCGGCGCTGACCCCGTCCAGGATCACCGGCGTGCGCAGGGAGGCGCCGCCGAGGAGCAGGCCGACGATGGCGGCGTGCTCGAACCCTCCGACGGCGGCGAGGACGCCCAGCGGGTCGGCCGGGTCCGGCTGGTGGAGTTCCAGCGCACGGCGGACGACCTCGGTCTTGCGGGCCAGCGTCTCGTCGTTGATGCCGGTGCCGCGGCCGGTGACCTCGGCGGGGTCGGCGCCGGTGAAGACGGAGATCAGCGCGGCGGACGCGGTGGTGTTGGCGATGCCCATCTCGCCGGTGAGCAGCGCCTTGTTGCCCGCCGCCACCAGGTCGCGGGCGGTCTCGATGCCGACCTCGACGGCCTGCTTGGCCTCCTCGCGGGTCATCGCGGGGCCGGTGGTCATGTCGGACGTGCCGGCCCGGACCTTGCGGGGCAGCAGGCCGGGCGTCGCGGGCAGGTCGGTGGCGACGCCGACGTCCACGACGCAGACCTCGGCGCCGACCTGGGTCGCGAACGCGTTGCAGACCGCTCCCCCGCCGAGGAAGTTGGCCACCATCTGGGCCGTGACCTCCTGCGGCCAGGGGGTGACGCCCTGGGCGTGCACTCCGTGGTCGCCGGCGAAGACGGCGACGGCCGCGGGCTCCGGGATGGGCGGCGGGCACTGCCGGGAGAGTCCGGAGAGCTGGGCGGAGATGATCTCCAGCATGCCGAGCGCTCCGGCCGGCTTGGTCATCCGCTTCTGCCGCTCCCACGCCTCGCCGAGCGCCTTGGCGTCCAGCGGGCGGATCTGCGCGACGGTCTCGGCGAGCAGGTCGTGCGGCGCCTCGCCGGGCAGGGCGCGACGGCCGTACGTCTCCTCGTGCACGACCCAGGACAGCGGGCGGCGCTTGGACCAGCCGGCCTGCATCAGTTCGGGCTCGTCCGGGAACTCGTCGACGTAGCCGACGCACAGGTAGGCGACGACGTCCAGGTGCTCGGGCAGGCCCAGGGCGCGGACCATCTCGCGCTCGTCGAAGAAGCTGACCCAGCCGACGCCGAGGCCCTCGGCACGGGCGGCGAGCCAGAGGTTCTCGACGGCGAGCGCGGAGGAATACGGCGCCATCTGCGGCTGGGTGTGCCGGCCCAGGGTGTGCCGGCCGCCGCGGGTCGGGTCGGCGGTGACGACGATGTTGACCGGGGTGTCGAGGATGGCCTCGATCTTCAGTTCCTTGAACTGCTTGGCCCGGCCCTTGGGGAGGGACTTCGCGTACGCCTCGCGCTGACGCATCGCCAGTTCGTGCATGGCGCGGCGGGTGTCGGCGGAGCGGATGACGACGAAGTCCCAGGGCTGCGAGTGGCCCACGGAGGGCGCGGTGTGGGCGGCCTCCAGGACGCGGAGCAGCACCTCGTGCGGGATGGGGTCGCCGCGGAAGCCGTTGCGGATGTCACGGCGCTCGCGGATGACCTTCAGTACGGCCTCGCGCTCGGCGTCGTCGTAGGCGGGGGCCGCGGGTCCGGCGGACCGGCGTCCGTCCTGGGGCGCCGTCTGTTCCGAGGCGGGCACGGCGGCGTCGGCGAGGTCGTCCTGGTCGGCGGCGTGGGTGTCCAGGTCGTCGGCGTTCTGGGCGAGGCCCGGGTCGGCCTCGCGGGGGGCCGGGACCGCGGGGTCCGTCGCGGGGTCCTCGGTGCCGGGCTCCGCGGCCAGGCCCTCCGGCGGGAGGACGAGTGCCTCCGGCGGGGTGGGGGCGAGGTGCGGGGTGGTGGGCACGGGAGCACCGTCGACCGGCAGGAACTGGCCGACGGAGTCGTCGGGCTGCGGTTCCTGGGCGACGGGCGCCTGTTCGGGCCGGGGCTGCTCGACGGTGGCGGCGACCGGAGTCGCGTCGGTCTCCGAGGTCTCGGGCGGGGCGGGGAACACGGCCACGTCCTGGGGCACGTCTTCCTGCGGGGCGTCCGGGGCCTGTTCGGCGGTGGGGTGGGCTTCGGGGGCGGGCTCGGCGGGCGGTCGCGCGGCGGACACGACGTCCGGGTGCGCGGGTGCCGAATCCTGCGGTACGGCCTGCGGTACGGGGGGTGCCTGCGGCTCGGGCTGCGGCACCTCCTCCTGCTGCACCGGTGCGGGCGGTTCGGTGGCCACCGGAACCTCCGGGGCCGGGGCCGGGGCCGGGGCAGGGGCAGGGTCGGGCTCGGTGACCTCGGGGGCGGGGTCGGCTGCCGGGACGGGCGGCGCGGGCATGTCCGGGACCGGGGCGTCCGGGGCGTCCTGGATCGCGGGAGCCTCGGCCGGCGGGGCCTGGGACGCGGGAGCCTCGGCGGACGGGGGTTCTTCCCACGCCGCCGGTTCCTCGGGAGCCGACGGCTCGGAGACCGCGTCGGCCTCGTCGGCTCCTTCGACCTCTTGGGCCTCTTGGGCCTCTTGGGCCTCTTGGGCCTCTTGGGCCTCGTCAGGTGCCAGGGCCATGGGCTCCGTGGCGACCGGGTCGGGGGCGGACTCCGTGGCGACCGGCTCGGGAGTGGGCTCCGCCACCACCGCATCGGGGGCGGGCTCCGTGGCGACCGGCTCGGGAGTGGGCTCCGCGACGACCGGCTCGGGCGCGGGCTCCTCCGACGGGACGGGTACGTGGCCCACCGGCGCGGAGGACTCCTCGCCGGACTCGCCCTCGGGCGCGCCCGTTCCGGCCGTCGCCGCGACGGCCTCCGTGGCGACGCGCGTGACGAGCGCCTGGGCCGCGCCCACCGGCTCGGATGCCTGCTCCGGTACCGGAATAACCGTTTCCGCATGCCCCGCCGCGGCGCTCACCGGCGCCTGCGCGGTCTGCGGCTCGCCCTGCGCTCCCCAGGGCGCGGCGGCCTGCGGAGGCGTCGCGGCGGCCTGCTGACCGTCGAGGTACTCCGGGCCGGCGGGCGGCGGTCCGGAGTGCCGTACCGGAGCGTCGGCCGGGCCGCGGTCGGCGAGGGAGCGGACCGGGCTGGCCGAGGTGTCGGGAATCGGCGGGCCGAGGTGCAGGGGCCTGCGCGGCTGGACGGGGGCGGTCGCGGGGTCCTGCGCCGGATCGGGCAGGCGGACGCCATTGAGGTCGACCGAGCCGCTGTCACGGCCGGACAGCTCGTGCGGGCCCGGCTGGTGCACGGTCTCGACGACCGGCTCCGGCGCGGGCGGCGCGACCTCGTTGCCCCATGCGCCCTGGGCTCCCGGCAGCAACAACAGGTCCTCGTCCTCGGTTTCGGCCTCGGAGAGGTAGGTGTACGCGCCGGGTGCGGGGACGCCCGGCTGCTCCACCATGCCTGCGTTCTCCGGCAGCCCCTCGCCGGGGATCTGGCCGGTGTCGGTCATGCGTAACCCCTCGCCCATCGGTTAGTGCTTCTACGACCAGCTCACCCGGGGCGGCGCACCGACCGCCCCACAGTGAAGAACGAGCGTGCGTGCCCAGCGGCACGAACGACCCGCAGGAAAAGACGACAAAGCCATTGAGTGGCATTGTCGCGGTCGTTCCCCCGCCACGACAGCTTGATCCGCGACGGCCCGCTGTGGACTGCGCCACGTTGCGCGTCCTCCGGTTCTGCCGTACCACACCCGGCCCGGAAGGTGCGGGTTTTTGCGGACATCGGCCGACGAAGTGCCGGGTGTCCGAGTGCGGTACAACAATCCGCCAGCCTACCCCGCGCGGTATGAACAACCGATCACGGGGCGCGGTCCAGACGGACCCCGCTGAGCAGGAACGCGACGCTCCGCTCCGTCTCCGTCCAGGCCCGGGTGTCCAGTCCGACGGACTGGAGCAGGGCGCACTCGACCCGGTACCCGTGCTCCGTCAGGTCCCTGCCGACGAGTTCGGCCGCGTCACGGGTCGCGGCGTGCGCGACGATGCGCTGCGGGCGCCGGTCGGCGACCGCGGAGACCACGGCCGCTCCCCCGCCGCCGACGCGGACGACGTCGGGTTCGGGCAGGTTCTCCAGGACGTGCGGCGCGGTGCCGTGCACGAGCTGGAGCTGGACGCCGAAGTGGCGTGCGGTGGCCTCGGTGCGGGCGCAGGCGTCGGCATCGCGGTCCACCGCGATGACGGCGGCGCCGCCGCGTGCCGCCTCGATGGCGAAGGCACCGCTGCCGGAGCCGATGTCCCACACCAGATCGCCCGGGCGGGGTCCGAGCCTGGCGAGTTGGGCCGTGCGCAGCAGGTCGGTCTCACCCTCGCCCAGCGGGCCGGCGTACGCCTCGGCGGGCAGGGACCAGCCGCGCGGTCCGGCGGCGGGGTCGCGGCCGGCGATCCAGCCGGCGCCGTCGGGGACCGCGCCCGGTCCGACGCTGCCGCCGGCCACGATGACGACGTTCGGGTCGCGCCAGGTGTGGTCGGCGGCCTTGTCGGAGGTGACGACGGTGACCCGCTCGCGTGTGGTGCCGAGTTCCTCGCAGATGACGAAGGTGCGGTGGACGCCCTCCATCAGCAGGCCGAGTTCGGCGGGCCCGGCGCCCGGGGAGGTGAGGACCGCGACCTTGGTGTGCGCCCGGCATACGTTCACCGCGCGTCGCAGGGTGCGGGGGTGGGCGACGACCACATGGGCGTCGTCCCAGGGCATCCCGGCGCGGGCGAAGGCGGCGGCCACGGAGGAGACGGCGGGGACGACCTCCACCTCCAGGCCGAACTCGGGCGCCCGCAGGGTGCGTACGACGCCGAAGAAGCCGGGGTCGCCGTCGGCGAGGACGACGGTCGTGCCGCGGTGGGCGGCGATGCGCCGGGCGGCGAGGGCCACGCTGCCGAGACGGATGCGCTCGGCGGTGGGCGGTACCTCGGGAAGTGCCAGGTGGTGGGCGGCGCCGGCCACCAGAGTGGCGGCACCCAGTGCGGAGCGTGCCGCGGCGGTCAGCGGTGAACCGTCCCAGCCGATCACCGTGACACGGTCGGCCATCGTCGTCAGTCTCCAGGCGTTTCGCAGGTCGTGGTTGCTGAACCATGCGCGGGCGCGCCCCGTGAGGGTACCCGCTGCGGCCCGGTCGCGAAGCGGCGGCGTCGGCCCCCGGGGGTCAGTTCCAGTCCGTGAAGGCGGTGAAGTCGCCGTCGTCGGTGAGCTGCCCGGACCCGCCCTCCAGGTCCTCCGGCAGCAGGCTCCACACGATGAAGTCGGTGCGTACGTCCGTCCAGAGGCCGTCCTCGGTGCGGACCCGCGCTATACAGGCGTTGCGCAGGACTCCCTCGCTGATGCAGCCGATCTTCTGGGCGACCTGCTGGGAGGCGGTGTTGTCGGCCGCGGTGCGCAGCTCGAGGCGTTCGAACTTCTGGTCGCCGAAGAGCCACTGGGCGGTGGCCAGGGCCGCCTCGGAGGCGTATCCCTCGCCGCGCGCCCAGGGGGCGACGATGTACGACAGTTCGGTGGACCGGACGTGCCAGTTGGTCTTGGTCAGCTGGACGACGCCGACCAGCCGCTGGGTGAGGAACTCGGTGACGGCGAGGTCGAGGCCGCGGCCGGCGGTGCGCTCGGCGGGGGCGTGGTCGCCGATCCAGGTGCGGGCGCCGTCCTCGGTGAAAGGCTGGGGGACGTGGGTCCAGGCGGCGACCTGCTCGTCGTTCATCATGGCGGCGAGGGCGGGGACGTCGTCCTCGTCGAGGGGGCGCAGCACCAACCGCTCCGTGCTGATGGAGATGTTGGGGAAGGTGCTCGTCATGCGCCGCTCCGTAACCTGTGTAACCGTCAGGGCCTGCTCGAACTGCCCAGCATGCAGCATGAAAGCACGCAACCGCACCACCGGGTCCGCTCCGCGCGTGCGGAGCGGACCCGGTGCGGGACGCGCTGTTCGGATCGGGACCGGAGCAGCGACCGATCAGAACGAGGGGAGCACGGACCCGGCGAAGTTGTCCTCGATGTACTTCTCGACCTCGGGCGAGGTGAGGAGCTTCGCGAGCTTCTTGACCCGCGGGTCGTCCTCCTGGCCCTCCTTGACGACGAGGAGGTTGACGTTCGGGTTGTCCTTGGCGGACTCCAGGACGAGGGCGTCCTTGGCCGGCTTGAGGTCGGCTTCGAGGGCGTAGTTGCCGTTGATGACCGCGGCGTCGACGTCGTTCAGGGAGCGCGGGGTCTGGGCCGCCTCCAGCTCCTTGAACTCGAGGTTCTTCGGGTTCTTGGTGATGTCGGCGGTGGTGGCCGAGTTGCCCGCGCCGTCCTTGAGGGTGATCAGGCCCTCCGAGGCGAGCAGCTGCAGCGCGCGGGCCTCGGTGACGGTGTCGTTGGGCAGGGCGATGGTCGCGCCGTTCTTCAGGTCGCCGGCCTTGTCGGCCTTGTGGGAGTACAGGCCGAGCGGCTCCAGGTGCACCGAGGCCACGGACTTCAGGTGCGTGCCGTTCTTCTTGTTGAAGTCCGCGAGGTAGGGCTCGGTCTGGAAGTAGTTGGCGCCCACCGAGCCGTCCTCCGTCGCCGTGTTCGGCATGACGTAGTCGGTGAACTCCTTGACCTCCAGGTCGAGGCCCTCCTTCTGCGCCAGGTTGTCCTTGACGTAGGTGAGGATCTCGGCGTGCGGGAGGGGCGTCGCGGCGACGACCAGCGGGCCGGAGGTGTCGGAGGCGGAGTCCTTGTCCGAGCCGCAGGCGGAGAGGCCGAGGGTGAGGGCTCCGGCGGCGAGGACGGCGGTGGTGATCTTGGCGGTGTTACGCACGAAAAGTGCCTTTCCTGAGGTGGTGCGACCCCGTCACGGGTACAACGGGGAGTCTTTGGGAGGGGCGGGTCAGGCGACCTTGCCGATGTCGGCGGCGGCCGGCTCCTTCGCCTTGAGCAGCCGGAGCCTGGGGGCGGCGCCGCCGCGCCCGCGGCTGTGCAGGGTGCGGGCCGCGTAGTCGCCGGCGAACTGGATGAGGGAGATGACGACGGCGAGGAGCGCGACGGTGATCCACATCAGCCCGGTCTCGAAGCGCTGGTAGCCGTAGCGGACGGCGAGGTCGCCGAGGCCGCCGCCGCCGACGGTGCCGGCCATGGCCGAGTAGCCGATGAGCGCGATGACCGTGGTGGTGGTGCTGGCGATCAGGGACGGGAGCGCCTCGGGGACCAGGACCTTGCGGACGATGGTCCAGGTGTTGCCGCCCATGGACTGGACGGCCTCGACGAGCCCTCCGTCGACCTCGCGCACGGCGGTCTCGACGAGGCGCGCGAAGAACGGGATGCCGCCGATGGCGAGCGGCACGATCGCGGCCTCGCTGCCGATGGTGGTGCCGGTGACCCAGCGGGTGAAGCTCATCAGCGCGACCATCAGGATGATGAACGGCATCGAGCGGCCCACGTTCACGACCTGGCCGACGACCTTGTTGACCACGACGTTCTGGAGGAGTCCGCCCCGGTCGCTGAGGACGAGCAGGACACCGAGCGGGAGTCCGGCGACGACGGCGATCAGGGTGGACCAGCCGACCATGATCAGGGTCTCCCAGGAGGCCTGCTCCAACAGGGGCTGCATCTCGGACCAGGTCACTTGGCACCTTCCTTCACCAGCGCGGACGGCGCCTCGCTCGTCGCGTTCACCACGTCGATCTGGAGGCCCTGCTCGCGCAGGAAGCCGACGGGCACGACGTTGTCCTCGTAGCGGCCGGGCAGTTCGATGCGCATCCGGCCGACCTGGAGGCCGCCGACGGTGTCGATCGCGGCGCCGAGGATCGATATGTCGATGTTGTAGGTGCGGGAGAGCTGGGAGATGACCGGCTGGGTGGCGGCCTCGCCGTGGAAGGTGATGTCGAGGACGGTGCGGTCGTCGGCGGAGGCGTCGCCGCCGACCGGGAAGAGCGCGGCGGCCAGTTCGGAGCCCGGGGTGGCGAGGAGTTCGCCGACGGTGCCGGACTCGACGACGCGGCCGTGTTCCATGAGGGCGGCGGAGTCGCAGATCGTCTTGACGACGTCCATCTCGTGGGTGATGAGCAGGACGGTCAGACCGAGCTGCTGGTTCAGGTCGCGCAGCAGCTGGAGGATGGAGCGGGTGGTCTCCGGGTCGAGGGCGCTGGTGGCCTCGTCGGAGAGCAGCACCTGGGGGTCGCCGGCCAGGGCGCGGGCGATGCCGACGCGCTGCTTCTGGCCGCCGGAGAGCTGGGCGGGGTAGGCACCCGCCTTGTCGGCGAGGCCGACGAGGTCGAGCAGTTCCAGCGCCTTGCGGGAACGTTCCTTCCCGGACTTGCCGAGGATCTCCAGCGGCAGTTCGACGTTGTCCCGCACGGTCCGCGCGGAGAGCAGGTTGAAGTGCTGGAAGACCATGCCGATTCGGCTGCGCGCCTGCCGCAGTTCGCGGCTCGCGCGGGGGCCGCGTCCGGCCAGCGCGGTGAGGTCCTGACCGGCGACGGTGACCGTGCCGGCGGTGGGACGCTCCAGGAGGTTGACGCAGCGGATGAGCGAGGACTTGCCGGCGCCGGACTGGCCGATGACGCCGTACACCTCGCCCTCGCGGACGTGCAGGTCGACGCCGTCCAGGGCGGTGACCTCGCGGCCGCGTGAGCGATAGACCTTCGTGAGGCCCGATGTGGTGATCACGTGGGTTTCCGTCACTGTCGAGTGCGCGGCGCGGTGGTGGGCGCCGGGCACGGGGCGTTGTTCTTCGGGGGCTTGGGGTCCTTCGGAACGCGGCACGTTCTCGCGGTGGCGGTGCGACCCGGCTGACCGGGGAGAAACGTGTGCGCGGGGCGTGGCTCAGCCGCGTGCGCGGGGCGCGGTGGCGGTCATGAGCGGCGCTCGCTTCGGGGCGCGAGGCTCAGGTGGTGCAGGGGCCCTCTAGAAGGCGCACATTCGACACGTGCGAGGAGCGACGCGGCACATACAACGAGCACCGGGCGTCATCGTCGCCTCGGTCGCAGGGGTGCGGTCGCTCGTCGTGCTCATGCGATCAGTAAAGCAGACGTGTGCTCGTGACCGGACGCCGATGTCCGGATGGTGGACACCGGTGGACGGTGGGTGGCCGCGGGCGGGTGGATCAGCCCCGGACGACGATCTCGATGCCCGCGTCGGTGACCAGTGGGGACAAGGCCGACAGGTCGGTGACCACCAGGTCGGCCTCGAGTTCGCCGGGCCGGTGGGTTGTGGCCAACGCCACGGTCCGCATCCCGGCGGCGCGGCCGGCCCGGAGACCGGCGGGGGCGTCCTCGAAGACGACACAGTCGGCCGGGTCGACGCCCAGGACGCGGGCGCCCAGCAGGTAGGGCTCGGGGTCGGGCTTGCCGCGTGTGACGTCGTCGGCGGCGACGAGGTTCTTGGGGAGGATGCCGACGGCCTCCAGCCGGGCCTCGGCGAGCCGCCGGGTCGCGGAGGTGACCACGGCCCAGCGGTCGGCGGGCAGCGCGTCGAGGAAGTCCCGGGTGCCGGGCAGCAGTCGTATGCCGCCGTTCGGCACGTCCTCGACCTCCAGCTGCTCGATTCGCGCGACGGCCTGCGGCACCGCGTGGGCGGGGAGCAGGTCGGCGGCTATCTCGGCGGCGGTCCGGCCGTGCAGCTCGACCCGCGCGAATTCCTCCGCGGTGATCCCGTACTCGCCGGCCCACCGCGTCCAGCAGCGGCCCACGGATTCGAGGGAGGAGACTAGGGTTCCGTCGTTGTCGAACAGCAGGGCCTGTGCGTGGAGCTTCATGCCCCCGACCCTACGGGTCCGCCGCGGGCCGGTGCCGGGTGCGGCGGGCGGGGCCGGGGACGGCGGGCCTTTTGGGCCGTAATAGGCTCGCTGCCATGCTTGACGCCCTGACGCTGGTGACCGCCGTCGCCGCGCTGCTGCTCGCCGCCTGGTGCGGCTGGGCGGCCTACCGTGACCAGCCGACCAAGGACTGGCACTTCATCGGCATGGCCGTGGTCTCGCTGCTGGCGCTGGTCCAGCTCGTGGTCGGGATCGTGCAGCTGGCGCGGGGCGAGGAGCCGGACCAGGGCACGACGATCTTCGTGGCGTACCTGCTGGGCGCCTTCGCCTGCGTCCCGGCGGCGGGGTTCATGTCGCTGGCCGAGCGCACCCGCTGGGGCTCGGTGACGGTGGCCGCGGGCGGCGTCGTCCTCGCCGTCCTGGAGGTGCGGCTGTATGACATCTGGGGAGGCTGACGTGGTGGCCACGGAGGAGAAGCCGGCCGGTGCGCGGCTGATCAGCGGGCCCGGGATCCTGCTGGTGTGGCTGTACGGCGTGATGGTGGTCGGCGCCGTGTCCCGCTCCGCGTACCAGATCGCGACCGAGTTCGACCGGGCGCCGCTGCCCTACACGCTGTCCGCGCTGGCGGGTCTCGTGTACGGGTTCATCACCTACACACTGGTGCGCGGCGGCGAGACGGCCCGCAGGGCGGCGGTGGTGTGCTGCGCCGCCGAGCTGGTGGGCGTGCTGACGGTCGGCACCTGGACGATGGCGGACCCGTCCGCCTTCCACGACGCGACCGTGTGGTCCGACTTCGGGATGGGCTACCTCTTCATTCCCGTGCTGCTGCCGCTGTCCGCCCTCTACTGGCTCCGCCGGGCCCGCACCGCGTAACGCCGTCGCACGGTCCCGGCGGTGCGTCAGGCGGTGGTGGCGTACGCCTGGGCGGGCTTCTCCAGGACGATCATGGGGACGCCGTCGTCACCCTGGGCGGTGCCCACCGTCTCGTAGCCCACCCGCCGGTACAGCCGCAGGCCGCTCTCGCTGCGGTGTCCGGTGTGCAGGCGGAAGCGCTTGGCGCCCCGCTCGTCGGCGAGGGCGGCCTCGGCGGCGCGCAGCAGGCGGGCTCCGATGCCGTGTCCCTGGAGCCGGGGATGGACGCACAGCTTGCCGATGGCGGCGGCGCCCTCCTCGCTCACCCGGCCGCGCACCGAGCCCACGACCTCCTCGCCGAGCCGCGCCACGTAGACGCAGTCGGAGGCGACCTCGGCGCGCACGGAGTCCAGGGTCTGGACGAGCGGGTCGATGCGGTAGTTGCCGTACAGCGCAGCCTCGCTCTGGAAGCAGAGGTACTGCAACCGGAAGATCTGCTCGGCGTCCTTTTCGGTCGCCGCCGAGATGGTCACGCTCATGCCCATGTGCGCATGCCTCCCGCTCACCTGATCACCTGTGGTCCCCCACTCCTATCCCCGTCCTCAGCGGGCCGCAACCTCCGGCGTCAACAATCGCCGCAGACATCCCAGACATCGGGAACGTTCCGGGCCAAGGCTGCCCTGTGAGATACCCAACTCCCCCGCGATCTCCCGGTAGGTGAGGTCTCTCGGCGACAACAGCGCCTCCATCAGCCGGGGGCAGCGGCCGGGCAGCCGGCCCACCGCGTCGCGCAGGGCGCGGTGCCGGGCGGCGGCGAGGGCGAGTTGCTCGGGGTCGTGCTCGGCGTCGGCACCGGCGGGCTCGGTGTCGTACGGCCGCTCGTGCCGGGTCGTCCGGCGGATACGGCGGGCCTCGGTGCGGACGGCGCGGCGCAGCCAGCGGTGCGGGTCGGCGGGCGGGCCGTCGGCCTCCACGCGTTCCAGCAGGCGCAGCCAGACCGTCTGTTCGAGGTCGCCGGGCTCGGCCCCGGACGCAGGTGCCTCGGCCGCGGCCTCGGCGGTGAGCAGGGGGCTCAGGGAGGTGACCAGGTCGTGCGTCATATGCACGTCGACGCGGCCGCCCGGGCGGCGGGTTGCCCGGACGGCCGAAGCTCACCCCAACCGGGGGCGGACGCTCAGTCGTTGACGAAGTCCTCGCGGGCCAGCACGCCGGTGTCCGGGTGGTCGGTGAAGATGCCGTCGATGCCGGTGGCGAAGTACGTGCGGAACGCCCCGAAGACGTCGCCGTAGGCGTCGGGGTCACCGCCCTTGCGGAACTCGGCGGGCAGGAAGGGGTTCTCGTTGCGCATGGTGTAGGGGTGCAGGATCAGGCCCGCTCGGTGCGCGTCGCGGACCAGGGTCGTCGGTTCGGTGAGCCGGCCCGCGGAGTCCTTCGGGATGATCAGGTCGAGCGTGGGGCCGATGCCCTGCGCGTAGGAGGCGATCTCCTTGAGGCCCTTCGGCGTGATCAGGTCGGCGGTGGTGCGCGGGTCGCCGGTCTCGACGAAGTCCCAGGGGCGGCTGTTCGCGCCGGACAGCAGGACGGCGAGGGGGTTGCCGACGAGCCTGTTCATCCGCTGGATGCTGGTGGGTTCGAAGGACTGGATGACGACGGGCGAGTTCTTGCGGTCCTTGCCGTACTTGCGCAGCAGCCGCGCGAGGCGCTCCTCCGTGCCGAGGCCCAGCTTGCGGAAGTAGGTGGGGTGCTTGAGTTCGGGGTAGATCCAGACCTGCCTGCCCCGCCTGCGGGTCTGCTCGTTCTGCCAGCGGAGCACCTCTTCGAAGGTGGGGATCTCCCAGCGGCCGTCGTAGAGGGTGTTGTGCGGGCGGTTGGCCGGGATGCGCTCGGTCGCGCGGAGCGTCTTCAGCTCGGCGAGGGTGAAGTCCTCGGTGAACCAGCCGGTGGTGGAGACGCCGTCGAGCAGCTTGGTGCGCTCGCGGTCGGCGAACTCGGGGTGGTCGGCGACGTCGGTGGTGCCGCCGATCTCGGGCTCGTGGCGGCAGACGAGGTGGCCGTCCCTGGTCGGGACCAGGTCACCGGCCTCGACGATGTCGGCGCCCATGTCGAGGGCCAGTTCGTAGGAGCCGAAGGTGTGCTCGGGGCGGTAGCCGCTGGCGCCGCGGTGGCCGATGACGGTCGGGACGGGCAGGTCCCCCAGGCCGCCGCCGTGTCCCCCGCCGTGCCCGGTGCCGGCGGCTCTCGCCGTGCCGGACAGGCCGAATACGGCTCCGCCCGCGCCGAGCACCGCCGCTCCGAGGAGCGCGCGCCGTCCGGTGCCGCCCGCCTGCTCGTCCGACTCCTGCGTTCCCATCAGGGCCTCCTGCTGTCGACGTCGGTGCGGGCCGATCGTAGGGGCGCGTACATGACGAGTGGGAGACCGTGGCCGGAACACGCGGGTGCGGGGTGATGTCGTACGCGATACGCGCGTGACGCCTCGGGCCCCTGGGAGTGGTGGGCGCGAATGGCTGACGGGCCGTCGGCTTGAGGGCGGTCCGCGAGGGTACTCGATGTCACACGGGTCGGGGGCGTGGCTTCGGCGGCGCGCCTCGTACGGTGCGGGCGGCGCCCGTGCTTCGATCCGGGCCGGGTCGGCACACCGGGACTGGCGGCACACCGGTCTTGGGGCGCGACCTGCCTCACACCGGCGTGAGGCGTTACCGCCGCGCAACACGACGGCACCGCAGGTGAACACGCGTCAACACCGCGTAAGACCCGGGTGACCCGAGGTGCGTGACCCCCTGGGCCGCGAGTAATGTCCTCACCTGCACAGACTCATACCGCATCCCCGACACCGGAGGACCCGTTGTCCCGCTTCGCGCTCATCAAGGCAGTGCTCGGCCCGATCATGCGCCTGATGTTCCGCCCACGGGTGGAGGGCGTGGAGAACATCCCGGGCGACGGACCGGTGATCCTGGCCGGCAACCACCTCACCTTCATCGACTCGATGATCCTTCCGCTGGTCTGCGACCGGCAGGTCTTCTTCATCGGCAAGGACGAGTACGTCACGGGCAAGGGCTTCAAGGGCCGCCTGATGGCCTGGTTCTTCACCGGTGTCGGCATGATCCCGGTCGACCGCGACGGCGGCCGGGGCGGTGTCGCGGCGCTGATGACCGGGCGCCGGGTGCTGGACGAGGGCCGCGTCTTCGGCATCTACCCGGAGGGCACCCGCTCCCCCGACGGCCGCCTCTACCGCGGCCGCACCGGCATCGCGCGGCTGACGCTGATGACCGGCGCGCCCGTGGTCCCGTTCGCCATGATCGGCACCGACAAGCTCCAGCCGGGCGGCGCGGGGCTGCCCCGGCCGGGCAAGGTCACGGTCCGCTTCGGCGAGGCGATGGAGTTCTCCCGCTACGAGGGCATGGACCGCGACCGCTACGTCCTGCGCGCCGTGACCGACTCCGTGATGACCGAGGTCATGCGGCTGTCGGGCCAGGAGTACGTGGACATGTACGCGAGCAAGGCGAAGGCGGCGTAGGCCTCCGGCGGACCGACGGGGAAGACGGCACGCCCTCGGCGGAGCCGTCCTCCACCGGGCGCCGCGGGAGCCCCGCACACCACGCAACGGCGAGCCGCACCCCAGGGTGTGGTTCGCCGTTCCGGGTGTCCGTGCCGGGGCTACGGGTGTTCCGCCCCGTCCTCCAGGCGCTGGCCCCGGAGGAGGAACCAGGAGGCCACCGCGGCGGCCAGGAGGACCGCGGCGCCGACGCCGGCCGCGAGGGTCAGGCCGTCGACGAAGGCCTGGCGGGCGGAGTCCAGGAGCGCCCCGGCCGTGTCGGCGGGGAGACCCGCGGCGGCCTCCACCGCGCCGCCCAGCGACTCGTGTGCCGCCGCCGGAGTGCCCGCCGGACCGGTGAAGTCGCGGTAGACGCCGGTCACGATGGAGCCGAGCACCGCGATGCCGAGCGCGGCGCCGAGTTCGTACGCCGTCTCGGAGACCGCGGAGGCGGCGCCCGCCTGTTCCTTGGGCACGCTGGAGAGGATCACGTCGGCGGTGACGGTGAACGAGAACCCGGCGCCGACGCCGACGACCAGGAGGGCCGCGCCGAGCAGCGGGTAGCCGGTGTTCTGCCCGATGACGGTCAGCGCGGCGAGCGCGAGGCCGACGGCGGCGAGCCCGCCGGCGACGACGGCACGGACCGAGAAGCGCCGGGCCGCGCGGCCCGCCATCAGACCGGCGACCACCGCACCCACGGCGGCCGCCAGTTCGGCCCG